>NZ_JACAPH010000011.1:0-155665 GCF_013385805.1 Pseudomonas sp. C6002 | reverse complement strand
CGACAGGCGGGGCAGAGCCCTAATGAGATGGTCAGCCCGGCACGGGCCCCCGGTAAATCTAGACTTACCGGAGGGCCCACTTCCCGCTCAATAAAACCGACCATTACTCTCTTCCCCCCGGGCAAAAAAAACGCCAGACCAGCCTCCCGTGAAAGAGCGCATGATCCAGCGTAAAAATGAACCTCGGCTGCTTCAGCCAGGCCCCATGTTCAACCCCTTCAGACCGGAATCACCACAAAGCTTTCCGGTTTGCAGGTCAACGCCACGTTCGTACCCGGCGGCAGTGCGTGGCTGCCGGGAGTCGGTAGTTGCTGGCATTTGAGATCAAGCGTGCCACCGGCCACCTCCACGCGGTAGATCACCCGATTACCGATAAACGAAGTGTCCTTGACCTTCCCGGCAAACGCACCGTCGGCCAGTGCAGCGCCCAGAGCCGGCTCAAGGCCGATGGTTTCAGGCCGGATCGACACATTCACCGGCCCTGCACCCACGCCGCTTTTAGCCGTATGGGCATAACGCCCAAACGGCAACTCGACCACGCCACCGAGCCCATACGTGCCGTTGACGATATTGGTATCGCCGAAAAACCTGGCGGCAAACAACGTGCGCGGCGACCAATACATCTCCTGCGGCCCGCCGATCTGCTCGATGCCACCCTTGTTCAGCAGTACCACACGGTCCGACAAGATCATCGCTTCGTCCTGGTCGTGAGTCACATACACAAACGTGGTGGAAGTCTCTTCGTGGATGCGCTTGATCTCGTTAAGCATGTGATGGCGAATCTTCAGGTCCAGGGCCGCCAGCGGCTCGTCCAGCAGCAACACCGCCGGGCGATTCACCAGTGCGCGGGCCAGGGCCACACGTTGCGCCTGCCCGCCACTGAGCTCGGAGATCCAACGGCTCTTGAAGCTTTCCAGTTGCACCAGTTCCAGCGCCTTGTTCACTTCACGCTTGATCTCATCCTTGGGCTTCTTCTTCAAACGCAACCCGAAGGCAACGTTGTCGAACACGTCCAGGTGCGGGAACAGCGCGTACTTCTGGAACACCATATTCACCGGGCGGTGTTCAGGCGCCAGGGCGGTGGAGTCCTTGCCGTCGATCACCACTTTGCCGGTGGTGGGCTCTTCGAAGCCGGCAATGATCCGCATCAGGGTGGTCTTGCCGCAGCCACTGGGGCCGAGCAGGGTCAGGATCTCGTTGCGTTTTACCGTGAGGTCGACTTTGCCCAGGGCAGTGAGGTTGCCGTAGCTCTTGGAAATCCCGGTCAGTTCAATACTGTTGGTCATGGTGATTACTCTGCAGTTTCAGCACGTTCAAGTTCGAGGCGGCGACGACGCAAGGTCATGACCAGGCCGGCAATGGCGATGATGGCGATGGTCACCACCAGCATGAATACCGAGGCGGCATTGATGGTGGGGCTGACGGCGCGGCGCATCATCGAAAGAATCATGAGGGGCAGCGTGGTGTCGCTGCCGGTGACGAACACGGTGATCAGGAATTCATCCATCGACAGCGCCACCGCGAGGATCGCGGCGCCGGCGATGGTTGGCCCGATGATCGGCAGCGTCACCAGCCAAAACGCTTTGAGGGGCGAGGCGCCGAGGTCGCGGGCGGCCTCCTCGAACGACAGGTCGAAATACTCCAGCCGTGAGCGCACCGACTCCACGAAGAACGGAAAGGTGAACAGGGTGTGGCCGATGATCACCGTCAGCAGCGAACGGGGCAGGCCGACCAGTGAGAAGAAAATCACCAGTGCAATCCCCAAAAACAAACCGGGCAAGGCGATGGGGGCAAAGTTCATGAACGCGAACACCGCTTTTACCCGGCCTTTCATGCGCATCAGCGCCAGGGCCGAGAACGTGCCCAGCAGCGTGGTGAGAATCGCCGAACCGGCGGCGACGATCGCACTATTGGTCAGGGCTGTCATGAAGTCCGAACTGCTGAACAGCGCCTCGTACCAGCGCGTGGAAAAACCCTCGAACGGGAACGACAGCGAGGCGGACGAGTGAAAGCTGAACAGCGCGATAATCGCGATGGGCGCGTAGAGGAACAACATGTAGACGTAAGTGAATAACCGGATCATGGCGAGTTACCTTTTTTATGAGCGGCAGTCAGTCGTGGTAACGCTTGCCGGGTGCCAGGTTGGCTGCGCGCAACACCCCCAGCAGCAACGCGTACACCAGCATGAACACGATCAACAGCAGATAAGCCATCGCCGCACCGAGTGGCCAGTTACCTACCGAGCGGAACTGGTTGGCGATCACCAGCCCGGTGGTCATCGCATCCCGGCCGCCCAGCAGTTGCGGGGTGACGTAGTCGCTGGCGGCCAGCACGAAGGTGAACATGAAGGAGCTGACGATGCTTTTGTGGGCCATCGGCATGATCACCCGCCACAGAATGGTGACACCGCCGGCGCCCAGGTCGGCAGCGGCCTCCAGGTAGTCCTTCTTGATGTCCCGCAGGCCCGACACCAGCAGCAACAGGGTGAAGGGCAGCATGATGTGCACCAGGGTCAGCACCACGGCGAACTTGCTGAACACCAGCCACTCCAGCGGCTGGTCGATCAGGCCGAAGTGCAGCAGGGTGGAGTTGATCACGCCGTTGGTGCCCAGGATCGAGCGCCATGCGTAGACCCGTACCAGGTAACTGGAAAACCACGACACCAACGCCAGGTACAACACGGCGTTGGAGCGTGTGCGGTACACGATGTAATAGGCCACCGGCGCACTGATCACGGTGGAGAGCAGGGCGGTCCAGAAGCCGTTTTGCAGGGCGATCCACAGCGAGTCATAAAACCCGCTGGCGCTCAGGGCCTTGGCATAGTTGGCCAGGGTGGCGGCGGGCTCCATGCTGAAGGTCTTGGCGGTCCAGAAACTGGCAATCAGCAACAGTGCCGACGGAACCAGAAAGAACACCACCAGAAACAGCAACGGCGGCGACGCCAGCCAATACCCGCTGAGGGTTCTCTTATCCATCTTCACGTGTTTACCGACCCTTGAATCGCCGTCGTCCAGGGGCATGGACTCGGTGTTGTTGACTACGGTCATGATGAGGTTGCCTTTGCGTTTTTATTCGAGAGTCAGGGCGCGTTGACCCGTGGGGCGCGTGTTGATGAACACCCACCCCACGGTTGCCAGCGCCGGCGTGCCAAGCGCTCTAGAACGAGCCTTTGAAGTTCGCCCACTGATCGATCCATTCCGCATAGGTCACATACTTTTCGGAGCTCAGGGGCGGTTGGCCATAGAGTTTGGATTTCTCGAAGAAGCTGTCGAGGTTCGCGTAGTCAAAGGTGTTTCTCAGGTCCTCCGGCAGCAGCGGCACGGCCTTGGGGTTGACCACGCCGGAGAACATCGTGGTTGCCATCTTGGCCTGGGTATCTGGCTCCAGGGTCTTGTTGATGAACTCCAGGGCCAGGGGAATATCCTTGGCGGTTTTCGGGATGAACAACGCATCGCACCACAGCGCTGCGCCTTCGCTGGGCACCGACAGGGCAGTGGTCACGCCACGCTTGATGGTTTCGCTCGGGGTGTTGGCGGAGGCCGAGAACACCGCGTCCACTTCACCCGATACCAGCAGCGATACCGCGTCACCCGACGAAGCCGCGAACACGCGGCATTGATCACGGTACGGCTTGAGTTTTTCAAAGGCGTCGTTGAATTCGGCGCGGGTCAGGTTGGGGTACTTGTCGCCGTAGCCGGCGATAGTTGCGATCAGCGACCAGTTCGAGGTGCCGTCATCGACAAAGGTCAACTTGCCCTTGAGCTTGGGGTCCAGCAGGTCGGTGTATTGGGTGGGCTTTTTGACGTTCTTGGGGTTGTAGATGATGGTGTTCATCCCCCACAGCAACGGGATGCCCCATTGCTTGCCGTCCCAGTACCAACGGCTGCCCTTGTAGAACAGCGCGAGGGTATTGTCGGCGGAATAGTTGGGGATCTTCGTGGTGTCGATGGCCTTGAGCAGGCCCATTTCCTGATAGATCTTTTCGTAGCCCAAGGCGTACATGGTCAGGTCGAGCTGCACTGGATCGGAGCCTGCCAGCCGGGCGGTGATGTCGTCCTGGTTGCTGGCATAACTGGAGCGCACGGTAACGTTGCGTTGCTTGCGCCAGTCGGCGAGTTCGGCGTCGCCGGTTTCGCCTTCCCAGCCGAGGATTTCCAGGTGCCCGGTGGTGGCGGCAAATGCGCTGGGCACGAACGAGCCGAGGTACAAGCCTGCGGCAGAGGCGGCAGCGCCCAGCAGGAACGAGCGTCGTTTCAAGCTGAGGGAATTGAAGTCAATGCCGGTCAAACCATAACCCGTCTCTATTTCTTTTTTCATTTCGAGTTCCTGCCTGGGTGGTGGGTGCAAATGTTGAGCGACTTGCAAGGCATGGGCCTGGTGTCGATGCCAGGTGCGTCCTTTTGTATGCAGTCAGTTGGATCGGCAGTGTTATGGCCAGCATTGATTCCATGCTGCTGGGGAGGGTGGTAAGGCCTCCACTGTTCCGATTGACTCTTCCTTGGCGGGGCGACGCACGCTTATTCCGGGCTGCAGGGTGTTGCGGGCCTGAAGCGGTGCGCCCAGCGCTTGATAGGCTCGGCTTGTTGTTTTCATGGGTTGAGTATTGAGCGGGGAGGCGGGGGGGCTCAATTTCGCAGGGGGGTTAAAAGCGACGCACTCTGACGCATTGGAGTGACCTAAGCGGCGCACGTGGGGGCCCAGGGGTTTCTGGGGGGGATCCGTAGCAAGAGCACGGCGGCCTGAAAGCCGACCTGCAGGTTAGAAACCAGAGCAGAAGCAGAGCGGCTTTTCTGTAGGAGCTGGCTTGCCTGCGATGCAGACAACTCGGTACATCAGACACACCTGGGCGATGCCATCGCTGGCAAGTCAGCTCCCATATTTGACCGTGCCCGCTTTAGCTTTTGATTTGGCTTCTAACACTCAAGCCGGCCTGCAGGCCGCTGTGCTGTAGTGAGCCCCAATATCTGCGTCAATCTGCGTCTCTTTTACCCAAGGTGCGAAATTGAGCCCACCCCGCACCAGGCGAATACTCCAAGCCTGATCCCGGCCCAGACGCCGCGCATTCGCTGGAGTATCGAGTGAAATTCACAGGTGGCCAAATCATCGCCAAGGCACTCAAGGCCAACAGTGTCGACTACGTAGCCGGGCCCCCGGGCGACGGCGCCCGGGCCCTGGTGGAAGCGCTGCTGACCCCGGGCACCGACATCCCCTTTATCCACGTCATCCAGGCCCACAGCGCCGTGCACCTCGCCGACGGCTACTACCGTGCGTGCGGTCGCCCCATGGCCGTCGTACTCACGGGCCCCCTGGGCATCCCCTCAGCCCTGGGAGCCCTCGCCACCGCGCACCAGGACGCCTGCGCGCTGCTGGTCATCAGCAACGCCCAGCCCGAAACGATAGCCGCCAATGTCATGAAAGATCACGCGACGGTTTCGACTCTACAACAGCTACCCCAAGCCCTGCGCCAAGCCTTCGACACCATGCTGAGCGCCCATCCCGGCCCTGTCAGCCTGTCCATTGACGACGCCCTCCAAGGCGCCTCCACCAACGCCAGCCTGCCACCCGCCACCCTGCGTGCAGAACCCCAACCCACCCCGCGTAAAATCAGCGTACTGCGCGAAGGCCGCGCCTCATCCTCCGTGCTGGAAAACGACGCGATCCTCGTCTTCGGTAGCGGCCCCACCCAGCCCATGGCCCGCAAGATGTTCCCGGTGCATTACCCCGGCAGGCACTTGTGCGCCGGCAACCCCGCCACCCTCGGCTGGGCCGTCCCGGCAGCGATCGGCGCCAAGCTCGCCATGCCCGCCCGCCAGGTGGTCTGTGCCGTGGGCAGCCGGGATTTCCTGCAGTCGATGCAAGAGATGGCTGTGTGCGTGATGCACAGCATTCCGGTGGTGTTCCTGGTCTTCAACAGCAACGGTGACGAAGCCCTGGGCGACGTACAGACGTCGCCCATCGAGCAGCACCGGGCCGGTGAATTCAACCTGCCGGATGGCAAACCCTATGCCCCGGACTTCGCCGGCATCGCCCGAAACTTCGGCCTTGAAGCCTGGCGTGTGGAACACGCGTCACAACTCAACGCGACCCTCGTCAAAGCCCTCAACAGCAAGGGCCCGTCGCTGGTTGAAATGATGACGGCACGCCAGCCCCTGCAGGTCCCTCAGTCCTGACCGCCCCAGACAATGGTGGCGTTGTCGCCGGTCATGTATTCACGTACGTCCAGCGGGATCGACTGGTCGCTGGGCAACAGCACCGTTGCATTGCGCAAGTGATGCTTGCGGATCTTGCCCTTGTCCACCAGTCCCAGCGCCATGCGCGTGGAGAAGGGCTGGCGGAACGAGGACGACGCCACACCCGTCACCAACCCATAGAGAAAACGGATCGGCCGACGATGCTGCGGCGTCAGGATCGAGAACGTCATTTCGTTACGTTGCTTGCCTTCGAAATCCACCATGAACAGGCGATCGCCCAGCAGCAGGCAGAACCCGTGGTAGGTGAATGAATACCCGATCTTGCCGCTGCCATCGCGCAGCGGAAAGCGCTCGACGGTGACGTACTGCACCATCGAGTCGGCGCGGTACAGGCAGGTGACCGAACGCAGGATCCGGCCCTTGTAGATCGATGAATTGTGGTAGCGGTAATACACCCCCAGATAGTCTTCGAGCACGTCAGCCGACTGCTTGGCCAGCGGCAGGAAATGATTGAACTGCTCCGAAGCCCGCAAGCCGGTCGGCAGTTCGTTTTCATAGCCTTCATAGAACTTCTTGAACTCGGCGGGCGGGCGGAAGAGGTCTTCGGCTTCCATCATGAAATAGCGGCCGATCTTTTGCAGAATCTTCTGCGACGGCACGTGCTGGCCCACCAGGTACTTGTTGAACTGCTGGCGGTTCACATCAACTTTGCGGCACATGTCGGCCACCGACCGGCAGGACTCCACCAGCGTGCTCAGGTTCTTTTGCACATTGGCCTGCAAGTCGCTGCGCGCCTGCTGTCGCTCGGGGTGGGAGGTGGCGGCGGCTAATGACAGGGGCGATGAGTCCGGGCGGCTGGGCATTATTATCTCGATGTACTTGGCTGGGTTAAGGCGCCAGTTATTAAAGTTATAGCGCGGTTATCGAATAACCTTGGGCATAAGCGTAATAACCGTTTAAGCGTTTGAAACTTCCGATCATTACCAAAGCATCTTTCATGCCGTTTGTTTAAGTTCAAACATGAAGTTTGAGCATAACTGAATGCGTCAGATTGTAAGCGCTTTTGCTGAAGGTTCGGCGCCAGTGCGTTGTGGTTTTCACGGGTCAATCGTGACGGTGGCGGTCCGCCCAGTAACACATTCGATAGCGACGGGTAACACCCCGTGCTGCGCAGGAGTGCTTCAGTCCGCGTCAGGTATCGCCAAGGGTGCGAAATGGTGGAAACACCGGTCACCCCTGATACTCGGGCCAATGCTTTTTGCGGAGGATTGGGCGATGGCAAGGTTGACCGGCGACATTCCCGGAAAGAGGCGACTCAAGGTCGGCATGGTCGGCGGCGGGCAGGGCGCTTACTTCGCCAGTTACCACCGCGCAGCGATGCGCCTGTGTAATCGCTTCGATATCGTCGCCGGCGCATTCTCTGCCGACGCGGATAAATGCCGCGAGGCGGGCGCAGCGCTCACTATTGAACCCGAACGTATCTACTTGTCGTTCGAGGACATGGCGGCCGCCGAGTCTCGCCGCCCCGACCCGATCGAGGCGGTGGTTATCGTGACGCCCAACCACTTGCACTTCGAACCGTGCCGGTTGTTCCTGGAGGCGGGCATCCCGGTGATCTGCGACAAGCCCCTGGTCAACCACCCTGACGAAGCCCGTGAGTTGGCGAGCCTTGCCGAGCGCCATGGGACATTTTTTGCGCTGACCTACACCTACCAGGGCTACCCGATGGTCAGGGACGCCCGCAGTCGCATCCAGGCCGGCGAGCTGGGTGAGCTGCGCTTCCTGTACGTCGAATACCTGCTGGAGTGGCTAGCCCCCGGCGTGTCCGGCTTGAGCAATAGCCTGGCGTGGCGCGGTGACCCGCAAAAGGCCGGCCCCACCGGCGCGCTGGGAGACGTCGGCACCCACGCCTTCAACCTGTTGGAGTTTCTGTCCGGGCAGCGCTGCACCCAGCTCAACGCCAAGTTGACCAGCGTGGTGCCGGGTTGGGGCCTGGACGATACCTGCGTGGTGCAACTGGAATTCGACGGCGGCGTGGATGGATTGTTGTGGGCCAGTTTCGCCGCGCCCGGGCATCGCAACGGCTTGCGCTTCAAGGTCGTCGGCAGCCTGGCTTCGCTCGAATGGTGCCAGGAGTCACCGGAAACCCTGTTGTTCACGCCCACTGACGGTGCAGACCGCATCTATCGGCGAGGCCAGTCCGACAACAGGCCGCAGACGCTGACGTTCACCAGCTTGCCGGCGGGCAATACCGAAGGTTATCTGGAAGCGCTGGCCGTGCTGTACGCCGACTTCGCCGAGGCCCTGGATGCCGGGGCGCAATGGCGCACAGCGACCAGCGTCCCGTTGCCGGATATTCACGAAGGCGTGCGCGGGGTGTTGTTGTCCCAGGCCAGCCTCGAATCCCACCAGCAGCGGGCCTGGGTGCCTTTCCCGCGGTAATTGATTTCATGCGTGGCATCGCTGCGCATCCAACGACTCACCCAAACGCTGTTGAGGAAAAACAATGTCAAGCGAACTGCATCGCGCCGCGTATTCGGTACTGCTTCCCGCATTCGGGGATTTGCACCTGGACGACAATGTGCGCCGTTACCTGAGCCGTGGTGGTGTGTCCCTGTTGCTTGGGGAAACCCGGGATGAATACGTGGGCCGAGGCATGAGCCCGGCGCGCAAGGCGGGCGAGTCCAAAGCCGATTTCATCAGTATCGTCAAGGAAGCCACGGCGCTGGCGGGCTCTGCGGTGCTGATCGCGGTAGACCAGGAACTCGGCGGAATCGAACGCCTGCACCAACTGGTCCCGGCGGTCGCTACCCGGGCGCAGCTCCAGGACCTCGGCGCCGAGGACCTCGAGCAACGTTGCTTCGAGATGGCCGCCGCGGCCCGCGGGTTGGGTGTGAATCTGTTCCTGGCGCCCATCGTGGACGTGGTCACCGGCGTCAATCCATGGCTGCACAACCGGCACCTGGGCGCGGATCCAGTGGAAGTCAGCCGAGTGTCCTGCGCGTTTATCCGCGGGGTGCAGCGCGCGGGTGTGATCGCCACTGCCAAGCACTTTCCCGGGCACTACGTCACCGAGCACGATCCGGCCATTGCCGAAGCCACCGTGCCGGGGCCGCTGGAATTGCTGCATGACAATCTTGAAGTATTCAAGCAGGTCATCGCCACCGGCGTAAAAGCCGTCATGCCTGGCCCGGCGGTATTTCCTGCGATTGATGCGCAGCAGTCGGCGTCCACCTCGTCGAAGGTCATCGGCGTACTGCGTGACACCCTCGGCTTCGAAGGCCTGATCATTTCCGATGACCTAGACGCCGTGTCGATCCTGCGCGGCAACACCATCCCCGATACCGCCGTAGCCTCCCTGGTGGCCGGTGCGCACCTGTTGCTGGTGTCCAGCGAGTCAGGTCTGGACAGCATCGCCGAGGCGATTGTCGCCGCCGTCCACGAAGGCACCCTGGACCGCCAGGTTCTGTTGGACGCCGCTGCCAAGGTTCGTCAACTGGCAATCGCCACCCAGGAAACCAGCCATGAGCGCGAATGACCGCAAGGCCTACGGCGTACTGTTCCCGGTATTGCTGGACGTGCAGATGACGGATGACGTGCGTCGGTTCCTCGGCAATGGCGGGCGCAGCCTGTTGTTTGGCGAGACGGGAGAGGAATACGTCAGCGGAAAAATGAGCGCCAGCCGCCTGCAAACCGAAACCCTGGACATCTGGCAGCGTTTTACCGGCACGGCCACCGAACTGGGTGGGCCGCTGCTGCTGGCAGCCGATGCCGACATCTCCGCCGTGCACCGCTTGCAAGGGGTGACCCCGGCGCTGCCGGAGCCCGATGTGGCCCGGGCGATGGATTGTGCGGCGCTGGAGCAGGCGTGCTTCAAGGTCGCCACCGCCGCGCGGGCGACCGGGGTCAACCTGCTGCTGTCGCCGACGGCGGATGTGGTCGGCGGCCGTAATGTGTGGCTGGCGGGGCGCACGCTGTCGGGCGATGTCCACCAGACGGCGGCGATGGTCGGGGCGTATGTGCGCGGCGTGCGGCGGGCCGGGATGGCCAGCACCCTGAAGCACTTCCCCGGGCACCCGGTGCTGTTTCAGCAGCCGTCGACTGAAACGGCGGTGGTCAGCGAGTCCATGCAGCAACTGCGGGCCTTCTGGCCCGGGTTTCAGGCCGGGATCGACGCTGGCGCCGATGCGGTGATGATGGGCCCGGCGATATTCGCCGCATGCACACCGCCCACGGCAGCCTCGGTGTCGCCTGAATTGATCGGCGTGTTGCGCCAGGAGTTGGGCTTCAAGGGGCTGGTGATGACCATCGACCTCGATCACCGCTCAACCATCGGCCAGATGTCCCTCGGCGAGGTCGCAGTGGCCGCGCTGAATGCCGGGGCCGACTTATTACTGATTTCCGCAAAGGCTATGCCCCACGTGCCGCAGATCGTTCGGGCGATTGTCGCCGCCGTCGCCGAGGGCCTCTTGCCCCAAGCACGGCTGGACGCCGCGGCGTTGGCCGTTGGTGCCTTGGCTGATCGCTACTCAACCGTAGGAGCGCCATATGGCAACCCAAAATAACGTCCTCGCCCTGCATTCCACCGTTGCGAAACACTCGACCCTGGCGATGGATATCGACATCGCCCGGACGCTGGGTTTTGACGCGCTGGAGATCAACAGCGGCAAGCTGGAGGCGTATCTGCAGGCCGGCTATTGCGAGTCAGAGCTTCAAGCACTGCTCAACGACGTGCCTGTCACCGGCATCGGCTACCTGCGGGATATCGAACGCCAGGGCGCCGAGCGCGAGGACCTGTTCAAGGAAGCCCGGCGGCTATTTGAGCTGGCCAATCTGGTGGGCGCCAAAGGCGTGCAAGTCCTCACCGGTCCGATCAATGTACAGGCGGTGATTGATTTTCAGGCGACCGGCAAGAGCCTGCATTACTCAGGCTTGCTGGGCCTGGATCAAGCCGAACAGTACGCCCGCACGGCAAGCAACCTGGCGGAGTTGGCCGATGTGGCCAGGCAATACGGTCTGCTGCTCTACCTCGAAGCCTTGTCCTGGACGCCACTCAACACCCTGGATCACCAACTGCAGCTGATTGAACGCACCGGGCGCAGCAACGTGAAGATGGTGATCGACTATTGGCATTGCTTTACCAGCGGCGTGACCCCTGCGGACGTCGCCCGGCTCGACAAGGACGTGATCTACGGCGTGCATGTCTGCGACTCACTGGCCTTCGAAGGCGGTATCCCGAATGAGGAAGTGCTGCGCGATGTGCCCACCGGCAGCGGCGTGCTCGACCTGGTCGAGTGGACCGCCGCCGTAAAGGCCACCGGTTACGCCGGGTGGTGGAGTTGTGAGCTGTTCTGCAAAAAACAGCAGCAGCAAAACAGCTACGCCGTCGCCCAACAATTGAAGACGCTGTTAACCGGCCTGGTCGGTTGATAACGCGCGTTTCGACACTGGCTGAATACTAAAAAGATCTGAGGTTGTCATGGTGGATTTCATCGTAATCGGGGGCGGCTCCACGGGCTGCACAGTCGCATCGCGCCTGAGTGAGGATGCGGGAGCGTCGGTGGTGCTGTTCGAGGAAGGCCCGCGGGATCGCAGCCCTTACATCCATATTCCCGGCGCCTACTACAAGACCGCCCAGGGCCCGCTGCTCAAGCGTTATGCGTGGGAGCCGACCGAGGACCAGCACCGCAGCGAAACGCCGACCATGGTCCAGGCCAGCGTACTCGGGGGCGGCAGCTCGGTGAATGCGATGATTTATATCCGTGGCGTACCCGCCGACTACGACGGTTGGGCCGAACAGGGCGCCGCCGGGTGGTCGTATAAAGACGTGTTGCCGTACTTCAAAAAGGCCGAGGACAACGAGCGGTTCTGCAACGAGGTGCACGGTGTCGGCGGGCCGTTGGGGGTGTCGGACCCGATCAATATCCACCCCTTGACCAAAGTCTGGCTGCGGGCCTGCCAGCAGTTTGGATTGCCCTATAACGAAGACTTCAACTCGGGCCAGCCCGAGGGCTGCGGGCTGTACCAGATCACCGCCAAAAACGGCTTTCGCAGCAGTGCCGCCGTGGCCTACCTGGCGCCGGCCAAGTCGCGCAAGAACCTGACGGTGAAGACCGGCTGCCGGGTGCTGCGTATCCTGATGCAGGGCAACAAGGCCGTCGGCATCGAATACCTGGAGAAGGGCGTGCGCCAGGTGATGCACGCCGACAAGGAAATCATCCTGTCCTGCGGCGCCATCAACTCACCCCGGTTGCTGATGTTGTCGGGGATCGGGCCCGCTGAGCAACTGGAAAAACACGGGATCAAAGTGGTTCAGGATTTGCCCGGTGTGGGGCAGAACCTGCAGGACCATATCGAAATTTCACTGGTGTATGAGCTGACCGGCCCCCACAGCTACGACAAGTACAAAAAACCGTGGTGGAAGCTTATGGCGGGGTTGCAGTACGCGTTGTTCCGGCAAGGCCCGGCGGCGTCCAACCTGATTGAAGGCGGGGCGTTCTGGTGGGGCGACAAGACGGCGGTGCACCCGGATATCCAGTATTTCATGGTGGTGGGCGCGGGCATCGAGGAGGGCGTGGATTCGGTGCCCGGCGGCAATGGCTGCACGTTGAACCTGGGGCAGATACGGCCAAGGTCCAGGGGCTATGTGGAGCTTTACTCCGCCGACCCGATGTCCCCGCCGCGCATCGTGCCCAACTACTTTTCCGATCCGTACGACATTGAAAGCCTGGTGGACGGTTGCCTGGTGGGCGAACAGATCATGGCCCAGGCGGCTTTCAAACCCTACGTGGCTCGTCGGCATGTACCGGAACCCACCGTGCGCTCGCGCGAAGCGATGAAGCAGTTCTGTCACGAGGAAGCCCACGCCGCACTGCATCCATCCGGCACCTGTCGCATGGGTGTGGATGAGCGGGCGGTGGTGGGGCCGGACCTCAAGGTGCATGGCATCGAAGGGCTGCGGGTGGCCGATGCGTCGATCATGCCGACCCTGATTTCAGGCAACCCCAACTCGGCGTGCATCATGATCGGCGAAAAAGCTGCCGACATGATCCGGACCGCCCGATAGGGTTGCCCGGGCGGTAACACCAGCCTCTTTTTGGGGCAGGCTCAGGCGCCGATCAACCACAGCGCGAAACAGCTGCCGAGGGCCAGCAGCCCAAGGGCGATGCCAAGCTTTGCCTGCAGTTCAAGGGGCATTGCCCTAGGGTCCGGATGTTTGTCCATGGAATCAACGGACTGTACGCGGCCGTTGATCATCTGAGCGGTTGCAAAGAACAAACTGTGCATGGCATGTGCCTCGTGGGTCGTTTCTGCTCAAGTCGAGGCCGATATCGGCCGCCTGCTGGTCAAGAGCAAGCTCCATGCCATTGCCCCAACCTCAGCGACGCCCCGTCCGCGTACTCACATCCACCCACACCGCCAGCACCAGGATGCTGCCCTTGACGATCATCTGCCAGTAGCTGTCCACGTCGAGCATCGACATGCCGTTGTCCAGGCTGCTGATCACCAGTGCGCCGAGCAGGGCGCCGTACACGGTGCCCGAACCGCCGCGCATTGAAGTACCGCCGATAAAGCACGCCGCGATAGCGTCCAGTTCGCCCATGTTGCCCGCCGAAGGTGAACCGGCCGCCAGGCGCGCGGTGTTGACCAGCCCGGCGAGGGCGCACATCACGCCCATGATCCCGAAGATCCACAGCTTGACCGCCTGCACGTTGATCCCCGACAGGCGCGTGGCTTCCATGTTGCTGCCCACCGAGTAGATGCGCCGGCCAAAGACGGTCTGGCTGGTGACGTAACTGAACACCCCCAGCAGCACCAGCAGAAGCAGCACCGGCACGGGAATGCCGTCGTAGCTGTTGAGGGTGTAGACGAAGCCGGCCAGCACGAAACCGATCAACACCACGCGCACGCTGTCGCGCAGCATCGACGGCAGCGCCAAGCCGTGCAGGGCGCGGTTGTGGCGTTGGCGCCAGGTCAGGAATATCGCCAGCCCGAACAGCAACACGCCGAGAATCACCCCGACCACTGTCGGCAGGTAACCCTGGCCGATGTACACCAGTTGTGGCGAAACCGGTGCAATCGTGGTGCCGCCGGTAATGCCCAGCAGCACCCCGCGAAACGCGAGCATGCCGCCCAGGCCGACGATGAAGGAGGGGATGCGCAGGTACGCGGTCATGTAGCCGTTGCCCAGGCCAATCAGCAAGCCACAGAGGGCGACGATGGCCAGGTTCAGCGGCAGGGGAATGTGATAAACCACATCCAGGATCGCCGCGACGCCGCCGAGCAAACCGAGCATCGAGCCCACCGACAGGTCGATCTCGCCGCTGATGATCACCAGCACCATGCCGCAGGCCAGGATGCCGGTAATGGACATCTGCCGCAGCAGGTTCGACAGGTTGCGCGGGGTCAGGAAACCGCCTTCGGTCTGCCAGCTGAAAAACACCCAGATCAGCACCACGGCGATCAACAGGGCGAGCATTTTGTAGCGGGTGAAGAGCTGTTTGACCTGGTTCATTTACGCGGACTTCCGATCATTATTATTGTCATGCCCGTTCGGTTGGCTGAGGGCGGCGGCGAGCACCTGTTCCTGGGTCAGGCCCTGGTTGATGAAGTCGCCGCGCAACTGGCCCTCGCCGATCACCAGCACCCGGTCGGAGACCCCCAGCACCTCGGCCAGCTCCGAAGACACCATGATGATCGACACGCCTTCGGCCGCCAGCGCGCCCATCAATTTGTAGATCTCATATTTGGCGCCCACGTCCACGCCACGGGTCGGTTCGTCGAGGATCAGCACCCGGGGTTTGGTCAGGAGCATCTTGGCCAGTACGGCCTTCTGCTGGTTGCCGCCGGAGAGGCTGGTGATCGGCAGGAACGGGTTCGCCGTCTTCAGGTGCATGCGCTTGATTTCCTGCTCGATGCTGCCCAGTTCCGCCTCGGCATCGATGCGCGTCAGGTGCGAGAAACGGTCCAGCACCGCCAGGGTGATGTTTTGCCCAACGCCCAGGTCCGGGACGATGCCCTGGCGCTTGCGGTCTTCCGGGACCATGCACAGCCCGGCGCGAATCGACTTCAGCGGCGTGCGTGTATCAATCGGTTTGCCATCCAGCCACACCTCGCCTTGGTAGCGCCCGGGGTAGCTGCCGAATAGCGCCGACACCAGTTCCGTGCGGCCGGCGCCCACCAGCCCGGCGATGCCGAGGATTTCGCCACGGCGCAGGCTGAACGAGACATTGTCCACCCGCTTGCGGCCCGGGTTGTCGACGTCGTAGCAGGTGACGTTGCGCGCCTCGAACAGCACCTCGCCGACCGCATGGGGTTCGGTGGGGTAGAGGTTGCTCATCTCACGGCCGACCATCTGCGTGATGATGCGCGATACGTCCATCTCGGCCATGGCCGTGGTCGCGATGTGTTTGCCGTCGCGGATCACCGCGATGGTGTCGCAGATGGCCGAGACCTCATCGAGCTTGTGGGAGATGTACACGCAGGCGACGCCCTTGGCCTTGAGCCCACGGATGATGTCCAGCAGCACCTCGATTTCCGAGCGGGTCAGCGCCGAGGAGGGTTCGTCGAGGATCAGCAGGCGCGCCTGCTTGTTCAGGGCCTTGGCGATTTCCACCAGTTGCTGGTAGCCGCCGCCGTATTGCGAAACGGGCAGGGCGACGTTCATGTCCGGCACTTTCAGCTCGCGCATCAGGGCTTCGGCACGGTGCATCATGGCGGGGTAGTTCATGCGCCCGCCGGGCAGTGTCAGCTCGTGGCCCATGAAGATGTTTTCGGCCACCGAGAGGTCGGGTACCAGGGTCAGTTCCTGATGGATGATCACGATGCCGCAGGCTTCGGTTTCGGCGATGGAGTGGGCGCGCAACGGCTGGCCGTCCCAAAGGATTTCGCCGTCCCAGGTACCATGGGGATACACCGCCGACAGCACTTTCATCAGGGTCGATTTGCCGGCGCCGTTCTCACCGCACAACCCTACGCATTCCCCGGGTTTTACCTTGATGTCGATGCCATTCAGGGCTTTGACGCCACCGAAGGTCTTGACGATGTTGTTCATTTCCAGCAGGTAGTCGGACATGGCGGGCACTCATTCCACAGCGATAAGGCAGGAGCGGCCTCAAACCGCCCCTGCAGTGAGCCGTACGCTTACTGCCCGGCGATTTGCGCTTTGGTGTAGAACCCGTCTTCTTCCAGCACGTTGACGTTGTCCTTGGTCAACGCGGTCGGCTTGAGCAGGATGCTCGACACCTGCTTGCTGCCGTTGTCGTACTGCGAGTTGTAGGCCGGTTTCTCGTCACGCACCAGTTGCACCGAGAGCTTGGCCGCCTCGGACGCCAGCAGCTTCAGGGGCTTGTAGACGGTCATGGTCTGGGTGCCGGCGATCACGCGCTTGATCGCGGCGAGGTCGGCATCCTGGCCCGAGACCGGCACCTTGCCCGCGAGTTTTTGTGCCGCCAGGGCCTGGATCGCGCCGCCGGCGGTGGCGTCGTTGGAGGCGACGATGCCGTCGATCTTGTTGCTGTTGGCGGTCAGGGCGTTTTCGACAATGCTCAGGGCTTCGGTGGGGTTCCATTCCTTGACCCATTGCTGGCCGACAATCTTGATGTCGCCCTTGTCGATCGAAGGCTGCAGCACCTTCATCTGGCCCTGGCGCAGGATCTTCGCGTTGTTGTCGGTAGGTGCGCCGCCCAGCAGGAAGTAATTGCCTTTAGGCTGCGCGTTCAACACGCCCTGGGCCTGCATCTCGCCGACCTTTTCGTTATCGAAGGAGATGTAGGCGTCGATATCGGCATTCAAAATCAGCCGGTCGTAGGACAGCACTTTCACCCCGGCTTTCTTGGCCTCGGCCACCACGTTGTTCAGCACCGTGGCATTGAACGGCACGATCACAATCACGTCGACGCCCCGGGAGATCAGGTTTTCGATCTGCGAGATCTGCCGCTGTTCGTTGGCGTCCGCCGACTGCACGTAGACCTTGGCCCCCAGTTGTTCGGCGGCGGCGGTGAAATAATCACGGTCGCGGGCCCAGCGTTCAAGGCGCAGGTCGTCGATGGAAAAGCCGATTTTCGGATGGGCCGCGTCAGCCATGACCGAATTGGAAAGCAGTGCCAGAACGCTGGTGAGCAAGACAGTTTTCAGGTGTTTCATGATGGTGAGTCCCTTTTATTGTTGTTTAGACGCACTGCTGGACCTGGAGCGTAGCGGTCATGGGTAGATAAAGCGATTCACTACGCCTTCGAGCATCTCCTGGCGGCCACTCACGGCTTGTGGGTTCAGATGGTGGCTGAAGGCATGCTCGGCCAGCGACGCCAGGCTGAAGTCGCCGCCAAGCACGGCACGCCCGAAGGATTGGTCCCAGCCGGCATACCGCTGGGCCTTGAACTGTTCGAGGGCGTCGTTCTGCACCATGGCGGCGGCGCGTTCCAGGGACAGCGCCAGCACGTCCATTGCGGCCACGTGGCCATGGAACAGGTCCACTTCGTCGAGGCTTTGGCGGCGTACCTTGGAGTCGAAGTTGTAGCCACCTCCCTTGAAGCCACCGGCCTTGAGTACCTCGTAGGTGACCAGGGTCAGCTCCTCGACGCTGTTGGGGAACTGGTCGGTGTCCCAGCCGTTCTGCGGGTCGCCACGGTTGGCGTCGATGCTGCCGAAAATGCCCAGGGACGCGGCGGTGGCGATCTCATGGTGAAAACTGTGGCCGGCGAGGGTGGCGTGGTTGGCCTCGATGTTGACCTTGATCTCTTTCTCCAGGCCGAACTGATGCAGGAAGCCAAACACGGTGGCGCTGTCGTAGTCGTATTGGTGCTTGGTGGGCTCCTGTGGCTTGGGCTCGATAAACAGCTCGCCGGTGAAGCCGATCTTGTATTTGTGCTCGACCACCATGCGCATGAACCGCCCGAGTTGCTCGCGCTCGCGCTTGAGGTCGGTATTGAGCAGGGTCTCGTAGCCTTCGCGGCCGCCCCACAACACATAGCTGGAGCCCTTGAGACGGTGGGTGGCATTCATCGCGCTGAACACCTGGGCCGCCGCATAGGCAAACACTTCCGGGTTCGGGTTACTGGCGGCGCCGGCGGCAAAGCGCGGGTTGCTGAAGCAGTTGGCAGTGCCCCACAGCAGCCGGATACCGGTCTGTTCCTGATGGCCTTCGAGCTGGTCGACCATCCGCGCAAAGTTGTCGCGGTACTCGGCCAGGCTTGCGCCTTCGGGGGCCACGTCGGTGTCGTGGAAGCTGTAGTAGTCGATGCCCAGCTTGGAGAAAAACTCGAACGCCGCTTCGGCCTTGCCGCGTGCCACTTGCAGGGCTTCCCCCGGTTGCTGCCAGGGCCGCTGGAAGGTGCCGGAGCCAAACATGTCACTGCCGGGCCAGACGAAGTTGTGCCAGTAACACGCGGCCATCCGCAGGTGCTCGCGCATCGGTTTGCCGAGGATCAGCTTGTTTGCATCGTAGTGCCGGAAGGCCAGGGGAGAGTCGCTATCGGGGCCTTCATAGAGGATTTTTTCGACCGCGGGAAAGTAGGGCATCGCCAGATCCTTGTTGTTATGAGTGCTCGTTAACCTTGCCTCGATACTAGCAACGGCCCCCGGCCAACCGATTATGAAAATCACCAGAGCAGGGTTCGATTTTGAGTGGTTTTACGCGCATAGTGGCTCGACATATCGCATGGAGCCGCCCCTGTGAAAACTGTCCCGCCTGTGCACCGGATTGCCCTGCTGTTCAATGGCAACAAGATCTACGATCGCGGCATCATCACCGGGATCGGCAACTACCTGAGCAGTACGCGGGTGTCGTGGGATCTGTTCCTGGAAGAGGACTTCGTCTGCCGGCTCAAGGGTATCGAGCGCTGGCATGGCGACGGGATCATTGCCGACTTCGACGACCCGGCGATGGGCCCCGCGTTGGCGGGTGTGCATGTGCCGGTGGTGGCGGTGGGCGGGTCTTATGAGGATGAGCGGGCTTACCCACGGCATACTCCGTATGTGGCCACTGACAATTTTGCTTTGATCAAGCTGGCCTATGAACACCTGATCGAAGCCGGGCTGACGCGCTTTGCCTGTTTCAGCCTGCCTGAAGCCGATATCAACCGTTGGGCCCAGGAGCGCGAAAAAGCCTTCCGCCGCCTGCTGGAGCGCGATGGCTTGCCGGTGGAGGTGTATCGCGGGCTCGGCACCAGCGCGCCGCTGTGGGACTCGGCGGTGGAGCAACAAATTGCCTGGTTGCACAGCCTGCCCAAACCCATCGGCATCATCGCGGTCAGCGACGCCCGTGCCCGCCAGTTGCTGCAGGCCTGCCTCACCGCCGGCATCCCGGTGCCGGAGCAAGTGGCACTGATCGGCATCGACAACGACCCCTTGACCCGCACCCTGACCCGCGTGCCGCTGAGCTCGGTGATCCAGGGCACTGAAAAAATGGGCCGCACCGCCGCGCGCCTGCTGCACCAGATGCTGCACGGCATGCCTTCGGCAGGCAGCCAGATCCTGGTGCCGCCGGAAGCGGTCAACGTGCAGACCTCAAGCCTGCACCAACCCCTCGGCCATCCCTACGTGATGCAGGCGCTGCATTTCATTCGCCAGTACGCCTGCCAGGGCATCAAGACCGCCCAGGTCGCCAACTACGTCGGCGTGTCGCGGTCGTCCCTGGAAGCGCATTTTCGCAGTGAACTGAACCGCAGCGTCCACGATGAAATCCTGCGCTTCAAACTCGCGGCTGCGGTTTCCAGCCTGGAAAATACCAGGGCCGCGATTGCGGATATTGCCTATGACTGCGGGTTCAAATCCGCCCAGTACCTGCACACGGTGTTCAAGCGCGAGTTCGGGTGTACGCCGAGGGAGTACCAGGTGGGGCAGGTCGAGCGCGATTCGAGCGATGTCATTTATTTGTCGCCTTGAGTCCCTATTTTGTCCTGAGCCTCGCTCCAGAACTTCAAGGGATTGAATCGTCTTATGCCGACTCTTACACGCAGAACGTTGTTGCAAGCAGCTGCCATCGGATCCGCCTACACCCTGTTGCCCGACTCCATTCGCCAGGCCCTGGCGATCCCCGCCAACAACCGCACCGGCACCCTGATGGACGTCGAACATGTGGTGATCCTGATGCAGGAAAACCGCTCCTTCGATCACTACTTCGGCACCTTGCCGGGTGTGCGCGGGTTCAGTGACCGCTTCACCATTCCACTGCCGGGCGGGCACCGGGTGTGGGAGCAGCAGGGCGTTGGGCGGCGGATCCTGCCCTATCACCTGGACAGCTCCCGTGGCAACGCGCAGCGGGTCAGCGGCACGCCGCATTCCTGGGTCGACGAGCACGCCGCCTGGAGCAGCGGCCGGATGAACGCCTGGCCAACGTTCAAGACACCCACCTCGATGGGTTACTACCGTGAGCAGGAAGTGCCGTTCCAGTTCGCCCTGGCCAACACCTTTACCCTGTGCGACGCCTACCACTGTTCGGTACACGCAGGCACCAATCCCAATCGGCTGTTCCACTGGACCGGCACCAACGGCCCGACCGGTGCAAATGTGGCGGCGGTGGTCAACGAATGGGACGGCCCCGGCGCGGTGGGCGTGGGCTACACCTGGAAAACCTATCCCGAGCGCCTGGAAGAAGCGGGTGTGAGCTGGAAGGTTTACCAGTACCTGCCGGATAACTTTGGCGACAACCCCTTGGCCGGGTTTCGCCAGTTTCGTGCGGCCAGCGTCGCGGCCGGCAACCCCGCCGTGCCACCGAAAGACTTCAAGGATTTTGTGCCCTACAGCGATCAACTGAACGCCCGCGTGCCGTTGTACAAAGGCAATGGCAACACCCTGCCGGCGGTCAGCGGCAGCGACCTGGAATCGATCATCCAGGGCTTTCGCAAGGACGTGAACGACGGGCGCCTGCCACAGGTGAGTTGGCTGGTGGCGCCGGCCGATTACTCCGAACACCCCGGGCCTTCCAGCCCGGTGCAAGGCGGCTGGTTCACCCAGGAAATCCTCAAGGCACTGACCGCCAACCCGGACGTGTGGAGCAAGACGGTGCTGCTGGTCAACTACGATGAAAACGACGGTTTCTTCGACCACGTGCCGTCGCCGTCAGCCCCGTCCAAACGCCTGGATGGCAGCTTTGCCGGCAAGTCCACGGTGAAGTTCGACAGCGAGATCTTCACCCACCCGGCACCGCCCGGCTCTAGCCAGCAACCCGCGCCGGACGGCGGGGTGTACGGCCCCGGGCCGCGAGTGCCAATGCTGGTGCTGTCGCCGTGGAGCCGTGGTGGCTGGGTCAATTCCCAGGCGTTTGATCACACCTCCGTGCTGCAATTTCTGGAGAAGCGTTTCCACGTGCGCGAACCCAATATCAGCGCCTGGCGCCGGGCGGTGTGCGGCGACCTCACCTCGGCCTTCAACTTCGTCAACCCCAACACCGAGACCCTGCCACCGCTGCACACCATCAGCCGCCAGGCCGCCGACTCTCTGCGTCAACGCCAGGAGCAACTGCCCCAGGTCGCCCTGCCGACGGTGGGCCAGCAACAGGCGCCGTTCCAGGCGCGAATGGCGCGGCCATCCCGGGCGCTGCCGTACCAGTTGAACGTTGAAGGCTCGGTTGACCGTCGCGCCAGTTCGGTGAGCCTGGACTTCTTCAACAATGGCGAACAGGGCGTGGTGTTCCACGTCTACGACCGCCTGCACCTGGACGAGGTACCGCGCCGCTACACGGTGGAAGCCGGCAAACACCTCAGTGACACCTGGCAAGTCGCGGGCGCCTACAAGCTCTGGCTGTTGGGGCCGAATGGGTTCCACCGTTCGTTCAAGGGGCACCTGCAGCGTCGCGAGCCGGAGTTATCCCTGGCGTATCACGGTGACACCTTACTGCTGACCCTGGTCAACCCCGGCAAGCGTGCGGCCTCAATCACCATCGAGCGTTGCCCTTACACCAAGCAGGGGCCGTGGCTGCTGGAGATTGCGGGCGGCAGTACCGTGCAACGAACGTTCTCCTGCCAGCCGAATGGGGGCTGGTATGACTTCAAGCTACGTGACGAGCATGGCTGGGTGCGACGAGTGGCGGGGCGAATCGAGACGGGGGCGCATAGCATCAGTGATCCGTTGATGGGCAAGCGTGTGTGAAAGGCTGTTGATCTGCGGGGTGATTTCGTGGGCTTTTTCCCTGTTTTGTGTAGGAGCAGGGCTTTCTCCCCTTGCAGCGCTTGAAACGCCACCCGTCTGGGCCATAGCCTCACGCTTTTCCTGACACTGAGGCCCGGCATTGGGTAAGCGAAAAACGGTTTGGCCCACGGAGCGGGAAGTTCGACTGCGCTTTATCCTGCTGGCAATCATTGAAACGGCCTGTATTCGAGGCGTTCCCCTCGAACGCCTGCTGCTTTCATACATACTGTTGCGCAACAAGCCGACCCAGGAGCAACTTTGGGAGGCCATCAGCGATTGCCTGCTCCTCGATGAGATGCGTGGCTTTCGATTTGAACCCGGGTCGGAAGCCGATCGGTTGATGCGCAAGATCAGCAGCGAAATCAATCAGTCCTGACGAGCCACCAGCGCCGGCGTGCGCGGCGGCACCAGGCGCTTGCTGCCCGTCGACTCATAGGCCGATGCCAATCGCAGCAGCGCCGAATCGTCATACGCCCGGCCAGCAAATGTCAGCCCCACCGGCATGCCGATGTCGGCCATGACGCCCATGGGCACCGTCACTGTCGGCACGCCCAAATGGCGGATGGCGAGGTTGCCGTTGGCGACCCACACTCCGTTGCTCCAGGCGATATCCGCCGACGCGGGATTCACATCCGCATCCGCCGGACCTACGTCGGCGACTGTCGGAAAAATCACCGCATCCAGCCCCAGGTTATCCATCCAGTCTTCAAGGTCGATGCGTCGTGTCTGTTCCAGGCCGCGCAGGCCGTCGGGCACGGTGCTGATCCTGTCCCACGGCGTGATGCCGCGCTCGGCCATGCGCACGTATTCGTCCATGCCGGCGGCCAGGTCGTCTTCGCGGTTGGGCAGGGTGCCGGGGTCGTGGGGGAAGATCTTCGGGCCGTCGACATCCGCCAGGCGGTTCAGCGCAGGGTCGCCATTGGCCCGCAGGAAATCATCGAACGCCCAGGCCGACAGTTCCCACAATTCATCGTGGAGGAATTCCTTGGAGACCAGGCCTCGGGTAAACACTTTCGGTGCGCCCGGGCGATCGCCTTCGCAATTGGAGACCAGCGGGAAATCCACCTCGACCACTTCTGCGCCGGCGGCTTCAAGTGCCTTGCGCGCAGCTTCCCAGAGCTCGATCACCGAGGCCCGGGTTTTGATTGGCTGGCCGGTAGGGCCGCCGATTCCCGGGGCGTCGCTGGTGCCTGCCTCGGGGTCGGCGTTGATGTACATGCGCGGCACGCCGAAGCGTTTGCCGGCGAGTGCATCGCCGGTCGCGGCCAGGTCTGCGTAGGACTGCGGGCGTACCGAGGCGACGCCGGGGATTGGCACCCAGGGTTGCATCCGCCACAGGTCGCCGCGTGTGTCGGGGTCTTCTGCGACCACGACGTCGAGCACTTCAAGCAGGTCGGCCATGGTCCGGGCGTAAGGCACGACCACGTCCATGGTCGGGGTCAGCGGCCAGTTGCCGCGCACCGAGATCACGCCACGGGACGGGGTGTAGGCACACAGGCCATTGTTGGACGCCGGGCCGCGCCCGCTGGACCAGGTTTCTTCCGCCAGGCCAAACGCCGCGAAGCTCGCCGCAGTGGCCGTGCCGGCGCCGTTGGAGGAGCCCGAGGCGAACGGTGCGGTGAGGTAGTCGGCGTTGTACGGGCTCTCGGCCCGGCCATATACGCCGCGCTGCATGCCGCCGTTGGCCATCGGCGGCATGTTGGTCTTGCCCAGGCAAATGGCGCCTGTTGCCCGCAGTCGCTCGATGGTGAACGCATCGCGGTAGGCAACCAGGTTCGCGAAAGCCGGGCTGCCGGAAGCGGCGGTGAGGCCCTTGACCAGGTAGCTGTCCTTGGCTGTGTAGGGAATGCCGTCGAGCGGGCCCAGGGTTGTGCCGCTGGCCCGGCGTGCGTCGGATGCCCGGGCTTCCTCCAGCGCTTGCGGGTTGCGCACCACCACCGCGTTGAGCGCGGTGGCAGTCGTGGGGGCGTCGTAGGCGTCGATCCTGGCGAGGTAAGCCTCGACCAGTTCAACCGCCGTGGTCTGGCCGGATTCGAGCGCAGTGCGCAGCTGGGCAATGGAAACTTCGGTTACTTCGATCACGTGGTTATCGCCGGGTGCAGAAAAGGGGGAGGGCTTGAGTGCTGACTCAATCCAATCAGTGAAAGTAGCTTACTGATAGATTTTTCATAGCGCCAGAGAATGGCATCCCTTACTGTGGCACCTCAATTTCCTTATCGATAACGGTGCTGTTTATGTCCGATGAAGTGCGGCTTGTCGTCATCATCAATACCCAGCCTGGCCGGGGTGCGGACCAGTTGGCGGCCTTTGCCGGGCTCGCTCCGCTGGTCCGGGCCGAAGCCGGTTGCATCCAGTACGACCTGCATCCGGTCGAGGGCAACAGCGACAGTTTTGTGTTGATCGAGACGTGGGCTTCAAAGGCGGCGCTCAAGGATCACCACGCAGCGCCGCACATGCTGGAAGCCGCGAAGCACAACCCGACATTCCGTGCGGGCCCCTCCAACGTATTGGTGCTGGAACCTGCCGTCCAGGCACGTTGACTTCAACCCGGCAGCTCAAGGGTTTATCATTGCCCCTTCATTTTTTGCTGCCCGGAAAGATTTCGATGTTGTTTACAAGGACTGTCATGGCGAGCGCACTGCTCGCCGTTCTGGCCACCCAGGCCCACGCGTCCAGCCTGGACCTGACCTACGAGGCACCTGTCCTCAGCGCTGTACCGCTCACGCCGCAGGCTGAGCCCAAACCGCGCTTTCCGGTCAAAAGCCTTGCGCCGGTGACCGTGGAAAACAGCTGCACCGGCCGCGAGTGCACCTACGAAGGCGACATCAGCCTGCCCCGTGAGGAGCAGACTGTGCGGCGCATTTCCATCGGTATTCAATAAAGCCGGCTGGCGCCTCAGACGATCCCATACCGGGGCGCCGGCTTGCCTGTTTGCGTGGCCGCAAACAACGCACCACGCGCCGCATCATAGGTCTCCCACAACGAACCATCGGCCACCGACGGCCAGGTGATCGTCTCACCCTGATCCAGCCCGGCCAGTGCCGCGTCCACCAGGTTTTCGGTGGTCATGACCGACTCCTGTTCCAGGGCGGAAAGCGGAATGCCCGACGCGTCCCAGATCTCGGTAGCGGTGGCTGCCGGCAACACGATCTGCACCTTCACCCCGGTTTCCGCCAGTTCCGATTGCAAGCCACGGCTGAATGCCAGGACATAGCTCTTGGTGCCGCTGTACACCGAGCTGACCGGCAGCGAGTGCACGCCCAACACCGATGCCACGTTGATGATCAAGCCTTCATTGCGCACCAGCATGCCCGGCAGCGCCGCGTGGGTCAGGCGGGTGAGGGCGGTGATGTTCAGGGCGATCTGGGTCGTGGAATCCTCGACCGAGGATTGAGCCAGCGGATGCAGGCGGGCCAGGCCGGCGTTATTCACCAGCACCTGGATCGCCGGGTTGCCGGCGAGCAGGCTTTCAACACGGGTCAGGTCCGCGGGGTTTACCAGGTCGGCGCCGATGGTCTGGACCTCGCGCCCGTAGGCTTGAGTGATCTTCGCCGCCAGGGTTTCGAGGCGGTCTTCACGACGGGCGACCAGGATCAAGTCGTAGCCACGGGCTGCCAATCGGTCGGCATACACGGCGCCAATACCTGAAGAAGCACCCGTGATCAGGGCAATTTTTGTGGAAGCAGGGATCGACATGAACGGCTCCAATAGATGAGTACTCAACCAATATTGTTGAGGGCTCAAGTTATAGGCTTGGCGTTTGTCCTTGTCAATGGTTTAGTACTCAATCATTCTACCGGCATGGAGGATCTGAAAATGCCAACACACAAGACTGACAAGCCTGATGCCCGTGCCGACCTTTTGAGCCTGCTGGGGGACGTGGCGTGCACCAACAACGCACTGCGCCGTGCCGCCCGGCGGCTGGGCCAACTGTATGACGAAGCGCTGGCGCCGATTGGCCTGAAGGCTACGCAGGTCGGCTTGCTGGGTGAAATCGCCCGGTGGGCGGCGGTGGATGAGCAGGCAGGGCCGACGTTGCAGGAGCTGGCCGGACGCCTGGCGATCCTGATGTCGGCGCTGACCCATGCGATGAAGCCGCTGGTGCGCGACGGGATTGTCGAGCTGCGCCCGGATGCCCTGGACAAGCGCACCAAACGCTGCGTGCTCACGCCCAAGGGCGAAGCGCTGTTCAGTGAGGCGCTGGTGTATTGGGCGGCGGCCAATAACCGGGTAGAGGAGGTGCTGGGGCATGATTCGGCCGCGCAGCTGCGGGGCATGGCAGACCATGTCGCCTCCGAAGAATTTCTGGCGGACTACAACAGCCGATCCGCGCAGGCATAAGTCAGATCCTTTGGTTATTAGACAGACGCCGTTCGCCCATCCGATGCTGGGCCCCTCTCGATCAGGGGCTTTCCATGACCACTCAACGCCAACTGAAGCTGGGCGCGTTCATGCGTCCGGTCAGCATCCACACCGGCGCCTGGCGCTATCCCGGCGCTTACCGTGACGCCAACTTCAACTTCACGCACCTCAAGCAGTTTGCCCAAACCCTGGAGAAAGCGCGTTTCGATGCGTTCTTCATGGCCGACCACCTCGCCCTGCTCAACATGCCTATCGACGCGTTGAAGCGCAGCCACACCGCCACCTCCTTCGAACCGTTCACCTTATTGTCGGCCCTGAGCCAGGCCACCGAGCACATCGGCCTGGTAGCCACGGCCTCGACCACCTACGACGAACCGTTCCACATTGCCCGGCGCTTCGCGTCCCTGGATCACCTGAGCAACGGCCGCTCCGGCTGGAATATCGTCACCACTGCCAACCCGGATGCGGCGCAGAATTTCGGCCTGGAGCAGGCCTATGCCCACGACGAGCGCTACGCCCGTGCGCGGGAGTTCTACGATGTGGTCACCGGGCTCTGGGACAGTTGGGCCGATGATGCCTTCATCCGCGATGCCGACAGCGGTGTGTACTTCGACCCCGACAAGCTGCACACCCTCAATCACCAGGGCCGCTACCTCAATGTGCGCGGCCCGCTGCACATTGCCCGCCCGGTGCAGGGCTGGCCGGTGATCGTGCAGGCCGGCGCCTCGGAGCCGGGCCGGCAATTGGCGGCAGAAACCGCCGAGGTGATTTTCGTGGCGCCCGGCACGCTCGAGGAAGGGCGTAAATTCTATGCCGATATCAAGCGCCGGATGCTGGCGGTGGGGCGGCATCCCGACCATCTGAAGATCTTGCCCGGGGCGTTTGTGGTGGTCGGCGATACGCTGGAAGATGCGCGGCGGATTCGTGCGCATCTCGACAGCCTGGTGCATTACGAAAGTGCGATTGCCTCGCTGTCGATCGCGCTGGGTACCGACGCGACGAAGTTTGATCCCGACCAATACCTCCCGGCGATTCCCCAAACCAACGCCAGCCAGAGCTCCCGCGAACGGGTACTGGCGCTGGCTGATCGCGAACAGTTGACGGTGCGCCAATTGGCCCAGCGTCTTGGCGGTTATGCAGGTCTCTCGTTTGTCGGCACCGCCCACAGTATTGCCGATGAGATGCAGCAGTGGCTGGAAGAAGAGGGCAGCGATGGCTTCAACATCATGTTCCCGTGGCTGCCGGGCGGGCTCGATGACTTTGTGGCCAGGGTGGTGCCCGAGTTGCAGGGGCGCGGGATCTTCCGGCGCGAGTACGAAGGCTCTACCCTGCGGGAAAACCTCGGACTGCCGCGTCCGGCGAACCGCTTCTTCGCCGAATGAGCGGGTATTTCCACCGTGGTTAGATCGTTTATTTCCTTCTGATTGGGGGCCATTCCCCAATCGCATATCCATCGCGCCGGTTTGGCCCTGATAGCGGAGCCGGCCGGCGTGATCACGCCAAAGCATCTGTCATCGCGGAATTATCCGCTGCCGCGCCCCGGGAAATCCCCATGCAGCGTCTATTCCTGCTGCTGGGCCAGCGTCTTGCGCCGTTGTGCGGCCTCTCTAGAATCGGCCCCAGAACTTACTCATTTCCTGTCGATTACGGAGTTTCGAAGATGATGAACGCCATGCAGATGCCAATGAACAACGCGATGCCGATGATGCCGATGATGGGCATGCCGATGATGATGGCAACCATGACCAGCAAGATGACCGACGAGGCCATGATGTGCACCATGAAGCCGGCCGCGGGCATGGACATGGCGATGTTCAAGAATAACGCCGAAATGATGGCGATGATGATGAACTGCGGCATGCCGATGATGATGCAGTGCGCCAACATGTCGATGATGTGCATGTCTGAAGACGGCATGGCGATGATGAACAGCATGTCGACCATGAACATGCCGATGATGATGCCGATGGGCATGCCTATGCCGATGATGAAGTGCGTCATGGAATGCAAGATGGAAGCCGACTGCATGACCTGCAAGATGATGCCAATGCCTGGCATGAGCATGGACATGATGAACAACTGCTGCATGCTGATGATGAAGATGATGAACGACTGCGCCATGCCGATGATGATGAGCTGCAACGGCATGCCGATGATGTGCTGCACCTGCTGATTGGTTTGGCGTGAAATCAAAAAGCCCCGGCGAGTGCCGGGGCTTTTTGCGTTTCAGTCCAGGCGTTCCGGGTAGGTGATCACCAGGAACGCCACCGCCTCACTGTCTGCGGGGTTGCGGTAGCGGTGGGGCTGGTCGGCGTAGAACAGGATCGAATCACCGGTGGACAGCAGGTA
Organism: Pseudomonas sp. C6002; assembly: GCF_013385805.1. NCBI lineage: Bacteria > Pseudomonadati > Pseudomonadota > Gammaproteobacteria > Pseudomonadales > Pseudomonadaceae > Pseudomonas > Pseudomonas sp. C6002. The sequence continues at coordinate 126,635 of NZ_JACAPH010000011.1, read as the reverse complement.
GCGTTCCTCGTTGACGCTGACTTCCAGCACGCCCTGGGCCACCACCAGGTTTTCCTGGATGCCGGGCCCGTGACCTTCTGAAATCTCCTCGCCGAGGGCCTTCAGGCGTATCTCGTAGAACTCCGACTGGCGCGCCATATCGTACGGAAACAGCGCCCGGCTGATGAAGCTGCCATCGGCACTCACCAGGCGTTTGCTCTGTTGCGCCGGCAGCAGCTCAACCCCTTCGAACGCTCGATTTTCCAGGAACGCCGCCACCGACACTTTCAAGCCTTTGGCGATCTTGCACAGCACCTTGATCGACGGCACGCTGCGCCCGGACTCGATCTGCGCGAGCATCGCCCGGCTTACGCCGCAGTTGCGCGCCAGGGCATCCAGCGACAGGTAGCGTTTACTGCGCAGGCGCTGCAGGTTCTGCGCGACGCACTGGCCGATGGCGTCATCGTCGCCGCTGTTACAGTCCTTGGGTTTGGTGGGGAGGTCGGGCACTTCGGGTATCGCGTGCAGGAAATTCATCGCCTCACGCCCGGCGGGTATCGCTGGACGTGGTGACGTGTGCGGTAAACAGCGCGACCCCGGCCCGTGCCGCATACATCGCCCACATCAGTTCAGCCGCTGCGCGAGCCTGGCGGCGTTTGCGGTGGAGGGTGAAATCGATGACGGTGGCGGATGTTTGCATGACGTAAATCTCTGGGGACTCAATGGCTCTACAGTAATCGGTGCCGCTTATTTCCATAAATACTGAGTTTGCATTTGGTAATTCTATTTTGGACTTAACACCGATGGGGGCCTGTGCGTTCATCAATGGTGACCCGCCGCGCTTCACGGGCTTCCCACCACAGACCTTGTGCCGGACCGAGCCCGTCGCAAAAACGAATTCCAAGGATTTACCCCCATGCCCCCCGCGTTTCCGTTCACCTCCCGAAAAGCCTGGCCCTTGCTGGGCTTTGGCGCCGCCCTGAGCTTCAGCCCGGTTTCCCAGGCCGACGACACATTGCAACTGGCACCCGTCGAAGTCAGCAGCGCCGAACTCAGCGCCGACGAACTGGCCCAGGCCCAGCTCAAGAGCGTGCCCGGCGCCACCAACTACATCGACATGGGCAGCGTCGAACAGGGACGGGTGAGCACCAACGAGGACGTGTTCAAGTACCAGGCCGGTGTTTATGCCAAGGCGGCAAACAACGAAGGGGTGAAGCTTTCGATCCGTGGCTCGGGTATCAACCGGGGCCCGGGCGCCCACGCTTCCGGCCTGTATGAAACCTTCGACGGCCTGCCACTGACCGGCCCGGGTGGCACGCCCTACGAACTCAAGGACCCGTTGTGGCTCAGCCGCGTTGAAGTGCTGCGTGGCGCCAACGGTTTTGACCAGGGCGCATTGGCCCTGGGTGGGGCAGTCAATTACGTGACCCACACCGGCTACGACGCGCCCAGGCTGCAAGTACGCTACGAAGCCGGCAGCCATGGCTACGGCCAGCGAGAGATCAGCTCGGGCCAGGTGCTGGGGGATGCCGACTACTACATCAGCCTCACCGACTCGCAATACGACGGTTTCCAGGACCACAGCGCCGGCAGCGGCAAGGGCATCGCGGCCAACTTCGGCTACCGCTTCAACCCCGACCTGGAAACCCGCTTCTACTTTCGCTACCGCGAAACCGACAACGATTCCCCCGGCAAACTGACCCGCGACCAGATCAGCCACGACCCGCGCGCCGCCGCCAGCCTCAACGTGGCGCGAGACTCGAAACGCACGCAACCGGGCTCGACCTGGATCGCCAACAAAACCACCCTGCACCTGGACGACAACGCCCGGGTCGAGGTCGGGCTGGCGTATCACGATTATCCGATGGACCTGCGCGAGGGCACCAACCGTCTCAAGGTTGCCTACACCGACGTCAGCGGCACCCTGAATTACATCCGCCAGGACACATTGTTCGGGCGTGACAGCAAGACCACCCTCGGCCTGCGCACCACCCAGGCGATGCCGAACAACGGCGGCTCGGAATTCGTGCGGATCCCCACCGGCAATACGGAGGGCTACACACCCGGCACCAGGACCCGCGACTACAGCTACCTGGGTTCGGACACCGTGCTGCATATCGGCAATGACCTGGAACTGCTGCCGGACCTGTGGCTGACCACCGGGCTGGCGGCGATCTATACCCGTCGTGAAACCGAAGTCAGCTACCCGCAGACCCACACACCCGTCAGCCAGCACGATTGGGATTACGCGCCCAGGGTTGGCCTGCGCTACGACTTCAGCCCCCAATTGCAGGTGTACGGCAACCTGAGTCGCTCGGTGGAACCGCCCCATGCGTGGTCGATGATCTGGGGTTCCAACAAGTACTTCCCCGTGGGCAGCGGCCCGGCCAGCGGTTTGCAGCGTGAAGGGGTGAAGCTGAAAAACCAGACCGCCACCACCCTGGAAGTCGGCGGTCGCGGTGAAGCGTGGTTCGGTCAGTGGGACCTGGCGCTGTACCGCTCCGAGGTGCGCCACGAACTGCTCAGCGTCGAAACCCAGGCCGCGACGTCCACCACGTCCGCAATAATCGCCGAATCCAACGCCAGCCCAACCGTGCACCAAGGCCTGGAGCTGAGCCTGATCAGCCCGCTGTGGGACGGTGGCCGCACGGGCCAGCTCGCCCTGCGCCAGGCCTACACCTACAGCGACTTCCACTACCGCAACGACGACCGCTTCGGCGACAACACCTTGCCCGGCATCCCCAGGCACTACTACCAGGCGCAATTGCGCTACAGCCACCCGAGCGGTTTCTACACCAGCCTCAATGGCGAACATTCATCGCGGGTCGCGGTGGACTACGCCAACTCCTACTACGCGGCGGCCTACACACTGCTCGGCGCGACGCTCGGGTACGACGCGCCGAAGCACGACTGGCAAGCCTGGGTCGACCTGCGCAACCTGACCAACCGGCGTTACGCGAACACGGTCACGCCGGGTTATGACGACAAGGGGCTGGATGTGGCGCGGTCGACGCCGGGGGATGGCATGGGGGTTTACACCGGGGTTTCCTGGAGCTGGCGTTAATCCGTAAAGTGTTTGATGTTGGCAGTGGGTGATTGCTGGGTCATGCCAATTTTTTTTCAAGCCACTTGGAAAAACAACTGACTGTTGCAACCACTGGCACGGTGATTAGTGTTGCCACAATTGGAAGCAAGGTGGAAATAACTGTTGTGCATGCACTCAGGCTGAACTCGGCTTTATCCACGCCTACAAGCTCAGCACCAGGGATTTTGCTGAGCAATTCTAACGTTATGGGAATGAGGTATAGGGCTGCATAGTAGTAGTTACCTTCGGTCATGCCGTTTCTGAACCTAATGTAGCCCAGTAACAGTGTAATCATGGAAACCGAGGTGAGGAACAGGTTGCTGCTGGTGAACAACTGGTAAACGTCAAATCCTGCGCAGAGCAAGGAGTACATCAAAATACTGAATGACCAGGTTTTGATATTCAGTACATCTCTATTTAGATATTTAAGCATTGGGCATCCATGGCGTGCATTTGCAGTGGTTACAGGGCGGTGAGGCCCTGCCACAAGAACTTCCATTTTCAATAGCATTAAAAATGAAATGGGATGATGGCCATAAGGCATCACTTGTGCAAGTTTTTCTGCTGCGCTGAATTCAGTTGGCAGAGCGCATGTTCAGCGAACGAAGGCTGCATGCACCAGGCGCTGCAGCTGCGTTCGCTCCCACAGGCTCATCAGATCGAGCGGATTGGTGCCGTAACGTTGCCAGGTGTCCAGTGAACCTTGCCTGTTATCCGGTGCAATACAGCGCAGGCAGCACTCCAGAGCCGTCCCGCAGGTTGACAGCGTGACCTGCCAGCCGTCGATGTCGACAACCATTTGCTCGTCGCTGGAGCTGACGGGTTTCAGCGTTCGAACCTCTAATGCCACGTCCTTGAGCAGTTGATAGGCCTCGCGGGTGGAGACCGTGTTGGCGAAGGTTGTCATGGGTGATGTCCTTGTATGAGTCGCAGAAGTGTCGCGTGCGCACTGGTCGCTTTCAAGGTGGGCACAGCAAGTCGCAGATTCGTTGCAAGCCATCACTCCATCCTTGCTCCCCCTTCGTTTTACTGTCATCGTTCGCGCAATTGGTAATCTTTCTTGTTTGAGAAATTTTTGCGCATGCATGACTTTCCTGTAGCTGATGGTGATACAACCCGTCGCCAGCAGACCATCACCACCCTCTACAGCGACCATCATTCCTGGTTGCACGGTTGGCTGCGCAAGAAACTCGGCTGCTCGCAACATGCCGCCGACCTGGCCCACGACGCGTTTATCCGCATCCTGCTGCTGGCCGACCCCCATACCATCAAGGAACCCCGCGCCTTCCTGGCCACCACGGCGGGGCGCTTGATGATCGATGGCGCGCGTCGGCGGCGCATCGAAAAGGCCTACATGGAAGCCCTGGCGATCCAGAGCGAAGATGCCGGCATGCCGGACCCGGCGGCGATTCATGTGGCACTGCAGGCCCTGGAACGCATTGCCGAAATGCTCATCGGCCTGCCCGCCAAGGCCCGCGAGGCATTCCTGCTCAGTCGCCTCGACGGGCTGACCTACAGCGAAATCGCCGAACAACTGCAGGTGTCTTCCAGCACCGTGAAGAACTACATCTCCAGTGCGTTGGTGCATTGCTATCACACCCTGCACGGGGCGGACCCGCTGTCGTGAGTTCCGAGCAGATCATCAGTGAAGCCGCCCGCTGGCTGACGTTGTTGCACGACGACCACGTGACCGAGGCCGACCGCGCGGCCTTCGAGAAATGGTGCCAGGCCGATCCACGGCATGCCGTCGCCATCGAGCGCATGCGCAGCCTGTGGGGCAGCCTCGGCGAGTTGCCCGCCGCCCCGGCGCGCATGGCCCTGAACCGTGCATTTGCCCCACAGAAAACAAGGTTTGCCGCCCGTAGCACCCAGGCCGTCGCGCTGTTGGGTGTGTTGCTGTGCGGCTGGGCCGGGATTGAGCGCCTGCCGGTGTGGATGGCCGACCAACGCACCAGCGTGGGCGAACGGCGCCAGGTGGCACTGACCGATGGCAGCCAGGTACAGCTCAACAGCAACTCGGCACTGGACGTGAAGTTTGACGGCCACCAACGGGTGATCGAACTGTTGCAGGGCGAGATGTGGGTCGAGGTGGCCAAGGACGCGCAACGGCCGTTCGTGGTGCACACCGACCAGGGCACGGCCACGGCGTTGGGCACGCGGTTCCTGGTGCGCAAGGCCGAGGATGGCGCGACCGTGGTCACCGTGATCGAGTCCACCGTGGCCGTCAAAGGCACCGTTGCGGGCGACGTGAAAGTGCCGGCGGGGCAGAAGTCCACGCTCCAGGACGGCCGTGCCGGCACCCCACAACCCATCGGCAACGCCGACCCGGACGCCTGGACCCGTGGTTTGCTCAAGGTCGACGACCAACCCCTGAGCGAGGTCCTGCAAACCCTCGCCGGTTACCGCCATGGGCTGGTGCGCTTTGATCCGCAGGCGCTGCAAGGGATGCGCGTGTCCGGGGTATTCAAGCTCGACGACACCGGCGCGGCATTGGCGTCACTGGCCGATAACCTGCCGATCAAGGTGGAGTACTTCACGGATTTGGTGGTGGTGATCAAGCCGCTGTAAAAAGTCTGAATAAAAACTGCTCTCATTCATACCCGATTTTCCGACATGGCCGTCATGACTAATAGAACCCCCATTTCCCAGGACTTCTCATGTCGCGCCTTGCTCGTCCTTTACAGCCATTGACCCTTTCAGTGGCGATGGCGTTTGCCGCCGTACCCCTGCTGACCGTTCAAGCGTCCTACGCGGCTGAAAGCGCTGCGTTCTCCATTCCCGCCGGTGACCTGAGCCAGGCCCTCAACAGCCTCGCCGAACAGGCGGGCCTGGTATTGGCCTTTGATTCGAGCCTGACCCGTGGCAAACACAGCAATGGCCTGAACGGGCAATACAATACCGACGCCGCCCTGGCCCAAGTGTTGGCCGGCAGCGGCCTGCAAGCCCTGAAGATCGCCGACGACCGCTACCGTCTCGAAGCCATCCCGCACACCGATGGCGCCATGGAGTTGCAGGCCACCACCATCAGCGGCGCGTACCCGTCGGAAAGCCCCACCGGCCCGGTGTCTGGCTACGTGGCCACCCGCAGCCTGTCGGGCACCAAGACCGACACCGCACTGATCGAAACCCCGCAGTCGATCTCCGTGGTCACCAAAGACCAGATGCGCGCGCAGAACGCCGAGAGCCTCAACCAGATCCTGCGCTACAGCGCTGCCGTGATCCCGGAAACCCGTGGCTCCACCGCCTCGCGTCTCGACCAGTTGACCATCCGTGGCTTTGCCCCGGCGACCTACCTCGACGGCCTGCGTATGCCCTCGAGCCGGGATGCCTTGCCGCAAAAAGACGCCTTCGACCTGGAGCGCGTCGAAGTGCTGCGCGGGCCCGCGTCGGTGCTGTACGGGCAGGGCACCCCCAGCGGCGTGATCAACATGGTCAGCAAACGCCCGCTCGACACGCCGTTCCATGAAGTCGGCGTCGAGTACGGGACCTTCAACAAGAAGCGCACGACCTTTGACTTGAGTGGCCCGCTGGACGACCAAGGCGTGTATTCCTACCGCGTTGCCGGCCTGTTCGACGATGCCGACGGGCAGATCGAGCACACCGAAACCCGGCGTCAATCCCTGTCCACCGCCTTCACCTGGCGCCCGGACGAGAATACCTCGCTGACCTTGCTCGGGCACTTCCAGAAGGACCCCAAGGGCGCGTCCTACGGCTCGATGCCAGCCTGGGGCTCGGTGCTGCACAGCCCGACGGGGCGCAAGATCGACGTGGATTTCTACGACGGCGAGAAAAGCTTCGAGAAGAGTGACCGCGAGTATTACTCCATCGGCTACGCCTTCGAACATCACTTCAACGATGTCTGGACTGTGCGCCAGAATGCGCGCTACCTGCGCAGCGAAGGGCAATACCGCAGCCTCTACAGCAACTACCTGGAGAGCGATTACCGCACCATCCGGCGCTCGACCACTGCCAGCGACGTGAACATCGACGCCTATGCCCTCGACAACCAGTTGCAGGCCAAATTCGACACCGGCCCGTTGCAGCACACCGTGCTGATGGGCGCCGATTACCAGAACACCAGCACTGACACCAAGTCGGGCAGCGGCGTGTACACGGCAGGGCCTACGCTGGATATTTTCGACCCGGTCTACGGTGCGGCAGTGCCGGTGCCGGCGTACACCAGCGACGCCACCTCGCGCAGCGAGCAAACGGGGGTGTACCTGCAAGAGCAGATGAAGTGGGACAAATGGGTGCTGTTGATGGGCGGGCGTTATGACTGGGCCAGCACCGACAACAGTACCCTGGCGATGACCACCCAGAAAAAGACCAAGTCGTCCCAGGACAGCAAAGCCTTCACCGGCCGCCTGGGCCTGGTCTACCTGTTCGATAACGGCCTGGCGCCGTATGTCAGCTACTCGGAATCCTTCCAGCCGCAATCCGGCACGGGCTACGGCGGTTCGACGTTCCAGCCGACCGAGGGCAAGCAGACGGAAATCGGCATCAAGTACCAGCCGCCGGGCAGCAACAGCTTCATCACGGCTGCCATTTTCGACCTGCGCCAGACCAACGTACCGACGCTGGACCCGGACGCTTCCCACCTGTGCAACGGCTCCCGCTGCCAGATTCAGGACGGTGAAGTGCAATCCCGCGGGTTTGAACTGGAAGGCAAGGCCAGCCTGAACGACAACCTGGATATCACTGCGGCCTATGCCTACCTGGATAACCGCATCAGCAAATCCAACAACACCGTGCGTTATGCGCCCATCAGCGACATCGGTGTCGGCCCGGCCATTGCGGCCGAAGGCACCACCACCTACGCGGTGCCGCGTCATACCGCGTCGGCCTGGGCGGATTACACCCTGCACGACGGCACGCTGAAGGGCTTCGGCGTGGGGGCCGGTGCGCGCTATGTCGGTTCTTCCTGGGGCGATACCGCCAACACCCTGAAGGTGCCCGGTTACACCCTGTTTGATGCAGCGGTGCACTACGACATCCCGCACATCAATCGTCAGGGTGACAACCTGCGCCTGGCAGTGAACGCCACCAACCTGGCGAATAAAGAGTACGTCGCGTCCTGCTATTCCTACTCGTGGTGCTGGTATGGCTCGCAGCGTACCGTGCAGGCCAGTGCGACCTATCAGTGGTAAATAAAAAGGCCTTGGCGAAAGGATTCGGGAGCAGCATCGCCAAGGCCGAAAAGCGTTAGTTCGCCACCGGCTCAATCAGCTTGGAAACCACCGGCGCCTGCCACTGCTCCAGGGCATCAATCAGGGCGCCGGGGTCTTCGTTGAACATCAGCATCCGGCTGTGTTCGACCTTCATGAAGCCTTCCTTCACGGCGTGATCCAACAGGGCGCGCACCGGGTTGAAGAACCCCTCCGTATTCAGGCACGCCACGCCCTTGTGGTGTTCGCCGACCTGGGTCAGCGTGGCCGCCTCGAACAACTCCTCCAGGGTTCCCAGCCCGCCGGGCAAGGCAATGAAACCGTCGGCGCAGTCGCTCATGCGTGTCTTGCGGCTGCGCATGTCTTGAGTCACTTCATGGTGGGTAAGCCCGGCGTGGGAATGGCCGCGTTCATGCAGTAACTCGGTGATCACGCCGATGACTTCGCCACCTTCAGCCAGCGCAGCATCCGCCACCACGCCCATCAAGCCCTTGTGGGTGCCGCCGTAGACCAGGCGTATGCCGCGCCGGGCGATTTCCCGGCCGAGGGCTTGGGCGCCATCCGCATAGCGCGGGTTGAAGCCGAAATTGGTACCGCAGAAAACTGCAAGGCTGCGCAGGGGAGTGGGCATGGGCATTCCAGGCGGGTGAGGACAAGCTGTCCAGCATGGCGCCACTCGCCGGTGGGCGAAAGAGCCAAGAACGCGCAGGCGGATCAGGCCATGAGTGCGTCCAGGATGCGTTTTCCAAGGGCTTCGGCGATGGCCTCGGACTCGATATTGGCAAAGCCCAGCAGCAGGCCGGGGCCGGTCTGGCCTTGAATATTCCAGTCGCTCAAGGCTTCGGCATAAATGCCGGCCTGCGCCAGGCGTTCCACGCACAGGCGGTCTGACTGTTGTGCATTGAGGCGCAGGATCAAGTGCATCCCGCCCGGCTGGGCGTCAATCGAAATATGCTCGCCCAAGGCCTTGCGCAAGCCCCTGGCGGTGGCCTCCCGACGCTCACCGTAGAGTTTGCGCATGCGCTGGATATGCCGCGCAAAATGCCCCTCGGTCATAAATGTTGCGACGATCGCCTGGGTCAGCTCCGGGCAGCCCCCGAGGAAGGTCTGACTGACATGTTCGAAGCGTTCCACTTGAGCTGCCGGCACCACCAGATAGGCCAGGCGGATGCCGGGGAACAACACCTTGCTAAAGGTTCCGGCGTACAGCACTCGGCCGTCGCGGTCCAGGCTCTTGAGGGCCGGCAGCGGGCGGCTCACGTAGCGGTATTCGCCGTCGTAGTCGTCCTCGATGATCCAGGCCTGCTGGCGACTCGCCCAATCCAGCAGTTCCAGGCGCCTGGGCAAGGACAGCGAGACACACAGCGGGCTTTGATGGGCCGGCGTGACCACTACGGCGCGGGCGCCTTTGCCCTGTTGCACGGCCCGGGATACCTGCATGCCATCCGGGTCCACCGGCACCGGTATGGCCTTGATATTCAGGTAATCCAGCAACGGCCGGGTGAACAGGTAGCCCGGGTCTTCCACCAGCACCCGATCGCCCGGTTCCAGCAGTGCGTGGGCGATCAGCCCCAGCGTATTGCGATAGCCCGAGGTGACGAAGACCTGCGCCGGCGAACAATGAATGCCCCGGGCAACCTGCAAGTAGCTGGCAATCGCCGTGCGCAGCGAGTGCAGGCCGAACACGCACGGGTTGGCCATGTCGGCGACCTGGGTGGCCCGCACGCAGCGGGCGGCGATTTTCGACCAGATCTTGCGAGGGAACGCGTCCAGTGCGGGCAGCCCCATTTGAAACGGCAACACGGCGGCCTTGTGCCGCACGGCATTGTGGTCGCTGGCCGTCATGGGGCGCTCCGGCAGGCTGGCCTTGATCCCTTCAGCCACCACCGTGCCGGCCTGGCCTCGGGGCTGGATATAACCCTCGGCTGCCAGCAGCGAATAAGCCGTGTCGATGGTGCCCCTGGCCAACCCCAACTCCTTGGCCAGGGCACGGGCTGCGGGTATGCGTTCGCCCGGTTTGAGCAAACCGTCGGCAATCGCGCTGCGGAACCGCCAGTAAAGTTGCCGGTAAATCGGCTCCGCGGCGCCGGCGTCCAGCGGTGAAAAGGCCTTGATCGAAGTGCTCATCCGGCGGCGGGTCCTGTTCAGGTGGCGAAATAATCGTGCAGCGCCTGGTCGGTCTGGCGGCGCGTCTGGGCCAGAGTTTCCGGGCGGGAAGCGGTGCCTTCGACGGTGAAGAAGGTCACGTCATGCAGGCCGATCATGCCCAGTATGGTTTTCAGGTACGGCGTCAGGAAGTCCGGCTGGTGCGCGCGCTCCCCGGAAAACCGCCCGCCTGAGGCGATGGCGACGAACACTGGCCGGTCCTGCAACAGGCCGATCTTGCCCTGGGCCGAGATATCGAAGGTGCGGCGCACCCGTGCGATGTGATCGAGCCATAGCTTGAGGGCCGCGGGCACCGAGTAGTTATGCATGGGGGTGGCGATCACCACAATGTCGGCCAGCTCCAGCTCCTGAACAAGCCGCTCGGACTGGGCCATCGACCCCTCGGACGAGACGTCCACGAGGGACTGCTGGGACGTTGCATAAGCCTCGTCCACCGGTGCCAGGGCATTGGCGGCAATGCCGCGCCGGATCACCTCGGCGTCCGGGTGCCGCTGGCGCAGGCATTCAATGATCTTGAGGGAGAGGGCGTTGCTCTCCGACGCTTGCCCGCGAGGGCTGGCACTGACATGGAGGATATTCATGGTGCGTTGCTTCCTGGATGGATGGCCCTCAGTCTACGAACCCCATGACCCATGCCAAAGAGCCAAGAATCATGATTCAGAGTAGGCCATGTCCGCGGGTCCATGGCCTAGCGCTCAAGCCAGATCATGGATCTTTTGGGGTAGGCCATGGCGTCGCAAGATGGCGGCTTCATCCAACCGCTACAGGATTTCACCATGACAACGCGTCTCGACTACTCCAAAGCTTCCCCTGAAGGTTACAAGGCGTTCGGCGGGGTTTACGTCTACCTGCAAAACAGCGGCCTGTCCAAGGAGCTGATCGACCTGGTCTACCTGCGGGTTTCGCAAGTCAACGGCTGCGCCTTTTGCATCGACATGCACTCGCGGGACCTGCTCAAGCAAGGCCTGGCCGTGGACAAGCTGGTGCTGGTGCCAGTGTGGCACGACGCTGGCGCAGTCTTCACCCAGCGTGAGCGCGTGGCGCTGGCCTTTGCCGAAGCCGTGACCGCCAGTGATGTTTCGGACGCCGACTATGCGGCAGCGGCCGCCGAGTTCAGCGACAAGGAACTGGCTGACCTGACCTACGGCATCGCCTTGATGAATGCCTTCAACCGACTGGGCATCACCTTCCGTACCACGCCAGCGGCAGCTGCCAAGGCATAGCCAACGCTGATTCGGTGTGGCGGGGCTGCTCGCCACACACCCACTGTATTTCCTGAGGGCTCATCCCATGGCATGGCTACTGCTCGGCTTGGCCGGCATCCTTGAAATCGCCTTCGCGTTCGCGATGAAGGCCTCGGACGGTTTCACCCGATTCACCCCCGGATTGCTCACCGTAGTGACCGGCGTTTCCAGCGTGATCCTGCTGTCGATGGCACTGCGCACCCTGCCGGTGGGCAGCGCCTACGCAGTGTGGACTGGAATCGGCGCAGCGGGCACCGCGATCCTCGGCATGGCTTTGCTGGGCGATTCCACCGCACCGTTACGAGTGCTGTGCATCGTGCTGATCCTGGCCGGCGTGATCGGCCTGAAACTGGTCTCCGCCAACTAGTGCTGCCTGCGAGCGGGTATTTCTCGGAGATGGCCTTTTAACATTCCCACCCACTCTTTATCATCCGCCCCCAGCAACTCCGGCCATGGAGACGCTCCATTCACTAAGGAAGTCGTAATGCACATTGGAAAAATGCTGGGGTTGGCCCTGATCACGTTGTCGATGGGCGGCTGCGCCAGCTTCACGAAAGACGAAGTAGCACCCGTCACGCTGCCGTCGAAGGCCAGCTACGCCAACAAACCGAACGTCTACGTAGACTTCAAGTTCTACCAGGGCGAGCCGACAAATGCCGCCGCGGCCGAAGTCCCACAAGCGCGTGACATGCTCAAGCCACAGCTGCAGAAAGTCCTGACTGACTCCGGCCTGTTTGGTCGCGTGACCCTGGATGAATTCCAGAAGCAGCCAGGCGATTACAGCCTGCGCCTGAAGGTCTACAACCATCCACCGGGTGGCGGCCAACTGGTATTGGCCTTTATCAGCGGCTTTACCTTCACCATCATTCCGGCGCTGGGGACTGATCAGTACACCATGAAGCTGGAATCGGTGGACGCACAAGGCCAGGCACTGAGCACCGGCTCCAACCACGACTCGATCAATACCTGGATGGGCATCTGGTTCATCCCGTTGATGGCCAACACGCCGAAAGACGCGGTGACCGATACCTTCACCCGCCAGGTCAATGCCCTGCTCAAGCAAATGGTCGACGGCAATAACCTGAAGTATTCGGCACTGGATGCCGACGTGCCACGAGCGTGACACGTAACTGAACGTTTGAAACAGCTGCGAGGGCAGGGTGGCCGATCCTCGCAGCCCAGGCCTTACTTAAGCGCCTTGATGAACAACGGGTCGCTGTACAGCGACTTGAGCAAATCCCGCACCATCGGGTTGTAGGCGTTGGCGGCATTCGGGATCGCAATGAACCCGAAGAACGAACTGGGCCAGGTGTGATTCACTTCCTTGGTCGCGTCGTACACCACGTCATTGCCCTTGAGCAGGGTAAACCGCGCGGCCAGCGTGCCGTTGCCGGAGCCCATGCCTGCCGACAGCGAATTCTTCACCACCAGCACTTGCAGATGACGTCCTGCTTGCGGGTTCAGCAGGCCTGCCAGTTGCAGTTCCTGGGTGATCGCAGCCTGGATATGCGCCGGGATGCTGCCACTGGGCGAGCGGATCGGGTTGGCACGTACAGACAACGAGCCTTCGCCCGATGCGGCCGTCACCTGGGCATTGCTGACGGGTTGCAGCGGCGCTGCCTGCTTGAGGACCTGGACGTTATCGAAGTTCGGCTCGTATTGCGTCATGGTGACGCCGCAGCCTTGCAACAGCAGTGCGAGCAATGGGGTCAACAGTAGAAGCTTTTTCACGGCGTTTCCTTGCGTGAGTGTGGGAGAGCGCCGCGATTATCGTCAGGCAATGGGCCATCGGCAACCAATAGTGGCAAAATGCCTGAATGGCAACGCTGTTACTCGGTTCGGTTTCAGGCCGGAAAATTCACCGATAAGGCAATTTGCTGGCCCCTTTGTAACAAAATTCTCGCCAAAATCACTTTTATTTTCAGGTGGTTAGGCGGGATGCAAATGCGCAATGTGGGAATCATGCTGATCGCCTGTGCCGTGGCGGGTGGGGCGGTTTCGGTTGAGGCACGGGAGCTGCGGGACAACGACAAGTACATGTGCAGCTGGGGTGCAGGCACCGCCGCCCGGGCCCAGGAATTGAAGCTGTCGGGCGTCTCGCTGTACGCCGCGCGGCAGAAGCTGAAGACCTACCAGTTCAAGAAACCCTGGATGCACATGATGGCCATGGGCATCACCGAGCAGACCTACGACAGCCGTTCGCGGGTCAAGCCCGAGGTGATTCGCCAGAGTTTTTATCAGGACTGTTTGCGCTACAAGCTGGCGCGTAAATAACCCTTATTTATCCAGCAGCAATTGGAGCCTTGAGAACGACTGGTCGTAGTTGGGCTCCCACGGAAAGCGCCCTTGTTTGTCCGGCCAGACCATTTGCAACGCAGGGAAATCAGCTTTGATCGAGGCGTAGAACCAGCCGGCATAACCGAGGTACTCGCGGTAGTGCCTGCGGTCTACAGGAATGAAGGCGATGCGCATGCCTTCGGCAATATCGTCATAGGGCTTGTAGGTTTCATAGGCGGCTTTTGCACCGGCAAAGCGGATCGCGGCGATGTTCAGCAACTGCTGGGCAATCTGCGGGGGCAGCCCGAATACGATGATTTCCGGTTGGCCGAAGTTGGCGTAGAACCCCAGGGAGTAGGCGAGCGAAGGCTCACCGTCTTCAGCCCGCACATGCACATGGTGCCAGCCGATCTTCTTGATATCCGCCAACACCTTCTCGTCATATTCCGAATCTGCCTTGGGCAACTGGAATCCCGGAAGCGGGGCCTTGGCTGAAGTGTTCATCGAGAACAATGAGGCGGCGAAGAGGGCGACGGCGCGAATGATGTTCATCAGAGTCCTTTCTGCGGGATCAGGGGTTGAAAGCGCGATGAGGCTAGCAGTGTTGGGTTCGCTCGGCAAAGTGACCGATGCACCGCCCAGTACAAAATCTGCGTAAGCCTGTCCAACTTCGCCCCGGAGCCCGTCCGCATACTGGCCCCAGGTAACCGAAGAGGCACATGCCATGACCCGCTACGTCATCACTCCCAACGAAACCCCGTCCCTCGCCATCCACGGCGACGACGCGCGCTTCCCGCTGCGTCGGGTGTTCTGTGTCGGGCGCAACTACAGCGAACATGCCCGCGAAATGGGCCACGACCCTGACCGCGAGCCGCCGTTCTTTTTCATGAAGCCGGCGGATGCCGTGGTGCCCGCCGAGGGCGTGATCGCCTATCCGCCGCTGACCGCCGATCTGCACCATGAAGTCGAGTTGGTGGTGGCCATCGGCAAGGGCGGCGTGGACATCGCCCCGGAAGATGCGTTTGCGCATATCTGGGGTTACGGCTTGGGCATCGACCTGACCCGCCGCGACCTCCAGGCCCAGGCGAAAAAGCTGTCGCGGCCGTGGGAATGGGCCAAGGCCTTTGATGAGTCGGCACCTTGCACTCCGCTGCGGCCGGTGAGTGCCGTCGGCCACCCGGGCACTGGGCGAATCTGGCTCAAGGTGAATGGCGAGCAACGTCAAGTGGGCGATCTGGCAGACCAGATCTGGTCGGTCAGTGAGGTGATCAGCCACGCGTCCAAATCCGTGGCGCTGAAAGCCGGCGACTTGATCTTTACCGGCACCCCGGCGGGCGTCGGCGCCTTGCAACCGGGCGATGTGGTGACCGCCGGCATCGACGGCCTGGCCGAGCTGAGCTTCACCCTCGGCCAGGGTTGACGCTACAGTGGTGCCCAGGCCCCCCGAGAAACGCGTATGCCCGGCACCCGCATCACCACCTATGGCATGGAACAACGCAGCGACCGCTCCGACTTCTACATCCGCGACAAGCGGGGCAGGGCGGCGCTGACCAGTCCCCATCGCCACGAATATTTCCAGATCCAGATCAACCTGGGTGGCGACACCGTGCAGCACATCGGCGGCGCGGTGCGCCCGTTCCCGAAAAAGGCAATGGCCTTTATCCTGCCCCATCGCCTGCACGTGATTCCCCATCCCGACGACGGCGACTTCATGCTGATCAATTTCAGCCAGGGTTTTTTCCTGCCGCAACTGACCTGCGACCCGCTGGACCTGGAAGACATCCCCATCGGCCAGGCGCCGGAGCTGTCGCCGTTCCGGTTCCAGGAGCAGCTGGACTTCATCCTCGACGACGCGGCCTTCGAAGAAGTCAAAGCCTGGCTGGAACACATGCGTAGCCTGGACGCCCACCGCAGCTTCGGCGCCCGGGAGCGGCTCAAGGGTTACCTGTTCCAGTTGATCGGGCTGGTGTGCCAACAGTACGCCGAACCGCTCCAGGCGTTCGCCGCCAACAACGCCACCCGGCGTGGGCGCAAGGATGCCCTGGCCCGGGTGCAAGGCTACATCCGCGAGCATTTGCACGAGCCGTCGCTGAACCTGACGGATGCCGCGACGGCGGCGTTCCTGTCGCCCAACTACCTGACCCACCTGTTGCGCAAGGAAACCGGCAAACCCTTCTCCCAGTTGGTGCTCGACCGGCGCATGCAACTGGCGCGCACGCTGCTGCTCAACAGCCCGCAGATGATCGGCGCGATTGCGCACCGTTGCGGGTTTACCGACGAGGCGTATTTTTCCCGGTGTTTCCGCAAGGCCCACGGGCTGGCGCCGGGGCAGTTCAGGCGCCGTGAGCAGGATTAACGCGCAATCCGGCTGACTGTTTTACAAATCCACCACAACCGATGTGTTTCAATTTACATACAATTGGGCGTCTCGGTGAGAAGCTGGGCGACGATGTTCGCTATCAGAAACACAAGGTGCAATGAGTGTATGAGTGAGCTGGAACCCCCTCAATCCAACGCCTTGCGCTATTTTTGCGTCGGGGTTCTATGTGTCGCGGTGTTGTTGGGGACCTATTTCGTTCGGCTCAATGCCCAGGTAGACCGGCAGCGGGAAGAGGCGGCGGAGCGCCTGGCGTTATGCCGTCAGGCAGCCAGTGTTTCGCGCGCCACGCCCCAGGACGAACTTGTGTTGGTGGATCCGTGCAAACACCTGTATCAGCACTATTTGAAGAAGCCCACGCACTTTTAATCAATAACCTTATTTTTATCGCGGAATTAAACAGCGAAGTTTGTTTAACGATGCGCTGTTATTGCACCAAAAAGTGGCATTTCCAATAATCGGATCCATTAAAAAAGTGTGGTTATTGAATGACTTAGCGCTGTTTTAATCCGACGAAAGGTTGAAAATTATCTTGTTACAAGTTTTCCCGCTGGGTAATATAGCCGGGCGTTCACCTCCCACGGTTTATGCATTTTTAAATCCCAAGTTTCCATCAGCTACTTGGGATTTTTTTTGCCCGCGATTTGAGCGTTGTATCAATCCTCTACGTCGGCAAACTCTGCGCGCATCCGCCCATTGCGCTTGGCCTGGTACAGCAATTTGTCGACGGCTTCGACAAAGGCCAGCGCCGCGCCGCCCGGCGTTACCGTGCAAGTGCCTACGCCCAGGCTCAGTGTCAGCAGGTCCGACACCGCCGAGTGCTCATGCGCGATCTGCTGCTGGCGGATCAAGTGCAGGCAGCGTTCGGCCACGCGCCGTGCCGACTCGGCATCGGTTTCCGGCAACAACCACACAAATTCCTCGCCGCCGATGCGCGCAATGAAGTCCCGTGGCCGGTTGGCCGCCTGCGACAGCGTGCGTGCCACCTGGCGCAGGCATTCGTCGCCCTTGATATGCCCGTAGAGGTCGTTGTACTGCTTGAAATAGTCGATATCCAACAGGATCAACGACAGCGGCAATTGGCTGCGCTGGGCGCTGGTCCATTCCCGCGCCAGCACATTGTCGAACATGCGCCGGTTGGCGATGCCGGTGAGGCCGTCCTGGAACGAATACTCCTCCAGCTGTTTTTGCAGGCGAATCAGGTGTTCTTCGGTCTTCTTGCGCTCGCTGATGTCGAACATGAAGCCGATCAGCGCCTGCACCTCGCCGTCCTTGCGCTCCACGTGCACCACGTCGCGAATCCACACGTACTCGCCGCTGGCGGTCAGCGCCCGGTAATCGGCTTCATGATCGACCCCGGCGCGGGACTGCGAGACGCAGAAGTTGACCACGTATTCGCGGTCATCCGGGTGCATGCGTTCCACCCAGTCGTCCACGGTGGCCCAGCTCTGTGGCGTCCAGCCCAGCAGCGCCTCGATTTGCGGGCCGATGTAGCTGAAGGTCATGGTCGGCCAGTCGATGCGCCAGGGGATGGCCTTGGTCGATTCCAGCAACGTCTTGTACACAGCACTGTCGGGTTCGATCAAAGGTTCGATACTCATGCGGGGTGCTCTCGGTGTCGGAAAAAACCAGAGCATCTGGCCATCATCGCCAGGAAGCAAGCCCTTCGCGTGGCATCGGATAAGAGGGGGGCTGTGTGGTTTTTCTGGCGTCAGCCGGCCAGCGGTTTTAGCCGAAATGCGCACCAAGTATCACTTTTGAATTAATTCCCGGGCAGTTTGAAAAAGCTCATCTACCCTAGACGGATCACGTCCTCCGAGCCCCGTACAGGGAAGGGTGCCCGCATGATTTCGATCGCCGAGTTTCGCCACATCATGGAGTCGGGCTTCCTGCCCCTCGCCTGTGACTGCTCATTGAACAGCGACGGTTCGCTGCGCATCAACATCTTCGACCCGGCCTCCGGGCGCGTCGACCTGCTGCTGCCCCGTGTGTCGCCCCAGGGTCTGGACAGCATCCGTTCCATCTCAAACCTGATTGGCGAACTGCGCACCGAGATCAAGGCCGGGCGCAGGGGTTTTGCAGCGGTCAGTTAGCGGATCAGGAGATCGCTTGTGCCGTCGGGGTAGTCACTACCCCGTAACCGCGCCAGCAGCAATGCTCGCGGTGCCCCGGCAGGAACACGCAGCCGCCAAGGTTCATGAGCAGGACGGCGGCAACCAGCAGTGAAATTCGACGAGACATGGTGATTTCCTCAAGGTGATGGGCGTCGCCAACCAACAGAACGCGCCTGTCGATTACCAACGGTTAACCCTTGAACGCGGCCATATGGATAAATCCGTCGCGACCTTTCAACAATTTCATCAACTCCCCGCAAACCCTGGGCAATACTGGCCCTGCCTGCCGTCCTGAGCGGTCGCGATAAAAAGTTCTTTTTGTTGCGACGGATTTTCGGACACCTGCCGTTCAACCCTACAACTGCGATCACTGGCGATCGCCGATGAAGGAGTTGTCATGAGACTTGCACGACCGCTGGCCAAATTACGTTATGCCCTGTTGATCCCGCTGGCACTGGCCGCCCTGGTCAGCACGCCGACCTTTGCCCAGACCGAAGTGATCATCCGCGAAGCGCCACCGCCGATGCGCGTCGAGGCCGTTCCCGTCGAACGCCCTGGCTATGTGTGGGATCGCGGGCACTGGCGCTACGAAGGGCGCGGTTATGCCTGGGTACCGGGCCACTGGCAGCCGGTGATGCGCAACGCCCGTTGGGAACCTGGCCACTGGGAATCGCGCGGCCCCAACTGGTACTGGAGAGAAGGGCACTGGATCCGCTGAGCATTCCGTCAACCTGACCCTTAGCCACCGGACCGAGACTTGCCCTATTGAAAGACACTGATCCGGACGTTGAGCTGTTGGCCCGCATCGGTAACAACGAACCGGCGGCCATCAACGAAATGGTGACGCGCAAACTGCCGCGTTTGCTCGCGCTCGCCAGTCGGATCCTCGGGGATGCCGACGAGGCCAGGGACGTGGCCCAGGAAAGCTTCCTGCGTATCTGGCGCCAGGCTGCAAGCTGGCGCAGTGGCGAAGCGCGTTTCGACACCTGGCTGCACCGCGTGGCACTCAACCTGTGCCAAGACCATTTGCGTCGGCGCAAGGAGCGCCCGCTGCACGATGAGGAGGCGATGAGCGAGGTGGTCGACACAGCGCCTGCGCCCGATGAACAGCTGGAAGCGGCCGCCCGCAGTGAGCACATGGCGGCGGCGTTAGCGTCGCTGCCTGATCGCCAGCGTGAGGCGATTGTGTTGCAGTATTACCAAGAGCTGTCGAATATCGACGCCGCGGCGCTGATGAACATCAGCGTCGAGGCACTGGAGAGCTTGCTGTCACGGGCCCGGCGCAACCTGCGCAGTTACCTTGACGACACACCCGGGCCCGCCCGCCCAGGAAGGGGAAAACCATGACGCCTGAACGATTTGCCCAATTGGCCGAGGCTTACGGCGGCCACTTGCACCGTTGGCCGCGCGCCGAACAGGCCGAGGCCCAGGCCCTGCTGGATGCAGGCGATGCCAGCCTCCTTGAGGTGCTGCATCAGGCGCGATGGCTCGACGGCCAGCTGGACGGCTATCAACTGGCACCCGTCGACCCGGCGCTGGCGCGGCAGATTCGCCAATCGTTTCCCCAGCGCCAGTCCTTCTGGGCGCGCTACGCCGGCTGGCTGTCGCCGGCCGGTTTTGTTGGCGTGGGCATCGCCGGGGTCGCCGCCGGAATCCTGGTGGCATCGTTGAGCGTGCCGTTGCCCATGCTTGGCCCTGAAGTACTGCCGAGTGTCTTCGACCAGGGCGACGCCGAAGTCGTCTTCACCGTCAACGCCGAGGAAAGCGAGCAATGACCCCGTCACCCAAGTACCTGAAGCCGCTGCTGGTTGTGTCGGTGTTGTTCAACGTGTTTTTGATCGGCGGGGTCGGCGGAGGCTTGTACCACTGGTTGGCGAACACCAAGCCCGCCGAGGCGGTGGTGAACCAGCATGGCCTGCGCCAGGCGATGGTCAAGCTGCCGCCGGAACGGCGCAAGGAACTGCGCCAGTTGTTGCGCCAGAACCGCGCCGACAGCCAGCCGCTGGTACTTGCCGGGCGCGAGGCGCGGCTGGACGTGATCAAGCAACTGGAGGCGCCGACTCTCGACCGTGAGGCGTTGGTGACGGATTTGGGCAAGGCCCGGGAGGCGGACATGGCGCTCAGAGCGCTGGTGGACAACACCCTGGCGCAGTTCGCCAGCACCTTGCCCCGGGATGAGCGCCAGCGGTTGGTGGAGGCGTTGTATATGAAGGGGCAGGCGAAGGGCAAGGTCGCCAGAAGTAACTGAGACGAGCGACGGATGATCGTTCCCACGCTCTGCGTGGGAATGCCGCCCCGGACGCTCTGCGTCCAATTGGCGATGCAAGGTTCAAGTCTTGCGCAGTGGTGACGCGGAGCGTCACGGTATGCGTTCCCACGCAGAGCGTGGGAACGAGCATTAATCACCGGATGGCATCGCCTGGGTCTGACTGACAGACCGAGGTGCCTGCATCGCGGGCAAACCCGGCTCCCACAGGTGATAGGGGCTCTGTCAGGACTTTCCTGAACGTCTCCACCAACGGCCGCAAGTTGATCCGATGCCACGCCGCCCACAGCGGCGTGGTGTAGGTCAGCCACGGCAGTTCTCGCAGCACAACGCCCGGCGGTGCATTGCGGCTCAAGCCCTTTTGCACCATCGCGATACCTAGCCCCGACGCCACCAACCCCAACGCGGTAAACGGCTCGCTAGCTTCCATCGGAATCTGCGGGGTAAACCCTGCCCGAATGCACGCCGCAACAAAGTCATCCGCCGGGTTTGCACCCGCTTTGCGCTGCACGCCAATCCATTGCTGCTCGGCCAGATGCTCAGGCAGCAACTCGCTGACGCTGGCCAGCGGATGCTGCTCGGGCAGCGCCAGCAGCATCGGATCGTCCAGCACTTGCAATGCCATCAGGTCCGGGTCATCCGCCGCCGGTGGTTCACCCACCAGAGCGATATCCAGGCTGCGTTGGCGCAGGCCTTCCAACTGTTCGGCGGAGGGCAGGTTGTACAGGGCGATATGCACGTTGGGCCGCGCGTCACGCAGTACCTTCAGGCCGTTGGGCAGCACCCCCGCGTGCATGGCGTTTTCGATGTAGCCGATGCACAGTCCGCCTTCTTCGCCTTTACCCAATCGCCGGCCCAATGACTCCAGGCGGTTGGCGTGGGTCAGCAGCGCCTTGGTTTCGGCGAGGAACGTCTGGCCGTCGCGGGTCAGGCGGATGCGCTGTTGGCTGCGCTCGAACAGGGTCAGGCCCAAGCGTTCTTCCAATTGGGCAATCTGCCGGCTCAGGGGCGATTGGGAGATGTGCAACCGTTCGGCAGCACGCCCCACGTGTTCTTCTTCAGCGACTACAACGAAGTAGCGCAATTGGCGGAAATCGATCATGTCAGACCTTAAGGGACTCAAGTTGGTCGCAGTATGTCTTGGACGGTCCGATCTCTGCAATCTACGATCTGCTCAACGGTCAACACAGCGACCTTGAACAATCTTGAGGATTTACCCCATGAGCTTGAAAGACAAACTGCCCGGCGTGCTGGGTTTTGGCACCGCCCCCTTGGGCAACATGTTCCGTGCGATTCCTGAAGAGGAGGCGCAAGCCACCGTTGAAGCAGCCTGGAACCAGGGCGTGCGTTACTTCGACACCGCACCGTTCTACGGCTCGGGCCTCTCGGAAATCCGCCTGGGCCAGGCCCTGTCCAAGTACAACCGTGACGACTATGTGCTCAGCACCAAGGTCGGCCGGGTGATCCTGGATGAAGTGGAAGAAAGCGCCCGCGACCTCGGCGAGAAAAGCGGCGTGTTTGAACATGGCCGGCCGAACAAGATGGTCAACGACTACAGCGCCGATGCCACCCTGCGCTCCATCGAAGACAGCCTCAACCGCCTGCAAACCGACCGCCTCGACATCGTGTGGATTCACGACATCGCCCAGGATTTCTACGGCGATCAATGGCTGGACTACTTCAATCAGGCGCGCACCGGTGCTTTCAAAGTACTGACCCGCCTGCGTGAAGAAGGCGTGATCAAGGCCTGGGGCCTGGGCGTCAATCGGGTCGAGCCTTGCGAGTTGACCCTGGACCTGGCCGAAGCCCAGCCCGACGGTTTCCTGCTTGCCGGACGCTACACCTTGCTCGACCATGAACGCGCCTTGCAGCGCTTGATGGATGCAGCCCAGGCGCAGAACGTCGAGATCGTGGTCGGTGGCCCTTACAGCTCCGGGATCCTGGCGGGCGGCGCACATTTTGAGTACCAGAAAGCCAGCCCGGCGATCATCAGCAAGGTCGAGCAGATCAAGGCGATTGCCGCGGCCCATGGCGTGAGTGTGAAAGCCGCTGCACTGCAATTCTCCCTGGCCCACCCGGCAGTGGCGGCAGTGATTCCGGGTGCCAGTCGTCCGGGGCGCATTGCTGAAGACGTCGCGGCGTTGTCAGAGAAGATTCCCGCAGCCTTTTGGCAGGCCCTGCGCGAGGCCCGATTGATTTCGGCCCGTGCACCGCTGCCGCTCTAACCACAGGAACGCGAACATGAAAATTGATATCAGTGGCAAAGTCGCAATCGTCAGTGGCAGCACCGCCGGCATAGGCCTGGGCATCAGCCAGGCGCTGGCGCAATCCGGCGCTACGGTGGTGGTGATCGGGCGTGAATCGGGCAAGGTCGACGAGGCGCTGGCGACCATTCGCCAGGCCGTGCCCGGCGCGGATCTGCGTGGGCTGGTGGCGGACCTCGGTACGGCCGAGGGCGCTGAAAAGCTGTTCGCCGCCGAGCCGCGCGCCGACATCCTGGTGAACAACCTCGGGATCTTCAACGACGTCGATTTCTTTGACGCTCCCGACAGCGAGTGGACGCGTTTCTACGAGGTCAACGTGATCTCCGGTGTGCGTTTGTCGCGGCATTACACGCCGGGCATGGTCGAGCAGGGCTGGGGCCGGGTGATCTTTGTGTCGTCGGAATCCGGGGTGGCAACGCCGGCTGACATGATCAATTACGGCGTGACCAAAAGCGCCAACCTGGCGGTGTCCCATGGCTTGGCCAAACGCCTGGCGGGCACCGGGGTGACGGTCAATGCGATCCTGCCGGGGCCGACCTTTACCGATGGCCTGGAGCACATGCTCAAGGACGCCGTGGCCAAGTCCGGGCGCAGTGCGCGGGACGAGGCGGATGTGTTTGTGCGCAATGCGCGGCCGACGTCGATCATCCAGCGCGCAGCGAATGTGGATGAAGTGGCGAATCTGGTGGCGTACATTGCTTCACCGTTGTCCTCTGCCACCACCGGTGCCGCGTTGCGGGTCGACGGCGGTGTTGTCGACAGCATGGCGATCTGATTTTTCTTGAATGGTTTGGAGTGTTAATCGTGGCAAAAGCATCTGCTGTTATTGAAATCCCGGTTTCGGCCGAACAGGTTTGGCAATTGGTCGGCGGCTTCAATTCGCTGCCGGACTGGCTGCCCTTTATCGTCAAGAGCGAGCCGAGTGAAGGCGGGCGCGTGCGCCACCTGCAAACGGCGGATGGCGGGGTGGTGGTGGAACGGTTGCAACGCTTTGATGATGCGGCGCGTACTTACAGCTACTCCATCAGCGAGTCGCCGTTTCCGGTGAGTGAGTATCTGGCGACGTTGAAGGTTGAGGCGCTGGGTGACAGCTCCGCGAAGGTGACCTGGTCGGGCGTGTTTACTCCGGTGGCCGGTGTGACGGATGCGGCGGTGGAGGAGTTGTTCAGCGGTGTCTACAGCGGTGGGCTGGATGCGTTGCGGGGTAATTTTCCGGGCTGAATGAAGATCAAATGTGGGAGCGGGCTTGCTCGCGAATGCGGTGGATCAGTGCCAGATGGGTTGACTGACACTCCGCATTCGCGAGCAAGCCCGCTCCCACATTGGTTTTGTGGTGTTCTTCAGGCTTCAGGCTTCGGGCATCAGTTGTTGGCGGCATTCGAGGATCAGCTTCGCACCGCCTCGTTCGCTGCTGCCGACTTCCAGTTTGAACCCGTGCAGGTTGATGATCGCGGCCACAATCGACAGCCCCAAGCCAAACCCGCCTTGTTGCTGATTGCCTTCGTCCACCCGGTAAAACCGCTGGAACACTGCCGCACGTTCAGCTGCGGGAATCCCGGGGCCGGAGTCCAGGACTTCAATGCGGGTGCTGCCGGCATCGTTCACGCCGCGCAAAATCACTTCGCCGCCCGGCGGGGTGAATTTGATCGAGTTGCTCAGCAGGTTGGCCAGGGCTTCGAACAGCAGCGCGCGGTCACCGGTGATCCAGGGCAATGAGTCCGGCACTTGCAGCAGCAGTTCCATCTCGCCTTCTTCTGCCAGGGGCAGGTAGAAGTCGTGGAGTTCCTGCAGCAAGGGCAGGGGATCAAGCACCAGGAAGCCCGAGCGGCGCTGGTGGTCTTCCAGTTCGGAAATCCGCAGCAGGCCGCGAAAACGCGCCATCAAGGTGTCGGTCTCGGCGATGGCCGCGTCCAGTTGCAGGGCGTGGGGCGCGTCTTCATCAGCCTGTTGCTGGATTCGGTACAGCTGCGCCCGCAGGCGTGTGAGCGGGGTGCGCAAGTCGTGGGCGATGTTGTCGCACACGCCCTTGACCTCGTTCATCAGCTTCTCGATACGGTCGAGCATCGCGTTGACGATGGCCGCCAGCATGTCCAGTTCGTCGCGTCGGTCGGACAATGGCAAACGGTGGGTCAGGTCGCCGGCCACGATGGCTTCGGCACTCGCCTGGATCCCGCGAATCCGCCGCAACGGGCGCCGCCTGAGCAGGTGCCAGCCGGCCGCGCCGGGAATGATCGTCAGGGTGATCCCCCACAGCAAGGCGTGCAGGATGATCCGCGTCACGCCGAACAGCGAGCCGTTGGCCCGCACCAGGATCAGCCAGCGGCCGTCTTCGGTGTGGGTGGCCACGGCGTCGCAGCTGTCGCGCGGCAGTTTCGGGTCGTCGGAGTCGATGCAGTTGGCCAGGGCGTGGATGTGCCCGTCCATTGGCAGGTCGGGCGGTATCACGCGGATCGGGCCGCTGATGGGGTTGAACTGATTGTCGAACAGGCCGTAGGCGTCAACGCCCTTCATGTCGAAGGTCATGCTGGTGGTCAGGGCTTCCACCAGCTCTTCGCCGTCAAACCGCTGGAATAGGTGCTGGCGCTGCATCAGGGAGTGGCGCGAGAGGTCGCCCAGGTAACCGGACACCTCGTAGTACAGCACGCCCATGAGGATGCAGCTCCAGGCCACGAACAACGAACTGTAGAGCGCCAGCAGCCGGCTGCTGGAAGAGCGCCAGCCTTTAGAGGGGTTCAGCAATGACATACCCGGAACCTCGTACCGTGCGGATCAGCGGCGTGAGGCCCGGCGGGTCGATTTTTTTGCGCAGGCGACCGATGTGCACGTCGATCAGGTTGGTGCCCGGGTCGAAGTGATAACCCCAGACTTCCTCGAAGATCATCATCCGCGAGAGAATTTGCCCGGTGTTGCGCATCAGGAATTCCAGCAGTTTGTATTCGGTCGGCAACAGGCTCAGGGGCTGTTCTGCACGGCTGGCTTCACGGCTGATCAGATTCAGTTCCAGATCCGCCACGCGCAACGCAGTTTCAAACTCCTTGACCGTGCTTTTGCGCCGCAGCAGCACTTCGACGCGGGCGGCCATTTCGTCGGAGGCGAACGGTTTGGTCAGGTAGTCATCACCACCGGCCCGCAGGCCACGTACCCGTTCATCCACATCGGAGAGGGCGCTGATCATCAGGATCGGCGTGGATACGCCGATGGTGCGCAGGGTGGTGACGATGGCCAGGCCATCCAGTTCCGGGAGCATGCGGTCGAGGGTGATCAGGTCGTAATCACCGCTGACGGCACGGACCAGGCCTTCGCGGCCATTGTCTACCCAGTCTACGTCCAGTCCATGGCTACTCAGCTCGGCAACGATCTCGCGGGCCGTTACGGCGTCGTCCTCGATGGTCAAAATGCGGGTCATAAGGATTACCTGGTGAGCGATTCACACTGAAGTGCGGGCATTTTGCCAAGAAATGATAGCCCGCTTCCTAAATAAAAATTTATGTAGGCACAAACGACACAATTCACCATAACCCGCTGAATCTGAACGAACGCTGTGTGTGTAGGATTTTTTGCATGCCATGGGGGGCGTACGGGTTATTTCCTACGAGGAATGCAATACGCCCGCCGCTCCGGGCCATTTCTTGCAAGTTGCATGGTTCAAATTAGTTCAACTTAATTAAGTTGTTGAAATATATGAAGTTTTAATTTTCGAGCTTCTGGCACGTCGCCTGCACTGTCCCTTTTGAGACTTGTAACACTATTTTTCATGCCTGGAGCAAAACAACAATGATTACATCCTCATCCACGCTGCAAGAGTCGAGCACGCTCTCCGGGGTTTCCTGGGGCGCGATCTTTGCCGGGGCCGCTGCCGCGGCTGCGCTGTCCTTGATTCTGGTACTGCTGGGCTTCGGCCTGGGCTTTTCGGCGGTGTCGCCGTGGGCCGACAGTGGCATCAGCGCCAAAGGGCTTGGCATTTCTACCATTGTCTGGCTGGCGGTTACGCAAATCATCGCGTCGGGGATGGGCGGTTACATCGCCGGTCGCCTGCGGGTGAAATGGGCCAATATGCACGGCGATGAGGTGTACTTTCGCGACACCGCCCATGGCTTCCTGGCCTGGGCCGTGGCGACACTGGTGACGGCGGTGCTGATCGTCGGTTCGGTCAGCAGTGTGGTCAGCGGTGGTGTGAAGGCCGGTGCCAGTGTGGCCTCGGGTGCCGTCAGTGGCATGAGCCAGGTGGCTGGCGCTGCCTCCAAGGGCGAAGACTTTGGCTACTACGTCGACAGCCTGTTCCGTGATGATCGCCCGGCCGCCGTCAGTGATGACGCGGTGCATGGTGTGGTCGCTCGCATCTTCGCTCGTACCGTGAGCAACAATGGTCAGCTGGCACCTGAAGACCGTGCGTACCTTGCACAGTTGATCAGCCAGCGGACCAACCTCAGCCAGGCCGATGCCGAGGCGCGTGTTGACCAGGTCTATGGCCAGGCTCAAAAAGCCCTGGATGACGCCAAGTTGAAAGCCAAGCAGGCTGCCGACACGGCTGCAAAAGTGGCTGCCTACA
The DNA here is from genome assembly GCF_013385805.1 of Pseudomonas sp. C6002. NCBI lineage: Bacteria > Pseudomonadati > Pseudomonadota > Gammaproteobacteria > Pseudomonadales > Pseudomonadaceae > Pseudomonas > Pseudomonas sp. C6002. The sequence goes on along the minus strand of NZ_JACAPH010000011.1, from coordinate 99,149 downwards.
CGTCGCTGTGGACCTTCGTGGCGCTGTTGATCGGTGCGTTTTTTGCCAGCCTCGCTGCAACCTTTGGTGGTCGTCGCCGGGATGCCGTGGTGTATCTGGAAACCACTCCCCACACCACTTCCGTTCGTTAATTCAAGGAGAACGTCATGCGCTCATTACTGCTGTTTTTCCTCGGTGTGCCTATCCCGGTCATTATCCTGATCGCGATCTTCATGCACTGATCCTCAGGCTTGCTCGGTCCCCATGTGGGAGCGGGCTTGCTCGCGAAAGCGGTGTATCAGTCACATATGGATTGGCTGATACACCGCTTTCGCGAGCAAGCCCGCTCCCACATTTTGTTTTGTGTCGTTGCTGCATTCCGGGCGAAGGCGAAATCTCCGGATTTTGTTAATTGTTGCTTAACCGCCTTTTGGCTAAGCTCCCGTCCCATGAGCCGCTATCTGCGTTTTTTCCTGGTCCTGCTGTTGAGTCTTGCGCTTCCCCTGACCGGGATGGCGGGTGTGCCGTCGAGCACCGAGCCGTGCCCGATGCAGATGTCCGACATGCAGATGATGAGCGACATGGCCCCTGACTGTTGCCAGGACGGCGCAGCCGCCGATCACAGCAAAAGCTGCAAGCCCGGCCAGGAGTGCAAGACCGGCGGCATGCTGCAATTGTCGATGCCGGTGCTCAAGGCCCCGGTAACTGCCTCCAATGCGCTGGTCGTCAGCGTCTCTTCCGACTTCATTCCCGACCGCACGCCGTCCGGCGTCTGGCGCCCGCCCCGTCGCTGAATCCTGTTGCACCTGAAGACTCGTCCCTGAACCGGGACGGCCTTGCTGTGGGCCGCGTAAAGCGGTGCACAGCGCAACAGAACAGGACACTTCAAGATGAATTTCCTATGCGTGCGTGCCCTGGTGATGGGCGTGCTGGCGTGGCCGACGCTGGCGTCTGCGCTGACCCTGGATGAGGCCTTGCGCCTGGCGCAAAACAACGCGCCGTCGCTGACGGCTGAATCCTCCAAATTGCAGGCCGCGACCCAGGCGGCGATTCCGGCCGGCGAACTGCCGGACCCGAAACTGGTAGTAGGCCTGCAAAATTTCCCCGTCGGCGGGCCCAATCGCGGCACGTTGTATGGCGATGACATGACCGAGCAAATGATCGGCATCCAGCAACAAGTGCCCAGCCGCGACAAGCGCAAGGCACGGGTTGAGTTGGCGTCGGCCAGCGTGGACACGGCTGCCGCCGAAGGCCGGATCGAGCGCTTGAATGTGCGTCAGGCCACCGCCCAGGCGTGGATTCGCGCCTATGCGGTGGAGCGTAAAGAGGCGCTGTTCAAGGACTTCTATCAGCAAAATCGCCTGCTGCAAGACACCGTGCGTGCGCAACTGGCCGGCGGTCGCGGGCAGCCTTCCGACGTCGTGATCCCGAAGCAGGAAGCGGCTGACCTGGCCGAGCGCGAGGATGAGCTGATCCAGCAACGCGCCCAGGCCCGGGCGGCCCTCAAGCGCTGGATCGGCCCGGCCGCCAGTGAAGCCCCCAGCGGGCAATTGCCGAACTGGAAAATCGACACCACCGGCTTCACCCACAACCTGCACCAGCACCCGGTTCTGCAAGCCTTTGCACCGCGCACCCGCGAGGCCGAAGCCCGGCTGAACGAGGCCAAGGCGCAAAAGACCTCGGACTGGAGTTGGGAAGTGGACTACCAGCACCGAGGCCGTGAGTACGGCGACATGGTCAGCCTGCAATTCACCTTCGATTTGCCGATCTTCCCCGGTCGCCGACAAAACCCCGGTATCGCCGCCAAGCAGGCCGAACTCGACCAACTGGACGCCGAACGCGAAGCCAAGACCCGTGAGCATACCCAGGAACTCGAAGACGACCTGGCCAACTACCAGCGCCTGGACCGCGCCGTGCAGCGCAGCCAGGACAGCCTGGTGCCGCTGGCCGAGGAGAAATTGTCGCTGAGCCTGGCGGGGTATCGCGCGGGCAAGGGCGACCTGATGAGCGTGGTCAGCGCCCGCCGCGAGTGGGTCGAGGCGCGCTTCAAACAGATTGATGCCATTGAACAGCGCGCCCTGACCGGCGCCCAGCTGTATTTTGCTTACGGGGAACCCGCCAATGAATAACCGAATCGTGAATATGGCCCTGTTGGGCGGCGTCCTGCTGCTGGGTCTGGGTGGCGGCTATTGGCTGGCGCAGACACGCGAGGCACAGCCGGCCATGGTCGGGACGATGCGGGCGCCGGACGAGAAAAAGGCGCTGTACTGGTACGACCCGATGTACCCGCAGCAAAAATTCGACAAGCCGGGCAAGTCGCCCTTCATGGACATGCAACTGGTGCCGCGCTACGCCGGTGGCGCCGAGGAGAGTGCGGCGATTCAGATCGACCCCAGCCTGACCCAGAACATCGGCGTGCGCCTGGCGAGCGTCAGCCGTGGGGTGCTGGCGTCGAGTCTTGAGCTGTCGGGAATCCTCGCCTTCAACGACCGCGATGTGGCGGTGGTGCAGGCGCGGGCTGCCGGATTTGTCGAGCGGGTTTACGCCCGTGCGCCGGGGGATGTGCTCAAGGCTCAGGCGCCCCTGGCGGACATTCTGGTGCCCGAATGGGCCGCCGCTCAGGAAGAGTTCCTTGCTCTGCGACATAGCGATCCAGGTTTGTTGGCTGCCGCCCGCCAGCGTCTGCGCTTGAGCGGAATGCCTGCCGGGTTGATCACGCAGATGGAGCGCAGCGGCCGGGTGCAATCGGTGATGACCATCACCACCCCGCTGGGCGGCGCGTTGCAAACCCTCGACGTACGCGAAGGCATGACCGTCGCGGCGGGCCAAACCCTGGCGCGGGTCAATGGCCTGGGCACCGTGTGGCTGCAGGTCGCCGTGCCTGAAGCCCAGGGCGCCGCGCTGGCCGTTGGGCAAACGGTCGAGAGCCGTTTTGTCGGGTTGCCGGGACAAGTCGTCAAAGGCACCGTCGCCGCGATTCTGCCGGCAACTGCCATGGACAGCCGCACCGTGCAGGTTCGGGTCGAACTGCCCAACCCTGACGGTATGTTGCGCCCCGGTATGACCGCCCAGGTGCGCCTGGCCCAATCCAGCGGCCAATCGGTGCTGTTGCTGCCGAGCGAGGCGTTGATTCGCACCGGCAAACGCGTGCTGGTGATGGTGGCCGAGGAGGGCGGGCGATATCGCCCGGTAGAAGTCCAGGTGGGTGCAGAAAACCAGGACAACACCGTCATCCTCGCCGGCCTGCAGGAAGGCCAGCAGGTGGTGGCCTCCGGTCAATTTCTGCTGGACTCCGAAGCAAGTTTGAAGGGAATTACCACTCAATCGTCCGGCGGTTTTTCAGATGAGGGGGCCATGGACGGCATGAGCATGCAACCGGGAGCCCGGCCATGATCGCCCTGTTGATTCGCTGGTCGGTAGCCAACCGCTTTTTGGTGTTGTTGGCGACTTTATTCGTGACGGCCTGGGGTTTGTGGTCGATCCAGAACACCCCGGTGGACGCCTTGCCGGACCTGTCGGATGTGCAGGTGATCATCCGCACGCCTTACCCGGGCCAGGCCCCGCAGATTGTCGAGAACCAGGTCACTTACCCGATGACCACCACCATGCTCTCGGTGCCGGGGGCGAAGACCGTGCGCGGCTTTTCGTTCTTCGGCGACAGCTACGTCTACGTGCTGTTCGACGAAGGCACCGACCTGTATTGGGCGCGCTCGCGGGTGCTGGAATACCTTAGCCAGTTGCAGGCGCGTTTGCCGGCATCGGCCAAGCCGGCGCTGGGCCCGGATGCCACCGGTGTCGGCTGGATCTACCAGTACGCGCTGGTGGACCGCACCGGCAAACACGACCTGGCGCAACTGCGCTCGTTGCAGGACTGGTTCCTCAAGTTCGAGCTCAAGACCCTGCCCAATGTCGCCGAAGTGGCGACCATCGGCGGCCAGGTCAAGCAGTACCAGGTGCAGATCGATCCGCTGGCCCTGGCCAGTCGCGGCATCACCCAGGCCCAGGTGGTGGAAGCCATCGGCAAGGCCAACCAGGAAACCGGCGGTTCGGTGCTGAACATGGGTGAGTCGGAATACATGGTGCGTGCGTCCGGCTACCTGAAAACCCTGGAGGACTTTCGCGGCATTCCCCTGCGGCTCGACACCCACAACGTGCCGGTGACCCTTGGGGATGTGGCGACGATCCAGCTGGGCCCGGACATGCGCCGGGGCATCAGTGAACTGGATGGCGAAGGCGAGGCGGTGGGCGGCGTGGTGATCCTGCGCAGCGGCAAGAACGCCCGCGAGGCCATCGCGGCGGTCAAGACCAAGCTGGAGCAACTGCAAACCAGCCTGCCGCCCGGGGTGGAAATCGTCACCACCTACGATCGCAGCAAACTCATCGATCGCGCCGTGGACAACCTCAGCCACAAGCTGCTCGAAGAGTTCCTGGTGGTGGCGCTGGTGTGCGGGATCTTCCTGTGGCACCTGCGCTCCTCGCTGGTGGCGATCATCTCGTTGCCGGTGGGGGTGTTGATTGCCTTTATCGTCATGCGGTTCCAGGGCATCAACGCGAACATCATGTCCCTGGGCGGGATTGCGATTGCCATCGGCGCGATGGTCGATGGCGCGGTGGTGATGATCGAGAATGCCCACAAGAAAATCGAAGCCTGGCACCACGCGCATCCGAACCAGGAATTGAAGGGGGAGGCGCATTGGAAGGTCATCACCGATGCGGCAGTGGAGGTGGGGCCGGCGTTGTTTTTCTGCCTGCTGATCATCACCTTGTCGTTTATCCCGGTGTTCACCCTGCAAGCCCAGGAAGGCCGCTTGTTCGGGCCGCTGGCCTACACCAAGACCTATGCCATGGCCGCTGCAGCGGGGTTGTCGGTGACCCTGATCCCGGTGCTGATGGGCTACTGGATTCGCGGGCGTATTCCCGATGAGCAACGCAACCCGCTGAATCGCGGCCTGATCAAACTCTACCAACCGGCCCTCGACGCGGTGCTGCGCTGGCCGCGCATGACCTTGCTGGTCGCGCTGCTGATGGTCGCCAGTGCGCTATGGCCAGTGTCGCACCTGGGCGGTGAATTCCTGCCGCCGCTGGATGAGGGTGACCTGTTGTATATGCCGTCGGCGTTGCCTGGTTTGTCGACGCAAACTGCCGGCGCATTGCTGCAACGTACCGACCGCTTGATCAAGAGCGTGCCGGAAGTCGCCCACGTGTTCGGCAAGGCCGGCCGCGCCGAAACCGCCACCGACCCGGCGCCGCTGGAAATGTTCGAAACCACCATCGAGTTCAAGCCGCGAGACCAATGGCGGCCGGGCATGACCCCGGAAAAACTGGTGAAGGAACTCGACCGGGTGGTGCAGGTGCCGGGGCTGACCAACATCTGGATTCCGCCGATCCGCAACCGCATCGACATGCTCGCCACCGGGGTCAAAAGCCCGATCGGCGTGAAGGTCGCGGGTTCCAGCCTGATGGATATCGACGCCGTGACCCAGGCCGTGGAAAAGGTCGCCAAGACGGTGCCCGGCGTCAGCTCGGCGCTGGCGGAACGCCTAACGGGCGGGCGCTACATCGACGTGGATATCGACCGCCCGGCCGCCGCGCGTTATGGCCTGAACATCACCGATGTGCAGTCCATTGTCTCCGGGGCGATTGGCGGGGAAAACATCGGCGAGACCGTCGAAGGCTTGGCGCGGTTTCCCATCAACCTGCGCTACCCGAAAGAATGGCGCGACTCGGTGAGCGCGATGAGCAACCTGCCGATCTATACGCCGTCAGGCAGCCAGATCACCCTGGGCACCGTGGCCAGGATCAAGGTCAGCGAAGGCCCGCCGATGCTCAAGAGCGAAAACGCTCGGCCTTCCGGCTGGGTGTACATTGACGTGCGTGATCGCGACCTGGCGTCGGTGGTGAAGGACTTGCGCGAGGCGATCAACCAGAACGTGCAACTGCAACCGGGCATGAGCCTCAGCTACTCGGGGCAGTTCGAGTTCCTGGAGCGGGCCAATGAACGCCTGAAACTGGTGGTGCCGGCGACTTTGCTGATCATCTTCGTGCTGCTGTACCTGACGTTCCGGCGGGTGGATGAGGCGCTGCTGATCCTCGCCACGTTGCCGTTCGCGCTGACGGGTGGGGTGTGGTTGCTGTACTGGCTGGGCTTCAACCTGTCGGTGGCGACGGGTGTTGGATTTATCGCGTTGGCGGGGGTGTCGGCGGAGTTCGGCGTGATCATGCTGCTGTATTTGAAAAACGCCTGGGCCGAACGCCAGGGAGGAGGGGACCAGGCCCTGCTGGAAGCCATCACCGAAGGTGCCGTATTACGCGTGCGGCCCAAGGCGATGACCGTGGCCGTAATCATCGCCGGCTTGCTGCCGATCCTTTTAGGCGGCGGCACCGGCAGCGAAGTCATGAGCCGGATTGCCGCGCCCATGATTGGCGGCATGCTCACAGCGCCCTTGCTCTCCCTCTTCGTCATCCCGGCGGCATATAGGCTAATGCGCAAATCCAAAAGCTAACGACAATCAAATGTGGGAGCGGGCTTGCTCGCGAAAGCGGTGTGTCAGTCGCCAGATGCCGTGGCTGACCCACCGCGTTCGCGAGCAAGCCCGCTCCCACATTTAGACCTCATTCAGCCTGACCCACCGCTCCTCCTTGGCCGCCACCCGAATCGCCGTGGCCAACCGCTCAATCTCCCAAGCCGCCGCAAAATCCGTCCCGTCACTGCCCTTGCCGGCCAACGCCATCACCAACTCATGCACCTCCAGCGTCTTCAACTCGTTGTACCCCAACTGATGCCCCGGCGCCGGACTGAACGCCGCATACCCTGGCAACGAAGGCCCCGCCAACACCCGCTGAAACCCCTCCTGCCCAACCCGAAACAGCTGCAATTCATTCAACCGTTCCTGATCAAACAACAACGTGCCCCGCGTGCCACTGATCTCAAAGCTCAGGTGATTCTTATACCCATGCTTCAGCCAGCTACTGCTCACCGTCCCCCGTGCCCCATTGGCAAACCGCAACAACGCATGCACCTGGTCATCCACCGCAATCTCCCGCAGCGTCTCACTCCCGGCGGTGGCAGGCCGCTGCCCGTGCACCGTTTGCGTATCGGCACACACACTCACCACATCCCCCACCAAATAGCGCGCCATGGACAGTAAATGGCTGCCCAGATCCGCCAACGCACCGCCGGCATGTCCCACCTCACAGCGCCACGACCACGGCGACGCCGAATCCGCCATGAAATCCTCGCTGAACTCCCCCTGAAAACTGATGATCTCCCCCAACTCACCGCGGGCGATCAACTGCCGGGCCAAACCAATCATCGGGTTGTGCTGATAGTTGTAACCCACCCGCGTCACCACCCCGGCCTTGCTCGCCGCATCACGCATCGCGGCCGCCTGCTCCAGGCTCACCGCCAGCGGCTTCTCGCAATACACCGCCTTGCCTGCCGCCAGTGCAGCCATGGCCATGGGGTAGTGCAAATGGTTGGGAGTAGTGATGGCGACAACATCCACCTTGGGATCGTCAATCAACTGCTGCCAGTCGCCATGGGCCTGGGCAAACCCCCAGTCAGCGGCGCAGCGTATTGCGCGCTCGGTATCGGCATCGGCCAGGGCGGCCAGCGTGAGCTTCACCGGCAGCTCGAACACCGCCCGCGCATTATTGAACGCCAAGGCGTGGGCACGCCCCATAAAGCCTGTACCAATCAGGCCGATTCCGAGTTCGCGCATAGCCGGGTTCCTTCGAATTATTGTATTGAGAAGCCTATTTATGGAATAAATATTCCCAAAACTCAACACATAGAATAAAAATTCATTCCAAGGCCCACACCTCCCCCGTGGCGAGGGAGCTTGCTCCCGCTGGGCTGCGCAGCGGCCCCAAAAAGCGTAGGAGCGCTGCGCACTCCAGCGGAAGCAAGCCCCCTCACCCCAACAGCCCCCCTCCACGGATCACCGCCGCTGATAGCACTACATTCAGCACCGACCCAAACCCCTCCAGTTAACAAAACATAACGTAGCGCCGATTGTCAGACGATTCCAAAGCCCGCTAGGATGGCCCAGCTTGCCCAAGGCGCTCTAGATTGCAGGTTTCAGGGCTCCCCACGGCAAGACGACCTAACAATAATAAATGGGAGAAAGGTCTATGAGTGAGCCTGTCATGGGTGTGGTGTTTTTCCGCCCGAAGGCCACGCGCAGGGTCGCATTGCTGGCCACAGCGCTCTCGTTGCTGGGGGTTGTCGCGTTGTCGACACCGGCCCATGCCGCCACAGAAACCACCGCCGCCGCGGTGTTCGCCATTGACTCCCCCAAGGCCGCCAAAAGCCTGATGATCGACGTGGTCCACGCAGGCAAGCGCCTGGTCGCGGTCGGTGATCGCGGGCACATCCTCTATTCCGACGACCAGGGTGTCACCTGGACCCAAGCCAAAGTCCCCACCCGGCAACTGCTGACCGCCGTGTTTTTCGCCGACGACCAACACGGCTGGGCGGTGGGCCATGACGCACAGATCCTCGCCACCACCGACGGCGGCATGACCTGGACCCAACAATTCCAGGACCTCAAGCGCGAAGCACCGCTGCTCGACGTCTGGTTCAAGGACGCCAGCAACGGCTTTGCCGTGGGTGCCTACGGTGCGCTGATCGAAACCACCGACGGGGGCAAGACCTGGAACGACGTCAGCGACCGCCTCGACAACGAAGACCAATACCACCTCAACGCCATCGCCCAGATGAAAGATGCCGGGCTGTTTATCGTCGGTGAGCAGGGCAGCATGTTCCGCTCCCATGACGAGGGGCAAACCTGGGAAAAACTCGAAGGCCCCTACGAGGGCTCGCTGTTCGGCGTGATCGGCACCGCCCAGGCGCAGACGCTGTTGGCCTACGGCCTGCGTGGCAACCTGTTCCGCTCCACGGATTTTGGCAGCACCTGGGAGCCGGTGGAGCTGAACGCCACTCGTGGCGCGCTGGAGTTCGGTTTGTCGGGGGCGACCCTGCTGGACGACGGTTCCATCGTGGTAGTGGGCAACGGTGGCAGCGTGGTGGTCAGCCACGACGACGGCCTGACCTTCAGCGTATTCAATCGCCCGGACCGCATTTCGCTGTCGGCGGTCACCGCGGCGGGCAACGGCAACTTGATTCTGGCGGGGCAGGGCGGCGTTCGCGTGGCCAGTCCAACCGGCGCCGAGCCGACAAAACAATAAGAAGGCGGGGACACAATGAGCAGTCATCACAACGACAAGGCCACGTTTCTCGAGCGCCTGATTTTCAATAACCGCCCGGCAGTCATCACGATCTGCCTGCTGGTGAGTATTTTCCTGTTCTGGCAGGCGACGTTGATTCGCCCGTCCACCAGCTTCGAAAAAATGATCCCCCTCCAGCACCCCTTCATCGAGAGGATGATGGAGCACCGCAACGACCTGGCGAACCTGGGCAACACGGTGCGCATTTCGGTGGAGGCCAAGGACGGTGACATCTTCACGAAGGAGTACATGGAGACCCTGCGCCAGATCAACGACGAGGTGTTCTACATCTCCGGCGTCGACCGCTCCGGCCTCAAGTCCCTGTGGAGCCCCAGCGTGCGCTGGACCGAAGTTACCGAAGAAGGCTTTGCCGGCGGTGAAGTGATCCCGCAGAGCTACAACGGCTCGCCGGAAAGCCTCGACCAGTTGCGCAACAACGTGCTGAAGTCCGGGCAGGTCGGGCGGTTGGTGGCCAACGATTTCAAGTCGAGCATCGTCGACATTCCGCTGCTGGAGTCCTACCCGGATCCCCAGGACCAGGGCAAGCTGCTGGCCCTGGACTACCGCAAGTTCTCCCATGAGCTCGAAGACAAGATCCGCGACAAGTTCGAAGCGCAGAACCCCAACGTCAAGATCCACATTGTCGGTTTTGCCAAGAAGGTCGGCGACCTGATCGACGGCCTGGTGATGGTGGTGATGTTCTTCGGTATCGCCTTCGTCATCACCCTGGTGCTGCTGCTGTGGTTTACCAACTGCCTGCGCAGTACCGTCGCGGTGTTGAGCACCACGCTGGTGGCGGTGATCTGGCAGCTCGGGCTGATGCATGCCCTGGGTTTCGGGCTGGATCCCTACTCGATGCTCGTGCCGTTCCTGATCTTCGCCATCGGTATTTCCCACGGCGTACAGAAGATCAACGGCATCGCCCTGCAATCCAGTGATGCCGACAACGCCCTGACCGCGGCCCGGCGTACCTTCCGCCAGCTGTTCCTGCCGGGCATGATCGCGATCCTCGCCGATGCGGTCGGTTTTATCACCCTCTTGATCATCGATATCGGCGTGATCCGCGAGCTGGCAATCGGTGCTTCGGTGGGGGTGGCGGTCATCGTGTTCACCAACCTGATCCTGCTGCCGGTGGCGATCTCCTATGTCGGCATCAGCAAGCGCGCCATCGCCAAGAGCAAGAAGGATGCGCACCGCGAACACCCGTTCTGGCGCCTGCTGTCGAAGTTCGCCAGCCCCAAGGTCGCGCCGGTGTCGATTGCCCTGGCGCTGATCGCCTTTGGTGGCGGCCTCTGGTACAGCCAGAACCTGAAGATCGGTGACCTCGACCAGGGTGCACCGGAACTGCGCCCGGACTCGCGATACAACAAGGACAACAATTTCATCATCAACAACTACTCCACCAGCTCCGACGTGCTGGTGGTGATGGTCAAGACTCCGCCCGAAGGCTGCTCGCGGTATGAAGCCATGGCGCCCATCGACCAGTTGATGTGGAAGATGCAGAACACCGAAGGCGTGCAGTCGGCCATCTCGCTGGTGACCGTGTCCAAGCAGATGATCAAGGGCATGAACGAGGGCAACCTGAAATGGGAAACCCTGTCGCGCAACCCGGACGTGCTGAACAACTCCATTGCCCGTGCCGATGGCCTGTATAACAACAACTGTTCGCTGGCGCCGGTGCTGGTGTTCCTCAACGACCACAAGGCCGAAACCCTCGACCGCGCGGTGCATGCAGTGCAGGACTTCGCGAAAGAGAACAACAAGGACGGCCTGGAATTCATCCTCGCCGCCGGTAACGCCGGGATCGAGGCGGCCACCAACGAGGTGATCAAGGAGTCCGAGCTGACCATCCTGATCCTGGTGTACCTGTGCGTGGCCACCATGTGCATGATCACCTTCCGCTCGTGGGCGGCGACCCTGTGCATCGTGCTGCCGCTGGTGCTGACCTCGGTGCTGGGCAACGCGCTGATGGCGTTCATGGGCATCGGTGTCAAGGTCGCGACCTTGCCGGTGGTGGCGCTGGGGGTGGGGATCGGCGTGGACTACGGCATCTACATCTACAGCCGCCTGGAGAGTTTCCTGCGGGCCGGCCTGCCGTTGCAGGAAGCCTATTACCAGACGCTCAAGTCCACCGGTAAAGCCGTGCTGTTCACCGGCCTGTGCCTGGCAATCGGCGTATGCACCTGGATCTTCTCGGCCATCAAGTTCCAGGCCGACATGGGTCTGATGCTGACCTTCATGCTGCTGTGGAACATGTTCGGCGCGCTGTGGCTGCTGCCGGCGCTGGCACGCTTCCTGATCAAGCCCGAGAAGCTGGCGGGGCAGAAGGGCAATTCGCTGTTCGCCCACTGATCCAACGCTGTTTGCCAAAACGCCGTGGCCTGTGCCACGGCGTTTTGCATTGCGCGGGCTTAGGCCGATGCAACGATTTGACCTATCATGAGGTCTTTCCTCTTGATGATTGATGGTTATGACTGCCGACACCGCTACCTTGCCCGACGCTTTTGAAGACTGCCAGATGGTCGAAATCGATGGCCTGCACAGCTTCGATTTCAGCCTGGATGACCAGACGTTATCGATCATCTGCATGGACGGTCGCGTCGAGAAGCGCTGGAGTTTCACCCTGGAGCAAGTCAAGGCGGCGACCTTTGATCAAACCCTGCAAAGCTGGACACTTACCGATGACAAGGGCGAACACCGCCTGGTCTGCATGAGCGGCGTCACCGGCAACAATAATGACGAGGATGAAGCGGATGATGATGCGTAAATTCTGGCCCCTGCTGATGGCCGGCAGCGTAGGCGCGATGTCGGTCCAGGCCGCGCCGGTGGACACCTATGAATTGCTCGTTGGCAGCTACACCGCCGGCACCAGCGAAGGTATCTACCGTTTGCAGTTCGACAGCCGTACCGGGCAGTTCAGCGGCCAGCCGGTGCTCGCCGCCAAGGCGGCCAACCCGTCGTGGCTGACCCTGTCCAAGGACCAGAAGCACCTGTTTGTGGTCAACGAAAACGGCCCGGGCCAAAAAGACCCGGTGGGGCGCGTCAGCAGCTACAGCATCGACCCGAAGAACCATCAACTGACCCTGATCAACCAGGTGCAGAGCCTGGGCAACGAGCCGACCCATTCCAGCCTGGCCAGTGACGGGCGCTACCTGTTCGTGGCCAACTATTCGGTGCTGGAAGATCCGGGCGGCAGCCTCGCGGTGCTGCCGCTAGACACCGAAGGCAAGCTGTCGCCGCCGGTGCAGTTGAGCGGGCACCCGGCCAGCCGGGTCAACCCGGAGCGCCAGGCGTCCAACCACGTGCATTCGGTGGTGTCTTCGCCGGACGGCAAGTACGTGTTTGTCCAGGACCTGGGGGCGGACAAGATCTTTGCCTACCACTACGACCCCAAGGCCAACCACGAACTGCCGCTGACCCCGGCCGACCCTGCGTTTGTGCAATTGCCACCGGGCAGCGGCCCGCGGCACCTGCTGTTCACCGCAGACGGCAAGCACGCGTGGCTGACCACCGAGATGAGCGCGCAAGTGGCGGTGTTCGACTACAACGATGGCAAGCTGACCCAGAAGCAACTGGTCAACTTCGCGGATGGTCAGCCGGTGTCCGACAAGGCCGGCGCCGCGTTGCATGCCTCAAGTGACGGCAAGTTCCTCTACGTGAGCAACCGAGGCACCGCCAACCAGATGCTGGTGTTTGCCATCGACCCGGCCACTGCGCAGCTCAAAGAGATCCAGCGCCGGTCGGTGGAAGGTGACCATCCCCGGGAGTTCGCCCTGGACCCCAGCGGCAAGTTCCTGCTGATCGCCAACCAGAAGAGCAACGAGATTGTGGTCGTCGAGCGCGATCCCAAGACCGGTCTTTTGGGCAAAACCGTGCAGAAACTGGCGATTGATGCCCCCAGCGACCTCAAGTTCCTGGTGCGGCAATAAGCCACAGGCCCCGCAGTGCGGGGCCTGACTGGTTGTATTAATACTATTAATAGCGGCTAGTGTTTCAATGAATTTCTAAGGCTAACCCCTCGGGCGTAAGTTTGGTTCCAAGGCCAACACAGGCCACCAAGCCAACCGAACACAAGGGTTACCGACATGAACTTCAATCTTTTCTCGATCATCGCCGCTTCCGCTGTTTCCGCCACCGTAGCGTTGCCAGCCAGCGCCAGTGTTGAAATCAGCAGCAAAAAAACCAGCACCAGCGCCTACACCCAGAAATACCTGCAACAAAGCGCCAACTTCTATGCAGCGCTGGACCACAAAATCCAGAACTGATCTTGAAGCTGATGAAGATCAAATGTGGGAGCGGGCTTGCTCGCGAAAGCGCCGGGTCAGTCTATACATGGGCTGACTGATACACCGCCTTCGCGAGCAAGCCCGCTCCCACATTTTGTCCTGCGACAGTCTCAGGTTTTTGCCATCACGGCGATGAACAACGGCGATTCCAGAAACCGCTGCAACCAAGCTCGCAACCGCGGATACGGCGCCCGGCCAAACCACTCCCGATCCACATGGGCAAACTGCCGCACAAACGGTGCAAGTGCCACATCCGCCAGGCTCAAATGCCCGGCCAGCAAATACTCCCGCTCCGCCAGCAACCCCTCCAGCTTCATCAAAAACACCTCACCCTCGGCCCGATAATGCTCCATCGGATACTCCGGATAGCGCTCGGCATACTTGTATCGATTCAATTGATGTTTGAAGCCCTGATCATTCTCTTCAATCAGCGCCTGCGTCGCCCGATCATCCCCAAGCAACCAACCCTCAGGATCGTTCTTTGCCAGTGCCCAGCGCATGATCGCCAGGCTTTCATCGATCACCCGGCCATCCACGCTCAGCACCGGCACCGTGCCTTTGGGTGACAACGCCAGCATCTCAGCCGGCTTGGCCTTGAGGCTGACCTCGATGATCTGCACCGCCACCCCTGAATACCGCAGGGCCATCCGCGCCCGCATCGCATAGGGGCAACGGCGGAACGAATACAACACGGCCTCGCTCACTTGACCTCCAGGGTGCTCAAGCCATTGCCCTGGCGCTTGACCTGAATCTGCACCGGAATCCGCTCGTGCATTTCCTGCACATGGGAAATCACCGCCACCTTGCGGCCCTGGGCCTGCAAGCCGTCGAGGGCGTCCATCGCCAGTTGCAGCGACTCGGGGTCGAGACTGCCGAAGCCTTCGTCGATAAACAGCGACTCGATCTTCAACGTGCTCGACGCCATCGACGCCAGGCCCAAGGCCAGCGCCAGCGACACCAGGAACGTCTCGCCGCCGGACAACGAGTGCACCGAACGCAGTTCGTCGCCCATCTCCGTGTCGAGTACCAGCAGGCCGAGCATGCTGCCGCCGCGCTTGAGGCGGTAGCGGCGCACCAGTTGGCGCAGTTGGACGTTGGCGTGGTGCACCAGCAGGTCGAGGTTGTAGGCCTGGGCGATCTTGCGGAAGGTATCGCCGGTGGCCGAGCCGATCAGCGCATTCAGGCGTGCCCAGCGTTGCCATTCTTCGTAGGCCTTGGCGATCTCGGCCGCCAAGGCCTGGTTGGCATCCTGGCGGCGCTGGTCGTCGGCCTGTTGGGCGCGCAGTTCGGCGCAGTGTTTTTCGCCAATGATCAGCGCGGCATTGAGTTCGGCCAGGGCGCTGTCCAGTTGCTCGGCGTCGAGGTTGCCGTTGTGCAGCGCCTGGTGATCCTTGAGCCGCTGTTCGCGCTCTTGCAGCAACACCTTGGCCTGCTCGATGGCTTTTTCGCTGTGTTGCAGTTGCTGGCGTAGCTCGGCCACCTGCGGCTCATCGAAGGCCACCAGGCGTGCCAGGCCTTCGTCATCGAGTTCCGGGTGCAACGCGCGCCAGTCGCTCAGGCGCGTAGTGAGGGCCGCGTGTTCGGTTTCCAGGGACTGTTGGCGTTCTTGCAGCGATTTGAGGTCGGCGGCCAGTTGGATCAACTGGTTGCGGGTGTCCTGCAACTGTTGGTTGGCCTCGGCCTCATGTTGCCGCGCCTGGTCGACGGCCAGGTCCAATTGCTGTTGCCAGTGTTCGGCGCTGGAGTTTTCGCCCAGTAGGCCGGCGAGTTTTTCCTTGGCGGCGTGTTGCAGGGCGCTCTGTTCGGCGAGCTGTTTGTGCAAAGTCTCCAGCTGCTGCTGGCGATGTTGCTGGCGGTCCTGCTCTTTCTCGATGGCTTGCTGGCGCTGCAGCTGCTCGGCCAATTCTTCCTTTTGGTTGTCGAGCTGTTCCAGGCGCTGGCTGACCTGCTGGTCGAGCAACATGAAGGTCGCCGCCGGCTCGCTGCGCAGGCCTTCGAGGGTCTCGGTGGGCAGCAGGCTGGCGAAGGCGTTGAGTTCTTCGTCCAGGCGTTCGCGGTCGTTGGACAGTTCCCGTTGCTGGTCGATCAGTAACTGGCGCGCCTGTTGGCTGGCGTCCTGGGCGGCTTGCAGTTGTTGCTGCAAACGCCCGGCGTTCTGTTGCAGGTTGAGCAGGGCGCCCTGGCGTTGCTCGTCCTGGGTGAGGCTTTGGCTGAGCTGGCTCAGTTGCTGGGTGAGCCAGGCATCACGCTTGGCCGCGTCCTGGTTGAACAGCGAGGCCGACAGCGGATGGGCTTCAAGGCTTGGCAGCAAGGCCTGCAACTGGCTGGCGAGTTGCTCCTGTTGTTGCAGGAATTCCTTTTGCTGGGCGATCAGGCCGCCCACTTCGCCACGCAGGTCAGTGAGTTTTTCCTTGAGCACATCCACGGCTTGCTGCGCGTTGGCTTCTTCGCTTTCGTCGTGGCGGGTCAGGCTTTGCAGCATGGCTTCGGGCTGGTGATACGGGTGCTCGACGCTGCCGCACACCGGGCACGGCTGCTCATCCTGAAGCTGGCCGCGCAATTCCTCGACGCTGGCACTGCGGGCCAGGCGCTGGCGCTCCAGCAGTTGCTTGGTGACGGTCAGGGTCTGTTCGGCGACGGCCAGCTCGGTCTTGGCCTGCAAGCCGCTCTGGTTCAACAGTTCGCGTTGTTGCTGGGCGAGGGTCTGCTTTTGCGTCAGGGCCTGGCTCTGGCTGTCGAGTTGCTGATGGCTGTTCCACAGCCGCGCCAGGTCCTCAAACGCGCGATGTTGCTTGCGGTTGTCCTGGAGCAGGCTGCCGAGCAACTGGATCTGTTCGGCCACTGCATGGGGTTCGGCGCCGGCTTCGTGGTACAGCAGGTCAAGGGCTTCGCGTTGCTCGGTCCATTTTTCACCGAGACGGGTGGCGCGCTCTTCCAGTTGTGGCAGTTCGGCCTGGCCTTTATTGAGGCGATTGCCGATCAGCATCAGCTGTTGCAAGCGGTCGCGGTAGGCGCTCCAGGCCTCACTCAACGGCGCGAGGGCGGCGCTGCGTTCAAGCTCTGCGGCCAGCCGGTGCAGGCGCTCGGCGACAACTTTCTGCTTGTCGAGCAAGCCGGTCAACGTCGCCTGGCCTTCCACGCAGGCAGCTTCACCCAGCTGCTTCTCTTCGCTGCGTTTGGCCAGCTCACGGGTCAAGTGGGCGAGGGTGGTTTGCTCCTCGAAGGCCTGGCGCAGCAAGGGCACAGCGTCGGCTTGCTGCTTGAGGGCCTGGGCGAGGGCGGCTTGCACGTCGGCCTGTTGCTGTTGCAGTTGGGTCTGGCGGGTGTGCAACGCGGTTTGTTGCTCAAGGTGCTGCTGGATTTGCGCGGCAAGGGGCTGCAACTGCGTGGTCAGTTCGGCCTGGCGGGCGAAGTGGTGACGTTGCGGCGCCAGTTGTTCCAGGCGGCTGAGGTCCAGGCGCTGCGGGCCCTGGCTTGCCCAGTGTTGCTGGGCCTGTTGCAGTTGCTCGACCGCACTTTGTTGGCGCTCCTGCCACTCCCGCAGTTCCTTCAGCCAGGTGTGCTGCAACTCGAGTTGCTTGAGTTGCGCCTGCTGGGTCTTGAGCTGTTGCTGTGCGGCGGCCAGCTGTTCGTCGAGTTCGGCGCGGGCCTCGGGGGCCAGCGGGGTGACGCCGGTAGCCTGGTCCTGCAGGTGTTTGTGGGCGTCCCGGGCGTCCTTGGCTTTGTCGAAGGCGCGGCGACCGAGTTGGGTGTAGAGCGCAGTGTCGGTGAGCTTTTCCAGCAGTTCGCTGCGCTCGTTGTCGTTGGCCTTGAGGAACGCGCTGAACTCACTTTGCGCGAGCAACACCGCGCGGGTGAACTGCTCGAAGTTCAGGCCCAGGGCCAATTCCAGCTGGGTCTTGTATTCGGTTTTCTGGCTGGCCAGCAGTTGCTCGCTGTCCAGGTCGATCAGGCTTTGCCGGCTGGCTTGCAGCTTGCCGCTGGCCTTGTCCCGGGCGCGGTTGGCTTCCCAGCGGGCGCGGTAGCGACGGCCACTGACGCCGACAAAATCCACTTCGGCATAACCGCCGCCAGTGCCCCGGCGAATCAGGGTGCGTGGGTCACCGATGGAAATATCGGTGTCGGCATCCGGCATTTTTGCCTGGCCGGTATCGCCCAGGCGCGGCACGGCGCCAAACAGCGCCAGGCACAGCGCATCGAGCAAGGTACTTTTACCGGCGCCGGTGGGCCCGGTAATCGCGAACAGCCCGGCGCTGGCCAGGGGCTCGGCGGTAAAGTCGATTTCAAACGGACCCGCCAAAGAGGCGAGGTTTTTCAGGCGAATGGCGAGGATCTTCATGGCTGTTCACCCTCCTGTTGCACTTCCTGGAGCAGCACGGCGAAGTCCTTCAGGGTCTGTTCGTCCACTTCACTGCCGTAGCTTTCCTGCCAGGCGCGGCTGAACAATTCCTGGGGCGTGAGCTGGTCGAGTTCGATCAGGCGGTCTTCCTGGCTGTCTTCACGGCCTCCGTTGCCTGCGTATTCAGCGGCGATGCGCACCAGGCGCACGGCCTTGCCTTGCAGGGCGTTTTCCACCTGCTGGCGCAGGTCGGGTTGCGGTTCGTCGAGGCGCACCCGCACTTCCAGCCACGGTTGGCGCTGGGTTTCGGCCAGCAGGTCGATGTCGGGCAGGTCGGCCAGTTGCTTGAGGATGTCGGCCAGGGGCGCGGCTTCCAGGCGTTGCAGGTTGACCGAGCGCGGGATCAGGCGGGATTCGACGCTGACCAGGATTTCGCCGTCCAGTTGCACGTCGAGGATCTGGTGCTGGTAGCCGATTTCCGAGAATGACAGCGGAATCGGTGAGCCGCAGTAGCGAATCCGCTCCTCGCCATTCACCCGCTGGGGTTTATGCAAATGGCCGAGGGCCACATAGCTGACGCTGGCATCGAACAGGCTGGCGGGCAGCGCTTCGGCATTGCCGATGATCAGGCTGCGCTCGGAGTCTTCCGACACCGAGCCGCCGGCCATGTGCGCATGGCTGATGGCAACCAGTGCCTGGCCCGGCTGGCGCTTGGCGTTGGCGGCAGCAATCAGCCACTCGTGAACCTGGCCGATGCCCCGCAGGTAATCGTCCCCCAGTTGGGCGCCGGTCACTTCGGCCGGGCGCAGGAACGGCAATGCCAGGCACCAGCCGGCAATTTCACCGTCGGCACCGGGCAATGGAATCAGCAGGCGTTCGACATCCAGTTGTCCGTCATCCAGCCACAGCACCCGGCCCAATGCGTGGGTGCGCAGGCGGCGCATCAACGGCGCCGGCAGTTCGATGCGCGAGCCGGAGTCGTGGTTGCCGGCGATCATCACGATGGTCAGTGCAGGGTTTTGCTCATGGGCGCTGATGATGAAGTCGTACAGCCGCTCCTGGGCCTTGAGTGGCGGGTTGACCGTGTCGAAAATATCGCCGGCGATCAACAGCACGTCAGGGCGATGCAGGCCCAACTGGCCCAGCAGCCAGTCGAGGAAGCAGGCGTGTTCGAAGTCGCGTTCCTGGCCGTGCAGGTTTTGCCCAAGGTGCCAGTCGGAGGTATGAAACAGACGCAAGGCGATCTCCGTAAAAAAGAGGGTGACCGCTCAAGACAAGGTGGCGGTACGCAGAACCGCCAATTCTACTTTGCAAATGAACCTAGTGCGCGTACGCCCTGCTTTTTGTGGTGAGGAGCTTGCGGTGGTGAAGGAGAGTGCTGTGGTGAGGGAGCAAGCTCCCTCACCACAGCAAGCTGTCTCACACTCATTGAGGTGTCTGGCGAAGTTAAACGTCGCGCATCAAAAGGCCGAAACGCAGGTCCATCTCCGCCGGGATCGGCAAATACACCGTATGCCCGTCGCCCGGCGCCACCGCGATGGCCTCGCCCTTGGCGTTGTGCAATGAGCCCAGGTCAAAGTGGAAATTCCCCGCCGGGGTCATCAGTTCCAGGTGATTGCCCACGGCAAAACGGTTCTTGACCTTGACCTCGGCCAGTTCGCCGCGCCGTTCACCGGTCAGTTCGCCGACGAACTGCTGGCGTTCGGACACCGAGCTGCCGTTCTGATAGTTCTGATACTCATCGTGCACGTGCCGGCGCAGGAAACCCTCGGTGTAGCCGCGCTGGGCCAGGGATTCGAGGTTGGTCATCAAGCCCCGGTCAAAGTCGCGCCCGGCCACCGCGTCATCAATCGCCTGGCGATATACCTGGGTGGTGCGGGCGCAGTAAAAGTGGGATTTGGTGCGGCCTTCGATCTTCAACGAGTGCACGCCCATGCGCGTCAGCCGCTCGACGTGCTGCACCGCCCGCAGGTCCTTGGCGTTCATGATGTAGGTGCCGTGTTCATCTTCGAAGGCGGGCATCTGTTCGTCGGGGCGATTGGCCTCCTGCAGCAGGAACACCTGGTCGGTGGGCGCACCGAGGCCCAGGGTCGGCTCGGGCGCATAGTGCTGCACGATGTCGCCGGCGGCGTTTTCCACCGCAGGCGTCGCCTGGTATTTCCAGCGGCAGGCGTTGGTGCAGGTGCCCTGGTTGGCATCCCGCTTGTTCATGTAGCCCGACAGCAGGCAGCGCCCGGAATAGGCCATGCACAGCGCACCGTGCACAAACACTTCCAGCTCCATGGCGGGGACTTGCTGGCGAATCTCGTCGATTTCCTCCAGCGACAACTCCCGGGACAGGATGATCCGGCAGATGCCCTGCGCCTGCCAGAATTCGACGCTGGCCCAGTTCACCGTATTGGCCTGCACCGACAGGTGGATCGGCATGTGCGGGAAGTGCCGGCGCACCAGCATGATCAGGCCCGGGTCGGACATGATCAGCGCATCCGGGCCCATGGCGATCACCGGGGCAAGGTCCTTGAGGAAGGTTTTCAGCTTGGCGTTGTGAGGCGCGATGTTGACCACCACATAGAACCGCTTGCCCTGGGCCTGGGCTTCCTGGATGCCGAGGGCGAGGTTGGCGTGGTCGAACTCGTTATTGCGCACCCGCAGGCTGTAGCGCGGTTGCCCGGCGTAGACGGCATCGGCACCGTAGGCAAAGGCATAACGCATGTTTTTCAGGGTGCCGGCGGGGGCGAGCAGTTCGGGGGCGATAACGGGAGGCATGGGTTCGGGTCGCAAAAGGGCGGCAGGGTAGCCGGGCCGGGTGCGCAGTTTATTGATCCAGGTCTAATAAGTAGGGCACTCGCGGGATTTGCAGTGGACTAAACATCAAGGCGCACATGAGCGCCTGGTGTTTTAGACATGGACCGAACATGAACCAAACCAACCTGCAATTCAAAACCCTGCTGTTACTGCTCGCCCTGGTGACCATCGCGTTTATCTGGATTTTGCTGCCGTTCTACGGCGCGGTCTTCTGGGCGGTGATCCTGGGGATCATCTTTGCGCCGATGCAACGGCGCTTCCAGCAACGTTTTGGCTGGAACCGCAATCTCACATCCCTGGCAACCCTGACGGTGTGCCTGATAATCGCGATTCTGCCGGTGATCATCACCAGTGCCTTGCTGGTGCAGGAGGGCGCGACGCTTTACAAGAACGTCGAGAGCGGCAAGCTCGACGTTGCCGGGTATATCGAGCAGTTCAAGAACTTCCTGCCACCGTATTTCCAGCATCTGCTGGACCGCTTCGGCATGGGCAACCTGGAAGGCCTGCGGGAGAAGATCGTCAAGAGTGCGATGCAGGGCAGCCAGTTTTTTGCGACCCAGGCGTTCAGCTTCGGCCAGGGCACGTTTGATTTCCTGGTGAGTTTTTTCATCATGCTGTACTTGCTGTACTTCCTGCTGCGCGATGGCCCCGAGCTGGTGCGCAAGGTGCGCACCGCGGTGCCGCTGGCCGAACCGCAGAAGCGTCGCCTGCAATTGAAGTTCAACCGGGTGGTGCGTGCCACGGTGAAAGGCAACGTGCTGGTAGCGGTCACGCAAGGCGCGTTGGGTGGTTTGATCTTCTGGTTCCTGGACATTCCCAGCGCGTTGCTCTGGGCGGTGTTGATGGCGTTTCTGTCGCTGCTGCCGGCGGTGGGCGCGGGGATCGTGTGGGGGCCGGTGGCGGCGTACTTCCTGCTGAGCGGGTCGATCTGGCAGGGCGTGGTGCTCGGGTTGTTCGGGGTATTTGTGATCGGGCTGGTGGACAATGTGCTAAGGCCCATCCTGGTGGGCAAGGACACCCGCATGCCGGATTACCTGATCCTTATCTCAACCTTGGGCGGCCTGTCGATCTTTGGCTTGAACGGCTTTGTCATCGGGCCACTGATTGCTGCGTTGTTCATGTCCAGCTGGGCGCTGTTTGTGGAAACCAAACCGCGGGTGCAACTGCCTTAGGCATGAAAGCAATGCGCCATTTTGACCGACAGGGCCTGGGCGGCCGGTAATGAAGTGAGTGGGCCGCTGATGGCTTCGCCATCGCGTACCAGGTACCAGCAGGCGAGCAAGCCAAGCTCCCGCAGAGAGGCGGGAACGGCACTGCCGATGACAGACATGATTTGAATAGTGGGCATGATGACCTCCGATACGCTATGGAGGTGACATTACGGTGCGTAGGCCTTCAGGGAAAATCAACCTGCTCGATAGTCGACATCACTGTTATCGAGCGACCCTCAGTCAGTCGACCACCTGGTCGAGCATATGCACCACTTCCTGTTCACTGAGCAGGCCCTTGCGCACCAGGTTTTCCGTCAGCAAGGACAGGAACTTGGCGTTGCGATGGCCTTCCAGGGCCTTGAGCTCCGTCAGTACGCTATAGACCTTGCTCGAGGTGCAGAGGCCGGCGGTGCGATGTGGGTTTTGCGTGGGCATGGGCAATCGTCCTTGTTGTTATTGGTCGGACAGTGTTGATAGTGGAAGCCTTTTGAGACACAAACATGACAGCGCAGGCCCCGTTCGGGCAAGCGCCTATTGAGATCAATGATGTGGGATTTGGCCACAGCCATTGTCCTTATAACGACCTTGGCGAGATTTATTCAGACCTGCAGGCCAAAAAAAGGCCCCGCTTTTAGGGCGGAGCCTGTTCAGGTGTATCAGTTGAGGCTTACCAGCCGCGACCGTAATAGCCGTGTGGAGGGCCGTAGTAGCCGCGCGGTGGGCCGTAGTAGACCGGCGCCGGGCGGTAATAAACCTGTTGTTGCACATACACAGGCGGTGGCGGTGCGTAGTAGACCGGCGGCGGAGCGGCATACACCGGCTGCGGCTGGACATACACCGGTTGTTGCACGTAGACCGGCCGCGATTGGCTGGCGACGATCGAGCCGCCTACCACTGCACCAACAACGGCTCCCAGTGCGAGCGGAGCACCCCAACCACCACCGTGGGCGGAGGCCTGTCCTGCCATAGCGAGTGCGCCGATCAGCAAGGCGATCTTGGGGAGTTTACGAATCATGGTCATTCCTCGGTTAGCCCCTGCGCTCATGGTCTGCAATCAATCGACTCAAGGATTGTCGCGGGGATACTTTTAAGACAGCGTATTTCTAAAAAACAGCACAGCCGATAGGTAAAGGTTGTGTAAGGTCTGTATCGGTTGGCTTACACAAGTGGCCGGGCACAGTGCGTATGATCCATGAGAACCCGCCGGCGCGGGTATTCCGTCTATCCGAAACCGCCTCTGGAATGGCTTCAAGGAGTTACCGATGCAGATGAACCCCAACAAGGACACCCAACTGTGCATGTCACTGTCGGCGCGCCCAGGGAACTTTGGCCTGCGCTTTCATAACCACCTGTATGAGCAGTTGGGGTTGAATTTCTACTACAAGGCCTTCAGTAGCCACGACCTGCCGGGCGCCGTCGGTGGCATTCGGGCCTTGGGCATTCGGGGTTGTGGCGTGTCGATGCCGTTCAAGGAAGCCTGTATTGCCCTGGTGGATGAGCTGGACGATTCGGCGCGGGCCATTGCGTCAATCAATACCATCGTCAACACCGACGGGCATTTGAAGGCCTACAACACCGATTACATCGCCATCGAGCAACTGCTGCACAAGCACCAGGTGCCCAAGGACTCGACCTTCGCCCTGCGCGGCAGCGGCGGCATGGCCAAGGCGGTGGCCAGTGCCTTGCGCGATGGCGGCTACGCCAAGGGCGTGATCGTGGCGCGCAATGAAGACGCGGGCCGGGCGCTGGCCCAGAGCCTGGGGTATGAGTGGCAGGCGCAGTTGGGTGCCTTGCGCCCGCAGATGCTGGTCAACGTGACGCCGATTGGCATGACCGGAGGGGCGGAAGCGGATCAGTTGGCGTTTGAAGCTGACGCGGTTGATGCGGCCGAGACGGTCTTCGATGTGGTGGCGATTCCCTCGGAAACCCCACTGATCCTGCGTGGACGGGCCCAGGGCAAACGAGTGATCACCGGTTTGGAAGTGATCGCCATCCAAGCGTTGGAGCAGTTCGTGCTGTACACCGGCGTGCGGCCGACGGATGAACAGTTTCAGGCGGCGGTGGCATTTGCCCGGAGCTGAGCATCACCGCTGGCGGTGTGGAGAGTGAGCTTGCTGTGGCGAGGGAGCTTGCTTTGGAGAGTGAGTTTTTGTGGCGAGGGAGCTTGCTCCCGCTGGGTTGCGCAGCAGCCCCAAGAAAATGGGAGCGCTACGCACTCCAGCGGGAGCAAGCTCCCTCGCCACAGCAAGCTCCCTCGCCACAAAAGCCCACTCACCACAAACATTACTCGAGCCGCGAAAGGCGCTCTTCCAGCGCCGCAATCCGCGCTTCCAGCTCTTCGATACGCTCCAGGGAAACCCCACTTCCCGCACCACGCTCCACCGGATTCCCACGTGCCGCCAGGATCGCTTCAATGTCCGCCGGGTCGCCCAGGGCGTGCATGTACCGATCTTCCCGCTGCCCCGACTGACGCGGCACCAACAACGCCAGCCCACGGGCAATCAGGCGTTCCAGTTGATGCACCACCTGCTCGGCGTCTTCAAAGTCATGCATGCGCCCGCTGCGGGTCAGCAGTTCGTTGACCGTCTGCGGCCCCCGCAGGAACAGCAACCCGCTGAGAATCACCTGGGCCGGCACCAGCTCCAGCGCCTTGTCCACCCGATGCTCCCAGCGGTCGGCGCGGCTGCCCATCACCAGCCGGGTAAACCCGCGGCCTTCCAGGGCCCGCAGGCTCTGGCCAACCTGGCCCTGGCTGAGGTTCATCACCGGTTCGCGGCTGGTTTTCTGGTTACAGGCGATCACCAGCGCGTTGAGGGTCAACGGGTAGGTTTCGGGGCTGGTGGCCTGTTTTTCGATCAGGCAGCCAAGGATGCGGATTTCCGTGCTGTTCAGGCGCGGTTCTTCGGAAGTGGTGTCGTGCTCGGTGGTCATCGCGCTTTCCCTAATGCAGTGAGCTCACTAGCCTAATCCTGAAAAAATAAAAGACAAGCGGCGCCGGTGGCCGGCATGTCTATAATCGCGGCTGTTTCAAACCCTGCCACAACTGTCGAGACTGTCATGACTATTTCCCTGTACGCCGCTTCCCTCCCGGTCTTCAAGCAAATGCTCAACGCCCTGAGCGATGTGCTGAACAAGGCCGAGGCCCACGCCACCGCCAAGAACATCGACCCGAACGCCTTCCTGCAGGCACGCCTGTACCCGGACATGTTCCCGCTGGTGCGCCAGGTGCAGATCGCCGTCGACTTCGCCAAAGGCGTTTCTGCCCGCCTGGCTGAAATCGAAGTTCCGAAATACGACGATACAGAAGTCACCTTCGCCGACCTGCAAGCGCTGATCGCCAAGGTCCTGGCGTTTATCGACACCATCACCCCGGCCCAGGTCGACGGTAAAGAAGGCATCGAGATCATCACTCGCCCTGGCACCCCGAAAGAGAAGCGCTTCAGCGGCCAGTCGTACCTGCTGAGCTACGGCCTGCCGCAGTTCTTCTTCCACGTCACCACCGCTTACGCCTTGCTGCGTCACAACGGCGTGGAAGTGGGCAAGCGCGACTACATGGGCGCGTTCTAAGCCTTGTAATAAAAAAGCCCAGGGCGGTTCATTCACGAACCGCCCTGGGCTTTTTTGTGCGCGCAAGGTCTACGCGGCTTGTTCTTCCTTGCCCAGGCACGCGGCAGCGGTGAACAACACGTCGGTGGACGAGTTCAGTGCGGTCTCCGCCGAATCCTGCAACACGCCGATGATGAAGCCCACGGCCACCACCTGCATGGCGATTTCGCTGGGAATGCCGAACAGGCTGCACGCCAGCGGGATCAACAGCAGCGAGCCCCCGGCAACCCCCGACGCGCCGCAGGCACACACCGCCGCGACCACGCTGAGCAGCACGGCGGTGGGGATGTCCACGGCAATGCCCAGGGTGTGCACGGCGGCCAGGGTCAGCACGGTGATGGTGATGGCTGCGCCGGCCATGTTGATGGTGGCGCCCAGCGGGATCGACACCGAGTAGGTGTCTTCATGCAGGCCCAGGCGCTTGCTCAACGCCAGGTTGACCGGAATGTTGGCCGCCGAACTGCGGGTGAAAAACGCGGTGATCCCGCTTTCCCGCAGGCACATCAGCACCAGCGGGTAAGGGTTGCGGCGCAGCTTCCAGAACACGATGGCCGGGTTGATCACCAGCGCGACGAACAGCATGCAGCCGATCAACACCAAAAGCAGGTGTGCGTAGCCCAGCAGGGCGCCGAAGCCGGACGTGGCGAGGGTCGAGGCCACCAGGCCGAAAATCCCCAGGGGCGCGAAGCGGATCACCATGCGCACGATCAGCGTGACGCCGTTGGACAGGTCCCCCAGCACGGTGCGGGTGGTGTCGCTGGCATGGCGAATGGCGATGCCCATGCCGATGGCCCACGCCAGGATACCGATGAAATTGGCGTTCATCAGCGCGCTGACCGGGTTGTCCACCACGCTCAGCAACAGGCTTTGCAACACATCACCGATACCGCCGGGAGGGCTGACGGCCACATCGTGGGTGGCCAGCACCAGCGAGGAGGGGAACAGCGTGCTGGCGATCACCGCGACCACGGCGGCAGCGAACGTGCCCAGCAGGTACAGGAACAGGATCGGGCGGATATGGGTTTCCTGGCCGTGCTTGTGGCTGGCAATCGAGGCCATCACCAGCACAAATACCAGGATGGGCGCGACGGCCTTGAGCGCCGAGACAAAGACCTTGCCAATAAACCCGGTGGCTTGTGCGACGTCGGGCAACAGCAGGGCCAACAGGATACCGGCGATCAGGCCGATGACAATTTGGGTGACCAGGCTGATAGACATCAGGCGTTGGAAGAGGGAAGGGGCAGCAGTCATAAAAAGGTTGTCTCTGGTTTTTTTAATAGATGCAGCTAGGCAGCATGAATCTGACAGGAGCGAAGTCTAACATCTGTAGGAAACGTCTAATCCGGGTGCGGCGTTCCGTCACCACGCCGCTACACATTCTGTTAACATTGCCCATCCTCTTATTTCTTCTCTATCAGCGGGCCCTCCGGGCTGTCGTTGATGTCGCTGTTTTCTGGAGTTTTTGATGTTGTTTCCGATCCTGCTGTTGTCGGCAGCCGGTTTTACCGTGCTGACCACAGAGTTCATCATCGTCGGCCTGTTGCCTTCCATCGCCCGGGACCTCGATGTAAGCGTGTCCCAGGCCGGGTTGCTGGTGACGTTGTTCGCCTTCACCGTGGCGGCGTTTGGCCCGTTCCTCACCGCATATTTCGCCCGGTTCGAGCGCAAGCGGCTGTTTATCACGATCCTGATCATGTTCGGCCTGGCCAACACTCTGGCGGCGATGGCCTCGAATATCTGGGTTATGTCCCTGGCCCGGTTGATCCCGGCACTGGGGCTGCCGGTGTTCTGGGCCCTGGCCAGCGAAACAGCGGTGGACATTGTGGGGCCGGACTTCGCCGGTCGCGCGATTGAAAAAATCGGCTTCGGCATCGTGTGTGCCACGGTCTTCGGGATCCCGGTGGGCACGCTGATTTCCGATATGTTCGGCTGGCGCACCGCCTTTGGCATTCTTGCGGTGGTGGCGTTCGCCAAGGCCCTGCTGCTGTTTATCTACCTGCCGAAGACCCGGGCAAAGCACGACCAGGTCAGCCTGCGCTCGCAGTTCAAGATCTTGCGCAGCCCGCTGATGCAGGGCCATATCCTGCTGTCGATCCTGGTGTTCAGCGGGATGTTCACCGCCTACACCTACCTGGCAGACATTCTCGAACGCCTGGCGGGTTTTGACGGCACGGTAGTGGGCTGGTGCCTCATGGGCTTTGGCGCGGTCGGCCTGATCGGCAACTCTTTGGGCGGGCGCATGGTCGACCGTCATCCGCTGATTGCGTCGATGGTGTTCTGCGGTTTCATGATCGCCGGCATGGTGGCGCTGGTGCCCGCCATCCATTCCACGATCGGGTTGGCGGCGGCGATGGCGGTATGGGGCGTGACCCAGGCGGCATTGTTTCTGGTCAGCCATGTGCGACTGATGAAGGCCGCACCCCATGCGCCGGCGTTTGCCGCCTCGTTGAACATTGCCGGGGCCAACCTGGGGATTGGCCTGGGGGCGCTGGTGGGCGGGCACGTGATCGACACCCTGGGCCTGGGCAGCCTCGGGTTTGCCGCGGCGGGCTTTATCCTGTTGTCGATCCTGCTGGCGCTGTGGCTGATGACTGCCAAGACCCGCGCCGTCTGCGCCTGAGCCTTCAGGGCAGGGAAGTGAACAGCTCCCGTCTGGCACCTTCGGTAATCGCCACGATGCCGGGGTGCTTGACCTTGCGCTCCACCGAGATTGCATAAAACGATTCGGTCACCGCATCCGTCTGGCCGATCAGCGCCACGCCATACTGGCGCTCCACCTCGTCGGCAATCACGCTCGGCGCGATGAAAATCCCGCTGCCGGATTGGCCAAAGGCCTGCATCAACGCACTGTCGTCAAATTCCCCGACAATCCGAGGCTGGATCTGCTGCTCGGCAAACCAGCGCAGCAAACGGCTGCGCACCACCGTCTCCGCCCCCGGAATCAACAGCGGCGCACCCTGCAGGCATTGTGGGAAATCGCCGCGATGCTGGTCAGCCAATGCCTGGGTTGCGAAGAAACTGATGCCGCATTCCCCGAGCTTCTGGCTGTAGCCCTTGATGTCCAGGTGCGGCGGCATCGGGCTGTCGGAGATCACCAGATCCAGGCGCTGGATCGCCAGGTCCGCCAGCAAGCGTTCGAGTTTGTCTTCACGGCAGGTGATGCGGATCGGCTCGCTCAACTCCATGGTTGGCGCAATCAGCCGATAGACGATGGACTTGGGCACCACATCCGCGACGCCAACCCGGAACAGGATCTGCTGCTCATTGGGCTGGGTGCGCAACATCGCTTCAAGCTCATTGCCCAGCTGGAACATCTGCTCGGCATAGGGCAGCGCCTGGCGCCCGGCTTCGGTCAGCTCCAGCTGGCGCCCGACCTTCTGGAACAATGCCACGCCAAAGGTCTGTTCCAGCAGGCTGATCTGCCCGCTGATGGTCTGCGGCGTGAGGTTCAGTTGCTCGCAGGCGCGCACGATGCTGCCGGTCTTGGCGACGACCCAGAAGTAGTGCAGTTGTCGGTAATTGAGCATGGCGGCCAATACTTCGTGAAAACCGAAGTATAAACGAAAAAAATACGAATTTTCCTGAAGTGTTCCCCTGCATAGAATGCGTCGCTATCGAGGGGCCACTACTTGGACCCGACGGTTCTAACGAGGAACGCATCATGAAACTCAATTCCCTGGGCGCAACGGCGTTACTTGGGCTTTCATTAGTCATGCTCAGTGGCTGTGACCAAGCGGAAAAAAGCGCGCAACAACTGCTGGGCAAGGCCACCGAGTCGGCCAAGCAAGTGATTGACGACACCCACCAGGCCGCCGAGCAGGCGTTGAGTGACGCGACCAAGGGCTTGATCGCACCGCCGCAAGGCAAGCCGGACAAGCCGGAACAGGAAGACAGCAAGCCTGAGTCCACCTCCCAAGAAACCTGATACCCGCACACAACACCAGGAATGACCTATGGATTACCTTTTACAACTGGCCGCCAGCCCGACCGCGTGGATCGCACTGGCCACCCTGATCGTCATGGAGATCGTGCTGGGGATCGATAACCTGATCTTTATCTCGATTCTCACCAACAAGTTGCCGGTGAAGCACCGGGCCAAGGCCCGCCGCATCGGCATCAGCATGGCATTGATCCTGCGTCTGGGCCTGTTGAGCACCATCGCCTTTATCGTGCAGCTGACCGAGCCGGTCATCGACATCCTGGGGCAGTCGTTCTCCTGGAAAGACATGATCCTGATCGCCGGTGGCCTGTTCCTGGTGTGGAAGGCCACCACCGAGATCCATCACAGCATGGACCCCGAGAAGGAGCATGTGGACACCGGCGCGCCGAGCGTGACCCTGGGCTTCGCCTCGGCGATTGGCCAGATCCTGCTGCTGGACATGGTGTTTTCCATCGACAGCATCATCACCGCCGTGGGCATGACCGAGCACTTGCCGATCATGATCATTGCCGTGGTGGTCTCGGTGATCGTGATGTTGGTGGCGGCCGAGCCGCTGGCCAAGTTCATCAACGACAACCCGACCATCGTGATGTTGGCCCTGGGCTTCCTCATCATGATCGGTATGACGCTGATCGCCGAAGGTTTCGGCGCCCATGTGCCAAAAGGCTATGTGTATGCGGCCATGGCGTTCTCGGCGGCCATCGAATGCCTGAACATGATGCGACGCAACCGGCATAAACGGCTTGCTGCCAAACACTAAGGGCTGAACATAAAGGCCGACTGCATGCAGTCGGCCTTTTGCTGTCTGCTAGAATCCGCCCACTTGACGCCTTGAGGGATACCCATGAACGAGCCGATTCGCCTGACCCAATACAGCCACGGTGCTGGTTGCGGTTGCAAGATCTCACCTCAGGTACTGGAAGTGATCCTCGCCGGCAGTGGCGCACAGAACCTCGACCCCAAGCTCTGGGTAGGCAACGCTTCGCGCGATGACGCGGCGGTGTACGCCATCGACGAGGAGCGCGGCGTGGTGTCCACCACCGACTTTTTCATGCCGATCGTCGATGACCCCTTCGACTTCGGCCGCATTGCCGCCACCAATGCCATCAGCGATATCTATGCGATGGGCGGCGATCCGTTGATGGCCATCGCGATTCTCGGCTGGCCGGTCAACGTGCTGGCTCCGGAGATTGCCCGGGAAGTGATTCGCGGCGGCCGTTCCGTGTGTGACGCTGCCGGGATTCCCCTGGCCGGCGGCCACTCCATCGACGCCCCCGAGCCGATCTTCGGCCTGGCCGTCACCGGGCTGGTGGAGAAGCGCCACATGAAGCGCAACGACACCGCCACCGCCGGTTGCCAGCTGTACCTGACCAAACCCCTGGGCATCGGCATCCTCACCACGGCCGAGAAGAAGGGCAAGCTGCGCGAGGCCGACGTGGGCCTGGCCCGTGACTGGATGTGCACCCTCAACAAACCCGGCAGCCGTTTTGGCAAGCTGGCCGGTGTCACGGCCATGACCGACGTCACCGGTTTCGGCCTGTTGGGCCACCTGGTGGAAATGGCTGACGGCAGCCAATTAACTGCCCGCATCGAATACGAAAAAGTCCCACGCCTGCCCGGGGTTGAGTACTACCTGGAACAGGGCTGCGTCCCCGGCGGCACCTTGCGCAATTTCGACAGCTACGCCAGCAAGCTGGGGCGCCTGAACGAACTGCACAAACGCGTGCTGTGCGACCCGCAAACCAGCGGCGGGCTGCTGGTGGCGGTCACCCCCGAAGGCAATGCCGAATTCCTCGCCGTGGCGGCGGAGCTGGGCCTGAACCTTGAGCCGATCGGCGAACTGGTTGAGCGACAGACCAACGCGGTAGAGGTGTTCTGATGCCCATCGACATCACCGATTACCGCGATATCTTTCTCAACGACCGGCCGATGATGGATACCCGTGCGCCGATCGAGTTCATCAAGGGCGCGTTTCCCGGGGTGGTCAACCTGCCGTTGATGACCGACGACGAACGCGAACGGGTGGGCACCTGTTACAAGCAGCAAGGCCAGCAGGCGGCCATTGTTCTCGGGCACGAACTGGTGTCCGGGGCGATCAAGGCCGAACGTATCGAACTCTGGGCGCGTTTTGCCCAGGCCAATCCGGATGGTCTGCTGTACTGCTTTCGCGGCGGGATGCGTTCGCAGATTGCCCAGCAATGGTTGAAAACCGAGGCGGGTATCGACTATCCGCGAGTGGGCGGTGGCTACAAGGCTATGCGGACTTTCCTGCTCGACACGGTTGAAAGCGCCACCGCGCAATGCGACTTCGTACTGTTGGGCGGCATGACCGGTACCGGCAAGACCGAAGTGCTCGGCCAGTTGAACAACGCCCTGGACCTGGAAGGCCACGCCAACCATCGCGGTTCCAGCTTCGGCAAACGCGCCACGGCGCAACCTTCCAACATCGACTTCGAAAACCGCCTGGCGGTGGACCTGCTGAAAAAGCGCGCCGCCGGTATCGAGCAGTTTGTGGTCGAGGATGAGAGCCGCATGATCGGCAGCTGCGCGCTGCCGTTGCCCTTGCACAAAGGCATGCAGGGCTTCCCGATGGTCTGGCTGGAAGACAGCGTTGAAGGCCGGGTGGAGCGCATCCTGAAGGATTATGTAGTGGACCTCTGCGCCGAGTTTGTCGCGGTGTTTGGCGACACTGGCCAGGAACTGTTTGCCGAGCGCCTGACCCAGAGCCTGGCCAATATCCACAAGCGCCTGGGCGGCGAGCGGTTTGCGCGGTTGCACGCGATCATGCAGGAAGCATTGGCAGAACAAGCCAGCAGCGGCGCGGTGGATTTGCACCGCGGCTGGATTGAAGGGCTGTTGCGTGAGTACTACGACCCGATGTATGCGTTCCAGCGGGAAAGCAAAGGCGCACGCATCGAGTTTGCGGGAGAGCAAGCGGCGGTGGTGGAGTATTTCCGGGACAGGCTCGCTCGGCGTAAGTAATTGATTGAGTTCGCCGGCCCCTTCGCGAGCAAGCCCGCTCCCACATTCGACCGCACTCCTACAGGATAAACGCGGTCGAATGTGGGAGCGGGCTTGCTCGCGAAGAGGCCCTCAAACTCACCCAATCACTACAGGATAAACGCCCCGATCAGCCCACACACCACCCCCATCAGCATCGTCAGCCCGGCCACAGTCACCAGCACCCGCGCATCGAAATCCTTGCGCAGCATCAGCAGCGACGGCAGACTCACGCTCGGCAGGGTCATCAGCAAGGCCACGGCCGGGCCGGTGCCCATGCCGAGGGTCATCATGGTCTGCACGATGGGGATTTCGGCGGCGGTCGGGATCACGAACAACGTGCCGACAATCGCCAGAGGCACCAGCCACACCAGGCTGTTGGCCATGGCGCCGTCAACGTGGGGAAACAGCCAGACCCGCGCCGCGCCAAGGATCAGCACCGCCAGGATGTACACCGGAATCGTGCTCCAGAACAGCTGCCACAGGGTGCGCAGCCAGCGGGTCAGGAACGGTTCGGTTTCGGCATGGCTGGCCTGGGCCACGGCGTCGAGCGCGGCTTCCGGTACCTGCTCCGGCCGCGCGATGCGTTGCGCCACCAGCGAAACACCCACCACCAGCACGATCCCGGCCACCAACCGCAGCGCGGTAAAGCCCCAGCCCAGCACAAAGCCCATGAACACCAGTGTCGCCGGGTTCAGCACCGGGTTGGCAATCCAGAACGCCAGCGCCGCGCCGACCGAGACTTTCTGCCGACGCATACCGGCCGCCACCGGAGCGGCGCAGCAACTGCACATCATCCCCGGCAGGGCGAACAGCCCGCCACGCAGGGTAGATCCCAGCCCGGCACGGCCAAACAGGCGCAGCAGCCAGTCCCGTGGGATCAGCACCTGCAGCAATGAGCCGAGAATGACCGCCAATACGGCAGCTTTCCAGATCGCCAGGAAATACACCTGGGCATAGGCCAGCGCGGCGGCCAGTGGCGCGCTTTGCTGGTCGTTGAGAATCGAGGCGCCGATGCTGTGGTTGTCTGCCGCGATAAACGCCTTGGCGTAGTAGGGCGACCATTTCACGTAGTAGAGGCCGACGCAGGCCACCAGCAGGAACAGCGCTGGTTTCCACCAGAAGGACCAGCCCCGGGCAGGCTGGGTGGAGGAGAGGTTGGACATGTAGATGATCCGCAGGTGAGTCAATAGCGCAACATCATACGCTGTACAAGGCCGCCTCCGAAGCACTGTGGCGAGGGAGCTTGCCGTGGCGAGGGAGCTTGCTGTGGCGAGGGGGCGGTCAGATATCGGCGCTGACTTGCGTTGCGTCCGGGCAAGTCTGCTGGCCATTGTCCAGGCCTTGCTTGTAGTTGCGGCTGAGCAGCGAGGCCTTGCCGTTGTGCCAGGTCAGGGTCAACACATACAAGCTATCGAAATCGCTGCCGGACCAATCGTCGGTAATCACATGTTTTTCACCGACGGCCTCGCTTGCCACCTTGTTGATCAAGTCCGGCAGATACCCATGGGACCAGGCAGTGTAGATGACGGCGTTGTGGTATTTGTCTTCCACCAGTTCGTCAGCGAGGGCGCTGGTGTCATTGGCCGAGAACTTTATGTTGACCGGCAACCCGAGCTTGATCGCGCTGGGGCTGATGGTCATCAACGGGCGGATGTAGCTGTAGGAGTTGTCTTTCTCGCCTTCCTCGACATTGCGGGTCGGGTTGGGTGCGAACACGTAGTTGGCGTTGCCGAATTTTTCCGGCAGCACGGTGGCCAGGTTCATCGCACGGTTAAGCCCCTGGCAGTTGAGTTGGCCGAGGCCCCCGGCAGGTTTCTCGCCATGGCGCAGGAACACCAGGGTTTGCACGCCGTCGACCGGCTGGGCGCGGCTGACCCGCGATTCCAGGCTAAGGCCGACCGCGGCGCTCACCAGCAATACCGGCAGCAGGATGTAAGAGTAGCGTTTGAAGCGTTTCGCAAGGCACAGAGGCTTGATGGTCATGATGGTTCTAAGTCTCGGTGCAGGGATTCAGGGCAAGCAAGCCCAGCCATCGGGCGCTCTTTAAGAGTTCCCCAAGGCAGTTTGGTTCGTTTCGCGGGGGAGATGGGGCGGCATCCTTGCCGTGTGCAGGAGATTAACCCGCCGATGTTGCTGAATTAAGACGGATGCACGATAGGCACTGAACCACTACTCTCCTACTTTTATCAGGAGTCCCATGATGAACTCACTTTCAGACTTCCCCATCACCGCCAAATGGCCGGCCCGGCATCCCGAGCGTCTGCAGCTGTATTCGTTGCCCACGCCCAACGGGGTCAAGGTGTCGATCATGCTCGAGGAAATCGGCCTGCCCTACGAGGCGCACAAGGTCAGTTTCGAGACCCAGGACCAGCTTTCCAGCGAGTTCCTGTCGCTGAACCCCAACAACAAGATTCCGGCGATCATCGACCCCAATGGCCCGAGCGGCCAGGCGCTGGGGCTGTTCGAGTCGGGCGCGATCCTGATCTACCTCGCCGAGAAGAGCGGTGAATTGCTTCCCGAAGACCCGGCGATGCGTTATGAGACGATCCAGTGGCTGATGTTCCAGATGGCCGGTATCGGACCGATGTTCGGCCAGGTGGGGTTCTTCAACAAATTCGCCGGCGCGGCCTATGAAGACAAGCGCCCGCGCGATCGCTACGTCGCCGAGTCGCGCCGCTTGCTGGAGGTGCTGGAAAAGCGCCTGTTGGGCCGCACCTGGATCATGGGTGACGAGTACAGCATCGCCGATATCGCCACCTTCCCGTGGGTTCGCAACCTGATCGGCTTCTATGAGTCTGGCGACCTGGTGGGTATTACCGACTTCCCGAACGTACTGCGGGCCCTGGACGGGTTCGTCGCCCGGCCGGCGGTGATCCGTGGCTTGAACATCCCAGCATAAGGACCGGCATGGCTTCTTTCGACTTCAAACAACTGGACGTTTTCAGCAGTGTGGCCGTCAAGGGCAACCCGTTGGCCGTGGTGCTGGGCGCCGACAGCCTGAGCGACCAGCAGATGGCGGATTTCGCCAACTGGACCAACCTCAGCGAAACCACCTTCCTGCTCAAGCCCCGTGATCCACGAGCGGACTACCGCGTAAGGATCTTCACGACCCTCAAGGAGTTGCCGTTTGCCGGCCATCCGACCCTGGGCAGTTGCCATGCCTGGTTGCTGGCCGGTGGCCAACCCGCTGGGGAGGAGATCATCCAGGAGTGTGAGATCGGCCTGGTGCGCATCCGCCGCCAGGGCGATGAACTGGCGTTTATCGCGCCACCGTTGCTGCGTTCCGGCCCGCTGGAAGCTGAATTGGGCGAGCGCGTGCGTCGGGCCCTGGACCTTGAGCCCGGTGCGATTTTGCGCAGCCAGTGGGTGGATAACGGCGCGGGCTGGCTGGCGGTGATGCTGGCGGATCGCGAGCAGGTACTGGCACTGCGGCCTGACTATTCGCAGTTGCAGGGCTTGGCCGTGGGCGTGATCGCCCCGTGGAACCCCGAGCGGGATGGCGATGAGGCGCAGTTTGAGGTGCGGGCCTTTATTGCCGGCGACGGCGCTCCGGAAGATCCGGCCACCGGCAGCCTGAACGCCGGTGTCGCCCAGTGGTTGCTGGGCGAGGGTTTGGCGCCCAGCCGCTATGTGGTCAGCCAGGGCACCGCCATGGGCCGCGCCGGGCGAATCCGCATTGAACACAGCGGCGAGGAAATCTGGGTCGGCGGCGCGGTTGCCGTTTGCATTGAAGGCCGTCTACAGCTCTAGATCAATGCAATTGTTACCAAGCCTGCAATAAACTGTTCCGCACTTGGCGTTTGTGCTCTGCGGTGCACGAGGCATAAGCTTTCGCCCCAAAGATTTTTGGCCTGCCTTTTTTCAGGAGCATCAATGTCCAGCCAGTTCCCCGAAGCCCGTCCACGCCGCCTGCGCCGCTCCCCGGAGTTGCGTGGCCTGTTCCAGGAAAGCGAATTCACCCTCAATGACCTGGTGCTGCCGATCTTCGTTGAAGAAGAAATCGACGACTTCGTGCCGATCACCAGCATGCCCGGGGTGCAGCGCATTCCCGAGTCGAAGCTGGCCGGCGAGATCGAACGCTATGCCAAAGCCGGGATCAAGTCGGTGATGACCTTCGGTGTGTCCCACCACCTGGACGCCTCGGGCAGTGACACCTGGCAAGAGCGTGGCCTGGTGTCGCGCATGTCCTCGATCATCAAGGATGCGGTGCCGGAAATGATCGTGATGTCCGACACATGCTTCTGCGAGTACACCGACCACGGCCATTGCGGCGTGATGCACGGCGCCGAAGTCGACAACGACCGCACCCTGGTCAACCTTGGCAGGCAAGCTGTGGCTGCCGCTCGTGCCGGTGCCGATGTGATCGCGCCGTCTGCCGCGATGGACGGGCAGGTCCAGGCCA
Organism: Pseudomonas sp. C6002; assembly: GCF_013385805.1. Taxonomy (NCBI): domain Bacteria; kingdom Pseudomonadati; phylum Pseudomonadota; class Gammaproteobacteria; order Pseudomonadales; family Pseudomonadaceae; genus Pseudomonas; species Pseudomonas sp. C6002. The sequence goes on along the minus strand of NZ_JACAPH010000011.1, from coordinate 62,350 downwards.
TTCGCCGGGCCCTGGATGAAGCAGGCTTCAGCCATATCCCGATCATGGCCTATTCCACCAAGTTCGCCTCGGCCCTCTACGGCCCGTTCCGCGAAGCCGGCGGCAGCGCGCTGAAGGGCGATCGCAAGAGCTACCAGATGAACCCGATGAACCGCCGCGAAGCGGTGCGCGAATCGTTGCTGGATGAGCAGGAAGGTGCGGATGCGCTGATGGTCAAGCCGGCCGGCGCGTACCTGGACATCATCCGCGACATCCGCGAAGCCTCGCGTTTGCCGGTGGCGGCGTACCAGGTCAGCGGCGAGTACGCGATGATCAAGTTCGGCGCCCAGGCGGGTGCGATCGATGAAGCCCGCGTGGTACGGGAAACCCTGGGCTCGATCAAGCGCGCCGGTGCGGACTTGATCTTCACCTACTTCGCGATGGACCTGGCACTCGCCGGGATCTAAGTAACCTGTGGCGAGGGAGCTTGCTCCCGCTGGGGCGCGCAGCGGCCCTGAAAATGGGCCTGCTGCGCAGTCCAGCGGGAGCAAGCTCCCTCGCCACAAGAAGGCTGTTCGCGGCTGCTTGCAACTTAGCGCTGGGCAAACGCCAGGTTCAGCCCCAACCCCGCAAACGCCGCTGCAAAACTGCGGCGCAGCCAGTTCTGTACACGTGGCGATTCGATCACCGCGCGGCGGAACACATTGGCCAGCAGGCCATAAATCACAAACACCGCAAACGTCATCGCCATGAATACACTGCTCAGCAACAGCATTTGCAGGGCCGGTGCACCCGCGCCCGGGGTGACGAATTGCGGCAGGAACGCCAGGAAGAAAATCGTCAGCTTGGGGTTCAGAATATTCAGCAACAGGCCTCGCACCATCAGGCTGTGGGCGCTGGAAATCGTCGGTGCGTCGTTCATGGCAAAGGCCGAGCGGTCCCGCCAGGTGGCATAGGCGAGGTATAGCAAGTAGGCGGCGCCGGCATACTTGAGGGCTTCGAACGCCAGGGCGCTGGTATGCAGCAGGGCGGACAGCCCAAGCACGGAGGCCAACAAGTGCGGGACGATCCCGGCGGTGCAGCCCAGCGCGGCGAACACACTGGCGCGCTTGCCGGCGGTCAGTCCGGTGGACACGGTGAAGATCACGCCGGTGCCGGGAATGAGCACGACGATCAGGCAGGTGATCAGGAAGTTCAGGCTAAGCATGGCATTCAAACTCCTTGTAGGAACGATGGGAGCCTGATCCTTTCACGTTGCGGTTTTTTTGGCGAGTGCGGCAGGTCGGCGAACCCCGGTTAGACTTACCGGTCGATATCTGCCAAGACTGGCCCATTGTCGCCCAAGGAAGCCCCATGCGTTCATCTCGCCTCATCCTGTGCCTTACCACCTTATTGGTACTGGCCGGCTGCTCCAGCCAGCGCACCCAGCAACTGCCGGAGCGCAGCGAAGCCGAGGTGAAAGCGCAGATCGTGCGGCTGATGCCGGCCAGCGTGCCGGATCGTGGCGGCTGGGCCCAGGACATCTACACCGCCTTCAATACGCAGAAAATCTACCCCAGCACGGAAAACATCTGCGCGGTATTGGCCGTGACCGAGCAGGAGTCCACCTATCAGGTTGACCCGCCGGTACCGAACATGGGCAAGATCGCCCAGGACGAAATCCTGCGCCGCGCCGCTAAAGTCCACGTGCCGGCGGTGCTGGTGCGCACGGCGCTGCAACTGCGCTCGCCCACGGGCAAGTCCTACGCCGAGCGCTTGAACGCTGCGCGCACCGAGCGGGATTTGAGTGGAATCTTTGATGACTTCATCAGTGTTGTGCCCTTGGGCAATACGCTGTTTGGCGGCTTCAACCCGGTGCATACCGCAGGCCCGATGCAGGTCAGCATCGACTTCGCACAGAAGCAGGCCCGGGATTATCCCTACACCGTGGATGGCAGCATCCGCCGGGAAGTGTTTACCCGCCGAGGCGGCATGTACTTTGGCATCCTCCATCTGCTGGGCTACCCGGTGAATTACGACCAGATGCTGTACCGCTTCGCCGATTTCAACGCCGGTTGGTACGCCAGCCGCAACGCGGCATTCCAGGCAGCGGTCAGCCGGGTCTCGGGGACCACGCTGGCGCTGGACGGCGACTTGATCAACTACGGCTCGTTCCTGCCAGGCACCACCGAGCTGGCAGTGCGTTCCCTGGGCAAGGCGCTGGACATGCGCAACCCGAGCATCCGCAGCCAGCTGGAGCAGGGCGAGCGCCTGGATTTTGAAGACACTACCCTGTACCAGCGGGTGTTCGCCCTGGCCGACAAGGCCGCCGGCAAACCGGTGCCGCGGGCGATCCTGCCGGGCATCGTGCTGAAAAGCCCGAAGATCACCCGCAACCTCACCACGGCCTGGTTTGCCAAGCGCGTGGATGAGCGTTATCAGCGCTGCATGAAGCGTTAGGCTTATCACCGGGGATTTACCGGGCTGATGTTGATGGTCCGGATGGCTGCGGTGGGATACACCTCCAGCCTTGTCCCCAAGGAAGAACCTGACATGACTGCCCATGCCATCCCCGAAGGCTTTACTCCGCTGCGTCGCAGCAGCCCACTCCTGGACCTGCTTGGCCCGGTGTATAGCCGAGGTGAGGGCTTGCAGCTGGAAATCGGCCTGCGCGCCGACAACCGCCACGCCAACGGACGCGGCACCGTGCACGGTGGCGTGCTGGCCACCCTGGCGGATGTGGGCATGGGCTACGCCATGGCGTTTTCCAGCGAGCCGCCGCTGCCGTTGATCACGGCGAGCATGACCCTGGACTATCTCGGCGCGGTGCAGGTAGGGGAGTGGGTCGAGGTGCGTCTGGAGCATCACAAGCGCGGGCGGCAGATGGCGTTTGCCACGGTCAGCGTGCAGGTCGGGGAGAAGGTGGTGGTGCGGGCAAATGCGGTTTTTGCGGTGCCCCAGGCGCGGGACTGACCGATAAAGAAAAGGCCCGGTTTTCGTGGAACCGGGCCTTTTCCATGTTGCTCTTTGAAATCAGCTGCGTTCAAGGGCCAGGGCTACACCTTGCCCGCCACCGATGCACAGGGTAGCCAGGCCTTTCTTGGCGTCACGCTTGATCATTTCATGCAGCAGGGTCACCAGCACACGGCAGCCTGACGCGCCAATCGGGTGGCCGATGGCAATCGCGCCGCCGTTGACGTTGACCTTGGCCGCGTCCCATTCCAGCTCTTTGCCCACCGCCAGTGACTGCGCGGCAAAGGCTTCGTTGGCTTCGATCAGGTCCAGGTCGCCCAGGCTCCAGCCGGCCTTGTCCAGGCAGCGGCGGGTGGCCGATACCGGGCCAATGCCCATGATCGCGGGATCGACGCCGGCGTTGGCGTAGCTGGCGATGCGTGCCAGTACCGGCAGGCCCAGGGCCTTGGCTTTGTCCGCGCTCATCAGCAGCACGGCAGCCGCGCCGTCGTTGAGGCTGGATGCATTGCCGGCGGTGACCGTGCCGTCTTTCTTGAAGGCCGGCTTGAGCTTGGCCAGGGATTCGGCGGTGGTGCCCGCGCGTGGCTGTTCGTCCACGGCGAAGGCCACCGGGTCGCCCTTGCGCTGGGGAATCAGGATCGGTGTGATCTCATCGCTGAAACGCCCGGCTTCAATGGCCGCCGTGGCTTTTTGCTGGGAGGCGGCGGCGAAGGCGTCCTGGGCTTCACGGCTGATGCCGTACTTGTCCACCAGGTTCTCGGCGGTGATGCCCATGTGGTAGTCGTTGAACGCATCCCACAGACCGTCGGTGATCATGCTGTCGATCATCTTCGCATGGCCCATGCGCAGGCCGGTGCGGGCGGCCGGCAATACGTACGGGGCCAGGCTCATGTTCTCCATGCCGCCGGCGATGATTACCTCGGCATCGCCGCAACGGATCGCTTGTGCGCCCAGGTGCAGGGCCTTGAGCCCCGAGCCGCAGACCTTGTTCAGGGTCAGCGCCGGCACGGCGTGGGGCAGGCCAGCGAGGATCGAGGCCTGGCGGGCCGGGTTCTGGCCGCTGCCGGCGGTGAGCACCTGGCCAAGGATCACTTCATCCACGAGTGCCGGGTCGATGCCGGTCTGCTCCAGCAGGCGACGAATCACCGCAGCCCCCAGCTCCGGGGCCGGGATGCTTGCCAGCGAACCTTGGAAGCTGCCCACGGCGGTGCGGGTGGCAGCAACAATCACGACGTCTTGCATGGAATCTGTCCTCACTGGAAGTGCATTTCTGGAACGTGGTCCGGGACGATCAGTTTACCGGCTGTCTTGCTGACGATCTCTTCAACACTGACGCCAGGTGCGCGTTCCTTGAGGACAAAAGCGCCATTTTCGATTTCCAGGTAGGCCAGGTCCGTCAGCACGCGCTTGATGCAGTTGGCGCCGGTCAGCGGCAGGCTGCATTGGCTCAGCAACTTGGACTCACCGTCCTTGGACGCGTGGGTCATGATCACGATGATGTTCTCGGCACCGGCCACCAGGTCCATCGCGCCGCCCATGCCCTTGACCAGCTTGCCGGGGATCATCCACGAGGCGATGTTGCCTTGTACATCGACCTCAAACGCGCCGAGCACGGTCAGGTCGACGTGGCCGCCGCGAATCATCGCGAAGGATTCGGCCGAGGAGAAGATCGACGCGCCAATGCGCGCGGTGACGGTCTGTTTGCCGGCGTTGATCATGTCGGCATCGATGGTTTCTTCAGTAGGAAACGGACCCATGCCCAGCAGGCCGTTTTCCGACTGCAGCATGACCTCCATGCCTTCTGGGATGTAGTTGGCCACCAGGGTCGGAATGCCGATGCCGAGGTTGACGTAGAAACCGTCCTGCATTTCGCGGGCGACGCGTTGAGCCATTTGTTCGCGGGTAAGAGCCATTTTTTGTCTCCTTATTATTTGGGCTGGTGGATTATTTGCGGAGGGTGCGCTGTTCGATGCGCTTCTCGAAGGTGCCGCAAATGATCCGGTCGACGTAGATCCCTGGGGTGTGGATATGCGCCGGGTCCAGCTCGCCCGGTTCGACGATTTCTTCGACTTCGACCACGGTGATCCTGCCGGCGGTGGCGGCCAGCGGGTTGAAGTTCTGGGCGGTGTGGCGATAGATCACATTGCCGAAGTGGTCGGCTTTCCAGCCTTTGACGATGGCGAAGTCGCCGGTGATGGATTCTTCCATCAGGTACGGGCGACCGTTGAACTCGCGGGTTTCCTTGCCTTCAGCGACTGGCGTGCCGACGCCGGTGGCGGTGAAGAAGGCCGGGATGCCGGCACCGCCTGCGCGCAGTTTTTCGGCGAGGGTGCCTTGGGGCGTCAGGACCACTTCGATTTCGCCGCTGAGCAGTTGCTTCTCGAACAGGGCGTTTTCACCGACGTAGGACGCGAAGACCTTGCTGATCTGCTTGCCTTCCAGCAGCAGGCCCAGGCCGAAGCCGTCGACGCCGCAGTTGTTGGAGACCACGGTCAGGTTGCGGGTGCCTTTGCGCTTGATTTCGGCAATGAGGTTTTCCGGGATGCCGCACAGGCCAAAACCTCCGGCAAGAACCGTCATGCCATCTTCCAGGCCTGCCAGCGCCTCTTCATAGGACGCTACGCGTTTATCAAAACCTGCCATATGCACCTCTTTTATTGTTTGTGGGCCAGCCATATGAACCGAGTGTTGCGCCGACGGATTGATTTGTTAAGTTGTTTTTTAAGGTTGATTGATTTAAAAAACAGCATAGTCCTCAGCCATCGAGAGAAGCTTCATGACAGTTAAACAGATGCGCGCCTTTCTTGCCGTGGCCCAGACCTTGAGCTTTGCGGCCGCCTGTGAGCGTTTGCATCTTTCCCAGTCGGCCTTGAGCCTGACCATCAAAGGCCTGGAAGAAGGCCTGGGCGGGCGCCTGTTCAGCCGCAATACGCGCAATGTCGCGCTGACCCCTGAAGGCGAATCCCTGCTGCCCCTGGCCCGGCGCTTGATCGCCGACTGGGACAATGCCGAGGATGAGTTGCGCCAGCGTTTCACCTTGCAGCGCGGGCGGGTAACAGTGGCGGCGATGCCGTCGTTTGCCGGAAACCTGCTGCCACCGATCCTGAAGATTTTTCGCGCGCGCTATCCTCAGGTCAACGTAACGGTGAATGACGTGATCAACGAGCAGGTGCTGGAAATGGTCCGCGATCGCCAAGTGGAGTTGGGCGTGGCGTTTGAACCGTCGGAAAGCTCATCGCTGGTGTTCACCCCGCTGTATGTGGACCGCTTTGTGGCGGTGGTGCCCGGTGACTCGCCATTGGCACGCCGCTCCGATATCGCCTGGCACACCCTGCTGGAACAACCCTTCATCACCTTGCAGCGCCCGTCCACGGTACGAGTGATGCTTGAAGAACACCTGAAGGTGCTGGACCTGAAGCTGCCCGTAGCCCTGGAGAGCCATCAACTGGCGACGGTGGGCAAGATGGTTGCCAGTGGCTTGGGCGTGAGTGCAGTGCCGGCGTTGTGTGCACGCCAAATGCAGGAGGCAGGCGCCCATTGCATCACATTGAGCGATCCGGTGATCGAACGGCCAATTGGTGTACTGACCAAGCCCGGCCACGAACTTTCAGCGGCGGCCCAGGCCATGTTTGATATTTTTTGCGATGAAGCGGGGAAGGGGCGTTTTCCGGCGTTGTTGCAATAACCGTCGGCCATAAAAAAGCCTGCTCGTTTTAAGCGAGCAGGCTTAAGTGATAAGTGCGTAGTTATCAGCAGTATCTGTCGATCACCTTAACTTGCGAATGGCCTTTAAGGTTCTGCCACTCGGTATTAAGTGTATGAAAGACCTGCTCGATAAAGTTGCGATCGGCGGCGGCTTTCTTGCCGACATAACCCTGGCCGCGGCGGTACATCTTCAGGCGCGCTGCCAGTTCACGGTTATTCCTGTCGAACTCTTCTTCCACGGTGTGGGGCGCCAGGCAGTCAATATGGACCTGGCCCGATTTACCAATCCAGAGGATATGGTCGTCGAGCGTGTCTTTCTGCGCTGCGAACATCTCAGCCAATTCATCGATAGTTGGTTGGTTGTTCAGATTCATGTGTAAGCCCCTTGACCAGTTGGCGATCTCTAGTTGATCCGTTAAAACTACTCAGTTGTCTCCGGCTCAGAAAACCGGGCGTCAGCGACTGTCTGCCGAATACGGGCAGGGTCTTGAACCGATGCATGTAGTCTTGCTGATGACCTGCTACGCAATGGTTTCATAACGAAGACAAGCAGCGTTTGAGCTACTTGTACCGATCCTTTCGGGCCGGTCAGCTTCATCAATCTGCCTTGTGGGCAGTGCACATCCGGAAAAAACAGCTCGGCGGTCAGACGAGCTTGTTCAAAACGCGTGTTACCAACGCTCCCGATCCGGGAGACGCTTGAATCATGCAATTACAAAACGGTTACGTCAACGATTATGTAGTGATTATTTTTGAGCACTACATAAATCCTTGCAGGGCGGGGGTGTGAGCGGAAAACGTGACTTGGGCGTCACTTTTCGTGCGGGCAGGTCGCGGGATCCGGGGGCTTTTTGTGGCGAGGGAGCTTGCTCCCGCTGGGGTGCGAAACGCCCCCACCAGGCTGACTGCGGTTCTGCAGGAATCATTCGGTTGTCGGTTTTGGGGCCGCTGCGCAGCCCAGCGGGAGCAAGCTCCCTCGCCACAGAAAAGCAGGATTGGGCTATCCCAGGCGTTCTGCCAGCAACGGCAACAAACGTTCGCAGGAGGCTTCGATCTTGAGTTGCAGCAACTCATCGCCCCGTGTCTTGCCCAGATTGATGGCAATCACGGGCTTGCCTTGCTCGACCATCGCCTTGCACAACCGAAACGCTGAATACGCCATCAGCGACGAACCCACCACCAGCAATCCTTCTGCGTCATCCACCGCCGCCATCGCCTTGGCTGCCGTGCCCTGGGCGACGTTCTCACCGAAAAACACCACATCCGGCTTCAACCGTTGCCCACCGCAATGGGGGCAGCGGGGCACCTGGAAGCGTCCTTCAAAGGCCGGGTCCAGCAAGGTGTCACCGTCGGGGGCTTGGACGGCATCCACACCCGCCAGGTACGGGTTCTCCGCTTCCATCTGGCGCTGGATCAGATCCCGCTCGCTGGTCTGCTGGCAATCCAGGCACAGCACCCGGTGCAGGCTGCCGTGGAGTTCGATCACATCATGGCTGCCAGCCTGATCGTGCAGGGTGTCGACGTTCTGGGTGATCAGCCCGGTAATGCGCTGGCGTTGCTGCAGAGTGGCCAGGGCGATATGCGCCGCGTTCGGCTGCGCGACACGCACCCTCGGCCAGCCGAGCATAGCCCGCGCCCAGTAGCGGCGGCGCGCCTGCGGGGTTGCCAGGAACTCCTGGTACATCATCGGCGCCTTGCCCCGGCGCACGCCTTCGCTGTCGCGATAATCGGGAATCCCCGAAGAGGTGCTGATACCCGCACCGGTCAGCACCAGGAAGCGCCGTTGGGACATGGCCCGGTGCAGGCTGTCGAGTTGGTTATCGACTTGATGTTGCAGGGTATCGAGCATGGGGTCCCCAATGATTATTCGCCGCGAATGTACTGCTCCAGCTGTTTGATCAGGTCGGCCTGTTCGGCAATCGCTTCCTTGACCAGGTCGCCGATGGACAGCAGGCCAAGGAGCTCGCCGTTCTCCACCACAGGCAGGTGCCGCAGATGTCGGTCAGTCATGATCGTCATGCAAGTCTCGACAGTCTGGTGAGTGTCGACGGTGATCACCGGTGAATTCATGATCTCGTGGGCTTTGGTCGTCAGCGAAGACAATCCATGGAGGATGACCTTACGGGCATAGTCTCGTTCACTGATGATGCCCACCACCTTGCCGTCCTGGAGCACTGGCAAGGCCCCGACGTTTTTCGAAGCCATCACGATCAAGGCCTCAAATACCGTATGGTCGTGGGGGATGGTGTGGACTTGATGGTTATGCTGGTCTTTGGACTTCAGCACTTGGGCAACGGTTTTCATGGAGGCCACTCCGGTGTTGTTATTGTTGGGAGGTTAGCAGGCCCTACAGAATCCTGGATGGCCTGCAGCAGGGCAAGGTCCAAAGCGGCATACATCCCGTCGAAAAACGTCATTGTCGCGATTTCTTAGTGCTTCTCAGCCTTTGTTTGCCGGTTTCGCCGCCCGCTTCGGGCTGGTGGCCGTCTTGCGCTTGGCCGGTTTGCGTTTGTTTTTCCACGGTGTGGCGCCACGGCCGGCCGGGCTGGCCGGGCCGCTGATGGTCAGGCGCATGCCAGTGCAGCGGGTCACCTGTTTGCTCATCCATGCCGCCTGTTTGGCGACGAACTCTTCCAGGCTCATCTCGCCGCTTTGTACCATGTCCAGTGCCTGCTCCCAGATAGCGGTGGTACCGGGGTCGGCAATTGCCCGTGGCACTGCATCAATCAGGCTGAAAGCGGCGGGTGTTGCCGACAGCGCCTTGCCGTTTTTCACCAGGTAGCCGCGGTCCAGCAGGCCCTGGATGATCCCGGCGCGGGTGGCTTCGGTGCCGATCCCGGTGGTGTCCTTTAGCTTTTGCTTGAGCAGCGGGTCTTCCACCAGCTTGGCGACGTTTTTCATCGCCTTGATCAGGTCGCCTTCGGTGAAGGGTTTGGGTGGCTGGGTCCACAGGTCCTTGAGGTTGACCTTGGCCACGGCGTAGTCCTGCCCCTGAATCAGTTTTGGCAAGGACTGCGGCGCAGGTGCTTCACGGCCCTTGGCCGGCGCCAATGCTTCCGGCAATGCGCGTTTCCAGCCAGGCTCGACGATGACTTTGCCAACTGCCCGCAGGGCTTCCCCGGCGCAGTCGAAGTCTGCCTGGGTGCGGTCGTATTCGTGATTGGGCAGGAACTGCGCGAGATAGCGGGCGCGAATCAGGGTGTATACCGCGCGATGCTTGCCCGTCAATTGCCCGACATCCTTGCCGGCGCCGGTGGGAATGATGCCGTGGTGAGCGCTGACCTTGGCGTCGTTCCAGGCTCGGGAGCGCCGCTTCGGGTCGATGTGTGGCATCAATTCATTCACCGCCGGATCGGCCCGCCCCAGCGCCGCGAGGATTTTCGACGCGTCGCCGTGCTGGCTCAGGGGCAGGTAGCCGCAATCGCTGCGTGGGTAAGTGATGACCTTGTGGGTTTCGTAGAGCGACTGGGCAACATCCAGGGTTTCCTGGGCGCCGAGGCCAAGCTTTTTCGAGCAGATTTCCTGCAGGGTGCCGAGGTCGAAGGGCAGGGGCGCGACGTCGCGCATGCGCTCGGTACGCAGTTTGACCAGCCGGGCGCTGGCGGCGTTGCTCATGGCATTGGCGGCGTCCCGGGCAAGCTGCGGATTGAGGCACCGGCCCTGATCGTCACAGGCGTCTTCTGTTGCGCGCCACTGCGCCGTAAAGGTGATGTCGTCGTGGAGCAGATCCACATCGATGGCCCAATAAGCGACGGGTACAAAGTCGGCAATGCTGCGGTCCCGGTCCACTACCAGGCGCAAGGTCGGGGTTTGCACACGGCCGACCGGCAACACGCCCTGGTAGCCGGACTGTTGGCCCAGCAGGGTAAACAGCCGGCTCATGTTCATCCCGATCAGCCAGTCGGCACGGGAGCGGCCAAGGGCCGAATGGTAGAGGCTGAAGGTTTCAGCACCGGGCTTCAACGAGGCCAGGGCCTTGCGGATGGATGCGTCATCGAGTGCCGAGAGCCACAGCCGCTGGATGGGGCCGCGATAACGGCAATGCTCCACCAGCTCACGGGCGATCATCTCGCCCTCACGGTCGGCATCGGTGGCGATCACCAGTTCCTGGGCTTCCCCCAGCAGACGCTTGACCGCCTTGAACTGGCTGGCAGTCTTGGGCTTGACCAGCATCTTCCATTTTTCGGGGATGATCGGCAGGTCGGCCAGCGCCCAGCGCTTGTACTTGGCGTCGTAGCTGTCGGGCGGGGCGGTTTCCAGCAGGTGGCCGATGCACCAGGTCACCGTCACGCCTGAACCCAGCCAACAACCGTCGCCACGCCGGGTCGCGCCGAGCACGGCGGCGATATCCTTGGCCTGGGACGGTTTTTCACAGAGGAACAGCCGCATGGTCACCACATTCGCTACGCAATTGAATGGGGAGCAGGATGAGCAATAAATCAGAATTGGGCAACTTTTATCTGGATGGATATACAGCAATTTGTGTGTCTGGTGCTAAACCCAATGTGGGAGCGGGCTTGCTCGCGAATGCGGTGTATCAGTCAACCTATCCGGCGACTGACACCCCGCTTTCGCGAGCAAGCCCGCTCCCACACTGAAACTCCAGCGTCGGCCGGATCGACGTTTAGTTATTGTCGATATCGACGTTCTTGGTCTCTTTCAGGCAAATCAGCCCCACGATCAGGCTCACCCCGGTAATGACCACCGGGTACCACAGCCCATAGAAAATATCCCCGGTGTACACCACCAGCGCAAACGACACCGTCGGCAGGAAGCCACCAAACCAGCCATTCCCGATGTGGTATGGCAGCGACAGCGAGGTGTAGCGGATGCGTGTCGGGAACAGCTCCACCATCAGCGCTGCCAGCGGGCCGTAGCACATGGCGGCGATCAGGATCAGCGCGACGATCAGCACCACCACCATGGTTTTGTTGACCTGGGCCACATCAGCCGATTGCGGATAACCCGCCAGGGTCACCGCGCCTTTCAGGGCGGCTTCGTCGTAACCGTCGATACGCACATCACCCACGCTCACCTGCACTGCGCTGCCCGCCGGGGCGGCCGCGCTTTCATACGGCAGGCCCTGTTTCACCAGGAAGGTCTTGACCTTGTCGCACGGGCTGTCAAAACGCGCCTTGCCCACCGGGTCGAACTGGAAGGTGCAGGTGGCCGGGTCTGCCAATACGGTGATCGGCGACTGGCGGCTGGCGTGGTCCATCGCCGGGTTGGTGTAGTGCGCCAGGCCCTTGAAGATCGGGAAGTACAGCGCGGTGGCCAGCAGCAGGCCGACCATCAACACCGGCTTGCGCCCCAGCTTGTCCGAAAGCCAGCCGAAGAAGATGAAGAACGGTGCACCAATCACCACGCTGATGATCAGCAGCATGTTGGCCAGTGCCGGATCCATCTTCAAAAACTGTGTGAGGAAGAACAGCACATAAAACTGCGCGGCATAGAACGTCACTGCCTGGCCGGCGTTGATGCTGAACAGCGCAATCAGCACGATCTTGAGGTTTTCCCATTTGCCGAACGACTCGCGGATCGGCGACTTGCTGGCCTTGCCTTCCTCTTTCATTTTCAGGAACGCCGGCGACTCGTGCAGGCTCAGGCGGATCCAGGTGGAGATACCCAGCAGCACGATCGACAGCAGGAACGGCAGGCGCCAGCCCCACACTTCGAATTGGTCACCGGTGAAGTAACGGCAGGCCAGCACCACCAGCAGCGACAGCAGCAGGCCGAGGGTCGCGGTGGATTGAATCCAGCTGGTGTGGAAGCCGCGTTTGCCCGCCGGGGCGTGCTCGGCCACATAGGTGGCTGCGCCGCCGTACTCGCCGCCCAGCGCCAGGCCCTGGAGCATGCGCAGTGCCACGAGGATGATCGGTGCGGCAATGCCGATGCTCGAATAGGTAGGCAGCAGGCCGACGCAGAAAGTCGCCAGGCCCATCAGGATGATGGTGGCGAGGAAGGTGTACTTGCGCCCGATCATGTCACCCAGCCGACCGAACACCAGCGCGCCGAACGGGCGCACCACAAAGCCGGCGGCGAAGGCCATCAGGGCAAAGATAAACGCCGTGGTGTCGTTGACCCCGGCAAAGAACTGCTTGCTGATTACCGCCGCGAGTGCGCCATAGAGGAAGAAGTCATACCACTCGAACACCGTCCCGAGGGAGGAGGCGAAGATGACTTTCTGTGTGTCGTTGCTGTCTCGCGCCTTGGTGGCGGAGCCCAGGGGTTGAGCGTGTTCTGACATTTGGGTAGCCCTCACAGTGATTATTTATTGTTGTTCCACTGTCGGCGCCACATCGGCGCCGCTATTCCCCTGTAGGAGCCCGGCTTGCCGGCGATGGCGCTCTCAAGCTGTGCACAACACTTGAAAACGCCACCGCCGGCAAGCCGGGCTCCTGCAGGTCAAGCCGGTAAGGTCAGTTCTTTCTCCGGGGCGAGGCTCCTTGTGTTCGGCGAAAGGATAAGCTGCGCGGCTTTTTCCGCGATCATCAGCGTCGGTGAGCAGGTGTTGCCTGAAGTGATGCGGGGCATGACCGACGCGTCGGCGATGCGCAGGCCGGGAACCCCGTGCACTCGCAGTTGGGCGTCGACCACCGCGTCCTTGTCGCTGCCCATGCGGCAGGTGCCCACTGGATGGAAAATCGTGGTGCCAATGCGGGCGGCGGCTTCCTGCAGCTGTTCGTCCGTCTGCAGTTCTGTGCCGGGCAGGTACTCCACCGGGTTGAATTGCTTCAGGGCCGGCGCCGAGACGATGCGTCGGGTCAGGCGAATGGCGTCGGCGGCCACCCGCAGGTCTTCCGGATGGCTGAGGTAGTTGGGGCGGATCAGCGGTGCGTCTGCCGGGTTGGCCGAGCGAATGTCGATGCGGCCACGGCTTTGCGGGCGCAAGTCGCACACCGAAGCGGTGAAGGCCGGGAACCCGTGCAGTGGTTCGCCAAAGCGCTCCAGGGACAGCGGTTGCACGTGGTATTCGAGGTTGGCCGACGTCTGCTCCGGCCCGGAACGGGCGAACGCGCCAAGCTGGCTGGGGGCCATGGACAACGGGCCGCTGCGGTCGTACAGGTAGCGCAGGCCCATGCCCATCTTGCCCCACACGGTGCCGGCGATCTGGTTCAGGGTGCGGGCGTTTTCCAGCTTGTAGATCAGGCGCAGTTGCAGGTGATCCTGCAGGTTGCCGCCCACGCCGGGTAACTCGTGCAGCACATCGATGCCCAAAGGCTTGAGCACGCTGGAGGGGCCGATACCGGAGCGTTGCAGGATGCCGGGCGAACCGACGGAGCCGGCGCACAGGATGATTTCCTTGCGCGCCCGCCACGTGACTGGCTGGCCATGCTGGCGAGCAACCACCGCCGCCGCACGGCCGTTCTCCAGGAGTACGCGGTCGACTTCAACCTCGGTCATCACCGTCAGGTTGGGCCGCTGGCGGATCGGTTTGAGAAACGCCTTGGCCGCATTCCAGCGCACGCCGGATTTCTGATTGACCTGGAAATAGCCACAGCCTTCGTTGTCGCCCTGGTTGAAGTCGCTGATGCTGTCGATACCGCTTTGCTGCGCCGCGTCACGAAACGCATCGAGGATCGGCCAGTGCAGGCGCTGTTGCTCAACCCGCCATTCACCGCCGTCACTGTGAAATTGCGAGGCACCGGCAAAATGGTTTTCGCTCTGCTTGAACAGCGGCAGCACATCCTTCCAGGCCCAGCCGGGATTGTCCTCGGCCCAGCCGTCGTAATCCCGGGCCTGGCCGCGCATGTAGATCATGCCGTTGATGGACGAGCACCCGCCCAGCACCTTGCCGCGCGGGTAGCTCAGCGCACGGCCTTGCAGGCCTTCCTGGGCTTCGGTCTTGAAGCACCAGTCGGTGCGTGGGTTGCCGATGCAGAACAGGTAGCCGACGGGAATGTGGATCCAGGGGTAGTTATCGCGACCGCCTGCTTCAAGCAGCAACACGCGATGGGCAGGGTTGGCAGACAGTCGATTGGCCAGCAGGCAGCCCGCCGGGCCGGCGCCTACCACCACGTAATCGTATTCAGCAGCTGCAGAATGCATCTGTGACCTCGCTTGTTTTTCTTATTGGTCCCATCCTAGTTGTTAGTTTTCGTCTTAAAAATGTTAGTTTTTACCCAGCTGCTGTGCGTTTTTAGACAACGCTGCTGTTCAGGGGAAGAAGGGGAAGGCATGTTCGACTGGAATGATCTGCGGTTCTTTCTTGAGTTACAGCGTAGCGGACGCTTGCTCACGGCGGCGCAACGCCTGAAAACCACCCACGCCACTGTGGCCCGGCACATCGAGGCCATCGAGAAAAGCCTGGGCACTGCGCTGTTCGTGCAGCACGCCCAGGGTTACGAACTCACGCCCTCCGGCGAAGCCCTGCTCAAACATGCCGAAGCCATGGAAAACGTGGCGCTGCTGGCCGAAGAAGAACTGACTCATTCCGCCGCGCCCCTGGGCAAGATCCGCCTGGGGGTGGCCGAGGGTTTGGGCGTGATGTTCCTGGCCAGTCGCATGGGCGGCCTGTTCGAACGCTACCCGGGCCTGGAAGTGGAACTGCTGGCAGTGCCACGGTTTGTCAGCATCCTCAACCGCGAAGCGGAAATCAGCATCCACCTCGAACGCCCCAGCGTCGACCAACTGGTGACCCGCAAACTCACCGACTACCGCCTGGCGCTCTACGCCAGCCGCAGCTACCTGGACCGCACACCGCCGATTGAAAAACGCGAGGACCTGGCGGTGCACGCCTGGATCGATTACGTCGATGATTTGCTGTTCAGCCAGGAACTGAAATTCCTCAGCAGTTTCTGCCGCAACCCCAAGGTGGTGTTCCACAGCACCAGCGTGATCGCCCAGCACCAGGCGGCGCGCTCGGGGTTGGGAATTGCCGTATTGCCGTGCTTCATGGCGGCGAGCGACCCCGACCTGGTGCCGCTGCTGCCGGCGGAGAGCATCCAGCGCAGCTACTGGATCAGCTCTCGGCGCGAGTTGCACAAGTCGGTCAGGTTGCGGGTGTTGTGGGATTACCTGGTGGAACTCTGCGCGCGGGAGCAAGGGGTTTTGCTGGGGGAGGGTTAGAGCTTCACCACCTGATGCACCTGCTCACCACAGGCACGGATCTCCTTGATCATTTTTTCAAACGGCGCGCTGACAATTTCATCGTGGGTCAGCCAGCGTATTTTCTGCGTCAGGACGTAGTGATAACGCCAGTCGCCCTTGACGCGCTCACCCGTCAGGTCCAGGTCGTACCACGGCGAGCGTACCTGGCAAGCCTTGATGTCCTTGTCGATCTGCCCACCCGACAGTGTGATGGTGTAGTCCAGCGTCTCGGGGTTGCCTATGTACAAGTCGGCCAGTTGCCCATTGCGGCGGTAGTTGAGCAGACCGTCCCATTTCTCTTGCAGCAAGGCATCGTTGTAGACGTGGTCGTTGCCCAGCGGTTCCAGGGGCCGCATGTCCGTCAGGGTGGCGCTGACCTTGTAGCTGGCCGGGATCAAGAAGGCGGTGGCGGGGCGCTCGACCTGGCAGTCGGTGATCTGTTTGCCGAAGTTGTCGCAGATGTTCTGGTCGCTGGCGGTGGCGCCTTGCTGGCGGTCGGCGACGCTCAGTTGCATCAGCGGCATGCCGCGAAAATCAACGGTGGCCGAGACCCGGGCGGTGCCCTGGGCGTCGAAGCGCTCCTGTTTGTCGAGGATCAACGTGGGGGCGGCGGGTTGCAGCGGGATGTGTTCTTCACGTACCTGGCCCTCGGCGTTGGTCACCAGCACCCAGCGGTCCTGGATGTCGGGCAGGGTCTGGCCGGGGGCGAAGATCGGGTTGGTCGGGTCCAGCCACCACACCTGGCCATCGACTTCGGCGCGGACGATGGCGTGGTTCGGTGCGCCGGTGCCGGGAATCAGCAGCGGGTTAACCACATCGCCACGGCTGACCCAGGCGGGCTCGGCCTTGATTCCGCTGGCCTTGAGCATGGCCGCCAGCAGCGTCGAAAGGTCTTTGCAGTCGCCGTAGCCGTGCTGTTCGATCTCCGCCAGGCTGAAGGGTACATAGCCGCGATCCGAGGCGCGCCAGTCGCCCAGGTAACGGTAGTGGTCGTTGATGTGCTGCATCAGGCCGGCCACCTGTTGTGCCGGTGGCAAGCCGCGAACGGCGGCCACGGCGGCGGCGCCCTGGGGCGGCAGCTTGGCGCCGAGGATCTGGTTGTAGCGTTCGGCAAAGCCGCCGAAGTACTGCTGGCGATCCAGGGAGCTGCCGACTTCGATACGCGGGGCGTGGCGTATGTAGGCGTTGGCGGATTCGTTGATATAGCTGAGGTAGGTCGGGGCCTTTTGCACCACGTCCAGGGTCTTGCGATTGGCCGATGGCGTAATGTTGAAACCCTCCATCAATTCGCTGCGCCACTCGATCGGCCGCTCGGCGGTGAAGCGTGCCTTGAAGTGGTCGCGCCGTGCGGCGTTGGGGCCGAACTGCAAGGCGTAGTAGAACTCGGTCATCAGCGGTTTGGCCGGGTGATGTTCGCGCACCGTGTAGCGGATTTGCGTGCCGACCCGCAGGTTGGGAAACGCCAGCGAGGTCTGTTTTTCCCGGGAGAAACCCTGGTCCGGGTTGGGGGCGGTGCGGGTGTCGATTTGCGTCGGGTCCAGGGGCACAGGTTTGCCGCCGGGCTGGGTGGACTCGGCCTTGATCAGTTCGAAGCCGTCTTCTTCCTGGTAGCTGAAGTCGATCCGCGAGAGCATTTCGCGGCCGCTTGGCTTGAGGATGGTGTAGTGAAAGCGGGTAGTGCAGTCGACGCTGGCGTCGCGGTTGAAGTGGCAATGCAGCTCGGTGTCGCTGGCCAGCGGGGCTTCGGCCATTGGTTGCAGGGCGGCAAACGCGCTGTGGCTGGCAAGCCCCCAGCTGATGCAGATCAGGGGACGGTAAAACGAAAAACGGAGCATGGGCGCCTCAGGTGGAACATTGACACAAGTACCCTAGGGGTACCGAGAAGGCGCCGGATGATAATGGATCGCAACACGAATGCCTAGCATTGTCCGACAATTAATTTCGCTGTAAGGCCCGATCTAGAGCCTTCGTTAATGTTTTAAGGATTATTTTTCGAGTTGAAACTCGACGCTGCCCAGCCGCTCACCGTTCACCAGCACGTGAACCGCATGCTTGCCGGGATAGTGCTTGCGCGTGGTCAATTCACGGATATGTTGGCCACGGCTGATGGCGTGATGTTCTCCGGCACCCAGGGTAAATGCCTTGAGCTTGAACACCTTGGACGCGCTGTGACCGGCGCTTTTCACATAGTCGATGGCGTAGTCGACCACCAGCTTTTGCGACGAATCGGCAGTGGACTCCAGGCTGAAGGACAGGTTGATCCGCTCCCCCAACTTGATCGCCGCCGGCTCGACCTTGAGTTGATGGATCTTCACTTCGGCCCTGGCCCCGGCGCCCATGATCGTCAGCGCCCGGGTGTTGCCTTGCTTGATCAGGCTGCGCAGCGCGTGGCGGGCGATCCACGCGGTGTGGGGGTTATCCAGGGACCAGCCTTCGATCAGGCCCAGCACCCAATCCGGATGGTCCTTGGTGATGTCGTTGAGGTGGTTGGCCACCGACTTGCGCACGTAGAGGCTGCTGTCGGCCTTGAGATTGTCGAGGATCGAAGCGCACAGGTTCGGATCGGCCTGCACCTCGGCCAGGCGAAACGACCATGGCAGCCGTGGCCGTGAACCTTCGCTGGCGAGGCGCCGCACGTGTTCGTTGTCATCCAGCGACCATTGCTGCATTACGGCCAGGGTGCGCTTGAAATCCCTCAGCAGGAAATGCCGTACGGCAAACTCGGCGGAGCCGAAGGTGGTGAAATACTTGAGGGCAGCCATGGAGCGCTTGAAATCATCGCCGCCGTAGCTGGCAACGTAGTGGGGCAGGAACAGGCTGACAAAGGCGCTGTTCAGCCGAGGGGCAAGGGCATACAGCAACTTCAGGGTTTGCGGATAATCCAGCGGGATCACAGCGTTCAGGCTTTCGCTGACCCGCGCCATGCGCTGCATCACCGACAGGTCTGCCAACCCGGCCTTGGCGTGTTTGAGAAAACCCTTGGCGTCGAACGCCGGATACACCGCGGTCATTTCGCTGGCGATGTGTTGCAGGCGTTCGGCGTTGAAGATTTCCTTCAGGGCCGGTGCGCTTTGGTCGGTCATGGGCAAGTCCGCGGTTAGCCAGAGATGCCCACGAGGCTAACCATCAGTGCCTAGAGATACCAGCGATATTCCCGCGCATGAATTTCCTGCTGGAATGCCAGGTGGTCCTGGCGTTTGTTTTCGCAATACACGTCGACAAACTCCGCGCCCAGGCCTTCGCGCAACGTCGGCTGATGCTGCATGGCGCGCACCGCCTCCAGCATTTCCAGGGGGAAGTCCGCGCCGCTGTTGCGGTCTTCGTTCAGCGGGGCGATGGGCTCCTTCGCTGCTTCAAGACCATGCTCAAGCCCCACCAGAATCGCCGCCAATACCAGATACGGGTTGGCATCGGCACTCGCCAGGCGATGTTCGATGCGCAGGTTGCGCGGGTCGGATTCAGGGATTCGCACGCACGCGTCACGGTCTTCAAAGCCCCAGCACGCGCGGGTTGCCGCGTTGACCGTGCCACCAAGGCGGCGGAAGGCGTTGTGGTTGGGCGAGAAGATCGGCATGCAGTGCGGCAGCAGTTCCAGGCAACCCGCCACCGCGTGGCGCAACGGTTGCTGCTGGTGGGCCGCCAGCAGGTTATTGCCCGCCGCATCGTACAGGCTGACGTGCACATGCATGCCGCTGCCGGGGTGTTGCAGGTAAGGCTTGGCCATGAAGCTGGCGCGATAGCCGTGCTTGAGGGCCACGCCACGGGTGCTGCGGCAGAACAGGGCGGCCCAGTCGGCGGCGCGCAGGCCGTCTTCCAGGTGGCCGAAATTGATTTCGAACTGGCCGGGGCCGAGTTCGGCGGTGATCACCGTGATGTCGATGCCCTGGGCCTTGGCCGTCTCGACCATATCGTCCAACACCGGCGCAAAGCGTGACAGGCGCTCGATGTGCAAGTTGGGCTGGTCGTCCGCGTCATCACTCAGCGGGTCGCGGGCAAATTGCGGCAGGCCGTCGCTGAGCTTTTTGTCGAACAGGTAGAACTCCAGCTCGAACGCGACCACCGGGTGAATGCCTTTGCGCTGCAGGCGTTCCAGCACCTTGGCCAGTACTTCCCGGGGTTCGAATTCGATGGGCGCTTCGGTGCCGTCGGAGGTGATCAACATCTGCCCCAGCGGCTGCGCCTCCCAGCTCACCGGCTTGAGGGTGCCGGGCACCAGGCGGCGGTTGGCGTCCGGGTCGCCGTCGTGGAAGCAATAGTCGCCGATCTTGAACAGGCCGCCCTGGGCACCCAGCAGCACCGCGTTCTGCGGCAGTTTCAACGGGCTGCCGGCGGCGACCTTTTCCAGCATCTCCACCGGGTAGCGCTTGCCGTAGAAATGCCCGGGAATGTCCAGGGCAATCAGGTCGACGTAGCGCACATCGGGATGGTTCTGGCGAAAGGTCCGGACTTCGGCCAAAAGCGTGGAAGCATGGCTTTTCACGGGTGTTG
Source organism: Pseudomonas sp. C6002 (assembly GCF_013385805.1). NCBI lineage: Bacteria > Pseudomonadati > Pseudomonadota > Gammaproteobacteria > Pseudomonadales > Pseudomonadaceae > Pseudomonas > Pseudomonas sp. C6002. The sequence goes on along the minus strand of NZ_JACAPH010000011.1, from coordinate 42,136 downwards.
CTCCTAGTTGTAGACCCACAGCACGCGGGCTGGCAGGTCGGTCAGGTTGCCGTAGCGGCAGTGGGCAAAACTGGCCAGGTGGAAGCTGTCGCCGGGGCCCAGGGTGACCGAGTCCGGCTCGCCCTCGACCCACAGCGTCAACTCGCCCTCCAGCACGTAACCGGCCTGTTCGGCACGGTCGCTCATGGTTTGTTCGCCGCTGTTGGCACCGGGGGCCAGCAGGCTGTCGAGGATCGAGAACGCGCCGTGCATGCTCGGCGACACCAGGATGTCGGTGATGCCATTGGCGTAATACACCGTGCGCCGTTCGTTGGGGCGGGTGACCCAGTCCACCGCCTTGGGTTTGGACAGGCTGTAGAAATAGGTGGTGGGCACACCGAGGGCGTGGCTGATGGCCGTGAGGTCGGCCACGGTCGGGCGCGACAGGCCGCGTTCAACCTGGGACAGGAAACCCACGGAACGCTCGATCTTTTGCGCCAGTTGCGCCAGGGTGAGCTTCTTGTGCTTGCGCAGGTCGTGGATCAGGATCGCCAGGGCGTCGAGTTCTTCTTGCTTGTCCATGGGCGCTTCGTGAAATTCTTATCAGGAAATTTCATGAAAAATTACAGGATTAATTTCACGAGGGCAATGGGTATGGAGTTGGCAGAGCATTTACGCCGCCTGGAACAGGAGCTGCACCAATGCACCACCCGTGCAGATGCGGCGCGGTTGTCGGTGCTGCTGGCGGATGATTTCGTCGAATTTGGTGCCAGTGGCAATGTGTGGGGCAGCAAGGCCGAGGTGATCGAAGGGCTGCAGGATGAGGTGTTTTCAGTCCGTAGCATCAGTGACTTTGCAATGAGGGTGCTGGCCGAAGGCGTGGCGTTGGTGACGTATCGCTGCCAGCGCGCGGCGACGGATGCAAATGCGGCGGGGGAGTCGTTGCGCAGTTCGGTGTGGCGCGAAAGCGGCGGGCAGTGGCAGATGGTGTTTCATCAGGGCACGCCAACACGTCAGCGTGCACCTGTGTAAGCGCCGGCAGGTCAGGCCGTACGCTTGGCCTCGAACCCCGACAGGCTGACATCATCACGATGCCCGAGCAGCTCGGCCACCACCGAGGTCGGCGACTTGTGCTTGTAGGTGTTGTAGTTGTTGACCGAGTCGTGGAAGAGCTGGCGGGTGAACGCGACACGGCTTTCCAGGCTGGCGATTTCTGCGGTGGGTGACGAGGCATTTTGCGCCGCCGCCAATTGTTGTTCGGCCTCCTTGAATTGGCCGAAGGCTTTTTTGCAGCGATCGAGCAGGGCCACCAGTTCCCTGTAGGTGCCGAACACGTAGAGCGCGAGCAAGGTGACAACGGTCACGAAAATGATGATGACGTGGGTACCAGTCATTGGAATTCCTGAGCGGCTGGAAAAAGGAACCAATCTTATCTGATTAATCGCCGGCCCGGTCGCTGGCCGTCCATCCATCTGCCGCTTCCATCACGGCGCTGAATGATTCCACGCCGCTGCGGTCGGAATCTTTACGCGTCATTCATTGAAGGAAGTGCCCATGAAGTCCAAATCCCTTGTTGCCTGCCTGCTGGTTGCCGCGAGCCTGTCCGCCGCGAGTCTCACCGTCCAGGCCGCGGATACCCCGCAAAAAACCGTGCAGCCTTCGAATATCAATACCCGCGACCTCAAGACGGGAGACCGCGCGCCAGACATTCTGATGCGTAAGGAGTCGGCCATTGCCGACTGGAAGAAACGTGGCCTGAAGCAGCCGGAAGAAGACAGCCAGTGGGCCCGAGTGAACGACAAGTACGTATTGCTCAAAACCACCAACGGCACGATTCTCGACATCACCCCCGTTAAAAAATAAAGCGTTCGGCGGGATGGGTGATCGCGCTTCATCCCGCTGGATTTGATTTTTGCATAAATGCATAAATCAGCATTTTTTTCTTCTTGTTTTGCGTTAAGGTACGTCCGCTGCGGGCCGCAATGGTCCCTTTACCTTGACCGGAATGAGAGCAGGATGCTTGCCACAATAAGAAATTACCCGCGTACCGTGAACCTGTTGTTGTCGGCCACGCTGATCCTCACCCTGGCCAAGGCCATCACCTTTCCGTACCTGGTGATCTACCTCACCAACCACTTTGCCCTCGACATCAGCCAGGTCGGCCTGGTGATCGGCAGCTCGTTGATCGTCGGCTCGCTGCTGAGTGTCTACGGCGGTTTCCTGGTAGACCGCATCAACAGCTACAGGCTATTGCTCAGCTTGAGTGTGGTGTTTGCCCTGGGGTTTGTCGGCACGGTGCTGGCCCGGGAAATCTGGTCGTTCTACAGTTGCCTGATCCTGATCAACCTGGCGTACGCGGTGATCGACATCGCGATCAAGTCCGGGTTTGCCAGCCTGTTGCCGGAAGATGAGCGCAGCGAAGCGTTTTCCATCAAGTACACCCTGACCAATATCGGCTATGCCGTAGGGCCGTTTTTTGGCGCGATGGTGGCCAAGCTCGATATCAGCTTGCCGTTTATCCTGTCGGCGGTCCTGGGCTTCGGTTTTTTCCTGCTGTACTGGCGTTGGGGCGACCGCACGCTGGCCACGGTAGACACCACGCAAAAGCCGGTGTCGTTCCTCGCGGTGGGGCGTGTATTGCTGCGGGATCACCGACTGGTGTGCTTCACCGTCGGCGGCCTGCTCAGTGCCGTGGTGTTCGGCCAGTTCACCGCGTACCTGTCGCAGTACCTGGTGACCACCACTACCGCCGAATACACCTACACCATCATCAGCGCGGTACTCACCACCAACGCGGTGTTGGTGATTGCCCTGCAATACGCGATTGGCCGGCGCATTTCCCACCGCTACCTGAGCCAGTGGCTGATCTTCGGCCTGGGCATGTTCATGCTGGGGGTGATTGGCTTTGCCCTGGCGAGCAACGTGTGGTGGTGGATCCTGGCGATGGCGATTTTCACCGTGGGCGAAATCGTGGTGTTTCCGGCCGAGTACATGTTCATCGACCGCATCGCCCCGGACAACCTGCGGGGCATGTACTACGGGGCGCAAAACCTCTCCAACCTCGGCGCTGCGTTGGGGCCGGTGCTGTGCGGGCTGGTGCTGGCCAACCTGCCGGCCCACTACATGTTCTACATGTTGGCAGCGTTCATTGTCGGGGGAGGGGTGTTCTATTTTATCGGGGCGTCGTTGAAAGCCCGCGACCTACTGTAGGAGCACGCTTGCTCGTGAAGGTCGTTAACGATAACGCGCCACGCCTGAATGAACGCGGTGCCTGGGCGTTTTTCGCGAGCAAGCCCGCTCCTACAAAGGGCGCAGCGGCAGGTCATCCAGCCTGAGTTTACCGACGGTGTTGCTCTGCAATTCGTACCGCAACTCGTCGACCATCTTTTCCACTTCCTGCGGGGTCTGCAGCTTGTTGGCGCTGATCCCGGTGACCACCAAATCCACCCGGCCGCTTTCGGCGTCGAAGACCTTGAGCGTCAACGACGCGTCACGGCACAGGGTGAATTCGCAGGTCAGGGGCGACAGGGCCTCTTCGATGCAGTTGCGCAGTTGGGAGAGCGTAAACATCAGGGTTCTCCTCAGCGACGACGCAGCAACAGGCCCAGCAGCAGGCCGACACCGGCGACGATCGCAACCGTTGCCAGGGGTTTTTGCTTGGCGAAATCGCCAACGGTGTCCAGCGCGTCACCGTAGGTTTGCTGCAACTGGCCAGCGGCCTGGCGAGCTACACCCTCGGCCTGGAGACGTTCGTCACCGGTCAGATCACCCAGAAAACCTTGAGCCTTGCCGGCCACTTTTTCGACGGCGCCTTTGACTTGTTCGCTTTTCATGATGGATTCCTTAAAGGGCATGACATCTCAACGGCACAGGACCCGAAGCCCTGTGCCCACCCTTCAAGGTTAAGCAGTGCACCCCCGCGCAATAAGGCGAATTTGCACCGGTCGCACTAGTGCATTTGCACTCTATTTCGGCTTTTTAACCCGCAACTCACCGGCAAACAGCCCGCGCTCACGGGCCCACACGATGGCTGCACTACGGCTATGCACCCCCAGTTTGGAGTACACCGTGGCCACATGGTTACGCACGGTGTTGGGTGCCAGTTTCAGGCGCGAAGCGATTTCCTTGTCGGCCAGGCCTTCGCAAATCAAGCCCAGTACATCGCGCTCCCGGGCGGTCAGGTCGGTGAAGGAAATGTTCGGTACATTGGGGCTGTTGACGCTCTTGGCGTTGGCCAGTTTTTCAATCAGCGTCTGGCTGAACCATGAGGCGTCCTGCATCACTTCCTCGATCGCGGCCACCAGTTCCAGCTCGGAGCGCTTGCGTTCGGTGATGTTCATCAGCACCAGCAGGTAGCAGGGCACATCCTGGATACTGACGGTGTCGGCAGACAGCACACAGTCGATCAGCTCATTGCCTTTCTTGCGAATCTTCAGGTCGAGGCCGTCGAGGTTGCCGGCTTTTTCCAGGGTGGTGAACAGTTGCGTGCAGGCCTGGGGGCTGTCGATAAAGTCGATGTCTTCGATGGATTTGCCGATCAGTTCTTCACTGGTATAGCCGGTGATGGTCATGAAGGCTTCGTTGATATCCACCACCTGGCGGTTGGCGGCGTTGCACACCAGGGTCGGCACCGGCGTCAGGCGGAACGACTTGGCGAAGCGTTCCTCGCTCTGACGCAGGGCGGTTTCGGCCTTGCGGCGAGGCTCCAGGTCGGTGAAGGAAAACAGCATGCAGTCTTCCTCATTCATGTCCAGCGGCTGGCCGGCCACGATCACCAGTTTGCTGCCGCCTTCGGGCAGTTTCAGTTCGGCTTGCATCTGTGGAATGGTCGCGCCTTCGCCCAGGCGCTTGACGGCCAGGTCCTTGTTTTCGGCCTGTTCCAGCACGTCCAGTTCATACACCGAGTGGCCGATCACCTGGTCGCGGTTGTAGCCGGTCATCTCCAGGAAGCCCTGGTTGACCTTGATGTAGCGCAGGTCGCTCAGGCGGCAAATCACCGCCGGCGCCGGGTTGGCATTGAAGGTCTTTTCGAAGCGCTGTTCGGCGCTGGCCCATTCGGTGGCGTCGCTCAGGATCAACACCAGCAATTCCGGCTCGCCCGACGCGTCGTCGAGCACCAGGCTGCGCAGGCGATGCACCCAGACTTTTTCCTCGTCGCCGGTAGGGGTGACTTCCACCACCACATCGCTGAACTCTTCACCGTCTGCCACCCGGCTCAGAGGATAATTCTCCAGCACCAACGGGTGGTTGTTGCGATACCGCAAGGCAAAGCGCGCGGCGTATTCCTTGGTGTTGGCACCCAGGTCTTCGACTTTATCCACGCCATGCATCAGCAGCGCGGCTTCATTGGCCCAGAGTATGGTCTGGTCGGCCTCGGCGAGGATCACCCCATCGGACAAGCCGGAGATGATCTGCTGCAGTTGGCGGCGGTTGGTTTCTTTGGCGAGGACGGCCTGGCTCATGGTTTCTCCTGGGGTAAGTCGCATGGGAAGTACGACACCTGAGGCTCAGGATAGTGCAGAGAAAGTGCCCGGCGCGGGGTGCGAATGCACCAGTGCGCCTAGTGCAATTGTGTCGAGACCGCAGGGCAGGTGCCTCGCCAAACTGGCCACCTACCCACTGTTCAAAGGATTTAACATGACCACTGTCTATGAAACCAACCGTTCGCTGTTTCGTGTGTCCTGGGGCTCGGTATTGGCCGGTAGTGCAATTGCCCTGGTGACCTATCTGGTATTGAGCGTACTTGGCACCGCGATTGGCGCCAGCGCGGTAGACCCGATGGCCGCGGGTAACCCGCTGAGCGGTTTCGGCACCGGTGCCGGGATCTGGCTGTTTGTCTCGACGCTGCTGGCAATCGGTGCCGGTGCATTCGTGGCCGGGCGCACCGCGCCGGATCGCGGCGGCCTGCACGGCGTGCTGAGCTGGACCATCACCACCTTGCTCACCACCTGGCTGCTGGCCGCGCTGGCCACCAGCGTTGTGGGAGCGGCGGGCAATGTCGTCGGCAAGGGCCTGTCGGCTGCCGGCAGCGGGATCGCCGCCGTGGCGCCGGGTATCAGCGACAGCGTCAAGCAGCAACTGAATGAGCAGGGCATCAAGCTGGACTGGAACAGCCTGCAAGGTCAGCTCGACACACTGCTCAAGCAGAGCGGCAAACCTGAACTGGACCCGGCCAACGTTGAGCAAAAAGCCGATCAGGCGGCTGCGGACGGCAAGCAGTCGGCCAACGATGCCGCGACCAACCCAGCCCAGGCTGGTGATGAATTGAAGCAGTGGTTCGAGCGGGTCAAGGCTTCCGGTGAGCCGGCGTTGAACGCGGCGGACAAGCAGGCACTGGTCAACATTGTTGCGGCCCGTACCGGCAAGAGCCAGGCTGAGGCCACCCAGATTGTCGACAACTACGCCCAGGCCTACCAGCAGGCCGTGCAGAAGGTCGACGAACTGAAGCAACAGGCTGAACAGAAAGCCCGTGAAGCCGGTGAAGTCGCGGCCAAGCAACTGTCCCGTGCTGCGTGGAGCACCTTGTTGATGTTGCTGCTGGGCGCAGCGTTGAGCTTCGGTGTGGGTCGCCTGGCGATTTCCACCCGTCGTGTACCGTTGGCCTGATCATGACCTGAGGTGATCTATGTGGCGAGGGAGCTTGCTCCCGCTGGGCTGCGAAGCGGCCCCAAAAAGAGGGGCGCGCTACGCACTGGAGCGCCAGCCCGGTCCAGCGGGAGCAAGCTCCCTCGCCACAATGCTTCGCTGGCACCAAACATGCTAGTGTCAGCACTCCAACATCCACTGGCAGTGCCTGGCGATGCGCGACATCTACAGCGTCTTCAACTCCAACGGCGCCTATGAAACCGGGGCCCATGCCCACGACGAATTCATGCTGATGGTGCCCGAGCACGGCCTGTTGCGTTTCAAGGATGAAGAAAGCGGGCGCACCACCTCGGTGATCGACCGCCAGTTCGTACTGGTGCCGCCGCAATCCAGCCATTCCTCCTCGTCACTCACCGCCAGCCAGGGCCACGTGGCGTTCTACGTCGATCCCGACTACATGCACTACGCCTTGCGTGACCTGTCCGGTGACGCCAACCGCTTGCTGCGCGTGCCCACCCTGGGCATCTGGCAAACCTCCGCGCCGTTGCACCATCTGCTCCTGGCAAAAAAAGCCTTCAGCCAGCCCGACCTGTACATCGACCGCCGCCGCCAGGTGGCCCAGGCCGATCACTTGCTGCTGCTCGAATGCCTGGCGATTTCCCTCAGCCAGCCGAGCCTGCAACGCTCATCTACCGAGCGCCACGGCGCCATGCTGGTGCGTGACGTCAAGGCGTACGTGGAAGGCAACCTCGAACATGCGCCGGGGCTGGATGAAATCGCCGAGACGTTTCACATGTCGCGCCGCCATCTGACCCGGCTGTTCGCGCTGCACACCGGCGAGACGGTGCTGGCGTACGTCCAGCGCCTGCGCCTGGAGCGCGCGCAGACGTTGTTGCGGCACACCCGCATGTCGGTGCTGGAGATCGCCAATAACGTCGGCTATGAGTCACCGTCACACCTGGCCCATGTGTTTCGCCGGGTGCTGGGCGTATCGCCGGATGAGTGGCGCCGCGGCTGATACCGCCTCAACGTTTTTGATGTCCCGATCCCGCGCATGATCCGGCCCGATCCCGTGCGCCGCAAATCCGTCATCCGTTCATCCTCACCCCGTCAACAACAAACAAGTCCGGCCTACCGGACGAGGAGGGGCGGTGAGTGCAAAACCCTTTATCAGTTTCGCAGGGGTGCAAAAAAGCTTCAAAGTCGAGGGCCGCCAGTTTGTGGCCGTGCGCAACGTATCGCTTGAAGTTCAGCGGGGCGAAATCATCACCCTGGTCGGCCCTTCGGGGTGCGGCAAGTCCACCTTGCTTAACATGACCGCCGGGCTCTTCGGCCCCACGGAGGGCCAGGTGCATTACGACGGCGCCGAGGTCAAGGGCGTCAACACCCGTGTCGGCTACATGACCCAGGCCGACCACTTGCTGCCGTGGCGCACCGTGGCCGGCAACATCGCCGTGCCGCTGCAAATCCGCCGCATGCCCAAGGCCCGGATCGACAGTCGCGTCGAGGAGCTGATGGCGCTGGTGGGCCTCACCGGTTTTGGCGAAAGCTACCCCAACCAGCTTTCCGGCGGCATGCGCAAACGCGCGGCCATGGCGCGCTTGATGGCCAGCGACCCGGAAACCCTGCTGATGGACGAACCCTTCGGCGCCCTTGATGCGCAGATGCGCCTGACCCTGCAGACCGAACTCTTGCGCCTGTGCCGCAAGCTCAACAAGACCGTGCTGTTCGTCACCCACGATGTCGATGAAGCCATCGCGCTGGCGGACCGCTGCGTGGTGTTCGCCGGTCGCCCGGGCACCATCGACCATGTGCTCGATATTCCCTTGGGCGGTGAACGCAACCTGGTGCAATTGCGCTCCGACCCACGCTACGTGGAACTCTGCGCCGCCCTCTGGAAACGCTTGGCGCCCGACGTCGCCGGTGCTGCCGATCCCGCCTCATTGGCTCACTCGCTGGAGGTCGTATGATCCAGGTCTATCGCTTGCTGTTCCTGATTTTCCTGCTGGTGTTCTGGGAGTGTGTGTCCCGCTGGTTCGGCGTGGAATTTTTCATCAGCCGGCCTTCGGCGGTGGCGCAAAGCCTGTGGAAAATCCTCATGAACGGGGTGTTCTTCTATCACGCCGGCATCACCACCCTGGAAGCCGTGCTGGGCTTCTTCTTCGGCTCCCTCGCAGGCTTGATCGCCGGTTTGGTGCTGGGCCGCGCCAAGCTGCTGGCGGATATTCTCGATCCGTTCCTGACCGCCTTCTACAGCTTGCCGAAAGTCGCGCTGGCGCCGCTGTTCATCCTCTGGTTCGGCATCGGCTTGCCGATGAAAGTCATCCTGACCGCGGCCGTGGTGTTCTTCCTGGTGTTCCTCAACACCTACAGCGGCGTGCGCAACGTGTCCCGCGAGCAACTGACCATCCTGCGCCTGATGGGCGCCAAGGAGCGCGACCTGCTGACCATGGTGGTCATCCCGTCCGCTTTCACCTGGGTATTCACCGGCCTGCGCCTGTCGGTGCCCTATGCGCTGATCGGCGCGCTGGTGGGCGAGATCATCGCCGCCAACCGGGGCCTGGGCTACCTGCTCTCGGATGCAGCCTCGCAGTTCGATACCGCCGGTGTATTTGCCGCACTGGTGGGGATCATCGCCCTCGCGCTGATCCTGAACACGGCGGTGAAGCTGGCCGAACGCAAGTTGATGCCGTGGAAGGCCAACGAAGCGGAACGTGAAGTTGCGGTTTAACCCCTTATTTTTGTGGAGCTTGATCATGTTCAAACCACTGTTCATCGCCAGCGTTTTACTCGCTTCATGCCTGCCCGCCGCGCAGGCCCGGGACCTGACCAAAGTCACCCTGGCGTTCCCCAGCGAAGGCTTCCTCTATGTGCCGATCTACGTCGCGCAGAAGCAAGGCTACTTCGCCGATGAAGGCCTGAATGTGGACGTCATCGTATTCCAGAAAGGCGGCTCGGCAGCACTCACCGCCGTGCTGGGGCGTGATGCGGATGCGTACGTCGGCCTGCCCGCCGTCGCGGTGCGCGCCCGCACCAAAGGCCAGAATGTCCAGGCGTTCGCCGCCGTGCAGACTCAGTTCGGCAGCACCGTGGTGATCGACGGTGCCTCGGCGCAAAAGGCCGGCGTGTCGGCCACCTCATCCCTGGCCGCCCGTGCCCAGGCCCTCAAGGGCTTGAAGATCGGTGTCACCGGCCCTGGCAGCACCACCGACATGCTGGTGCGCTACCTGGCCAAGGATGCGGGGCTCAACCCGGACAAAGACTTCACCATCATGCCCATCGGCGGCGCGCCAAACATGCTCGCGGCGTTTTCCCAGGGCAGCATCAACGGCTTCTCGCTGTCGCCACCCACCATCACCACCGCCGAGAAGCAAGGCGGCTTTGTGTTGATGGACCTGGCCAAGGGCGAATACAAACCCCTGGACGGCTTCCTCTTCACTGCGATGATTGCCCGTGAAGACTGGCTGGCCAGCAACAAGGTCACGGCCGAAAAAATGGTCCGCGCCCTGTGGCGTGCCGAACACCTGATTGCCAGCGACCCGGACAAGGCTCGCGAGTCGGTGCGCCCGTATTTCGCCCACACCGACGCCGCCATCTTCAATGCAGCCTGGACCGCTTCGCTGCCGTCCTACCCGGCCACGCCGCGCATCGAGAAAGACGGCGTTGAGAAAAACATCCGCTTCATGAACGCTGTGGAGAGCGACCCGGTCGAACTCGACCCGCAGCAGGTTTACACCAACTCCATCGTCGACGCCGTGGCGCCGACTGTTTCCACCCTTCAGGGAGAGGCGAAATGACGCCCGAGGTTCACCTGGTCAATGTTTTTCCCGCCACCGCCCGTGGCGGCAACCCCGCGCCAACCGTGGCCGTCGCCGATGGCATGAGCGATGCCGACATGCAGCAAGTCGCCCGCGACTATGGCCATGAGTGCGGCTTCGTGTTCGCCGCACCGGTTGGCAGCGAGTTCGATTTTGCCTTGCGCTTCTGGGTGCCCAACCACGAGATGGAAATGTGCGGCCACGCCACCGTGGGAGCGGTGTGGCTGCTGGATCGCTTGGGCATGCTGCACAAGGACCGCCTGACGTTATCGACCCTGAGCGGTCCGGTGGATGCGCGGATCACCGCTGCGGGCACCCCGGATATCCAGGTGGAAATCAGCCAGCCCAAGGGCCAGGTCGAGGCGTTGAACGATGCCGAAGTCGAGGCCGAGATTCTGTCGGTGCTCGGCATCACTTCCAACGAACTGGCACCGCTGCCGATCCAAAACGCTTGCACCAGCCGGGTGAAAACCCTGATCGCGCTGAAAAGCGTGGCGGTACTGGATAGCCTGAAACCGGATTACCGGCGGATGCAGCAACTGTGCGAGCGCATCGGCTCCACCGGTTTGTACCCCTATGCGCCATCGGATCTGGACGGGCGACAGTTTGATGCGCGGCAGTTTCCCAAGTCCTCGGGTTACCCGGAAGACGCCGCCACCGGCATCGCGGCTGCCGCGTTGGCGTTTGGCTTGTTGGAGAATGGCCTGGTGACGGCAGATGATCGCCCGGTGCACATCCGCCAGGGCCGGGCCATGGGCCGACCTTCGCAAATCTCCCTGCGGTTTCGCCGGGATGCAGCGGGGCAGGTGCAAGGCTGCTGGCTGGGTGGGCATGTGGAATTTGTCGAGGAACCGGCATGAGCGTGCGCGAAAAACTGCAAGCCCTCGGGCTGGAGTTACCCGAAGCGCCGAGCCCCAAGGGGGACTACGTGCCGGTGACGATTCATGGAGGCGTGGCGTATGTCAGCGGGCAGGTTTGTCGGCAGGGTGACAGCGTGATTACCGGGCCGGTGACGGACCAGACCTCTACGGAGTTGGTCAACGAAGCAGGGCGGACCTGTGTGCTGCGGGCCTTGAGCGTGCTGGACCAGGCGGTAGGGCTGGAGAACGTCGAGCGCATCCTGTTCGTTCGCGGGTTTGTGTTTGGCGGGGAAGGTTTCCAGGGCTTCTCCAAGGTTGTCGACGGCGCGTCGCAACTGTTGATTGAGCTGTTTGGCGAGCACGGCCGGCATGCGCGTTCGGCGGTGGGCGTGGCGGGATTACCCAGCAACGGCCTGCTGGAACTGGAACTGACGGCGGTCGTCACTGCCTGAACCACCCACCAAAATGTGGCGAGGGAGTTTGCTCCCGCTGGGCTGCGCAGCAGCCCCAAAACCGATGATCGCAGTGCCTCGGGCATACCGCGTCAACCGGTCCGGGAGCGCTTCGCACTCCAGCGGGAGCAAGCTCCCTCGCCACAGGATTCGTGTTGCTTTCACCTCTGCAGGAACCCCGGCGAACGAGTAAACTGCCCGCCTTTTATTCTCACGACGAGACGGTGAGCTTTTGAACGCAGGAAAAACCGCAGGGCTGTTGCTGCTCACCGCCTTATTGGCGGGATGCGGCACCTCGCCACCCCGCACCCCCAACGACATCTGCGGCATCTTCCGCGAAAAAGACGATTGGTACGACGCCGCCAAGGTGACCCAGGCGCGCTGGGGCGTGCCGATCCAGGTGCCGTTCGCGATCATGTATCAGGAATCGGGCTTCCGGCAGGACGCCAAGACCCCACGCAAGTACCTGCTGTGGATCATCCCCTGGGGTCGTGTGTCTACGGCCTCCGGCTACGCCCAGGCCAAGGACGAAGTGTGGAGCGACTACCAGAAAAGCACCGGACGCTACGGCGCCAGCCGGCAGGACTTTGACGACGCCATCGACTTTGTCGGCTGGTACATGGATAAGACCTACACCATCAACGGCGTATACAAATACGATGCCTACGGCCAGTACCTGAATTACCACGAAGGCTGGGGCGGTTACCGGCAGCGTACCTACGCGAGCAAAGCCTGGCTGATGCCGGTGGCAGGCAAGGTTCAGGCGCGTTCGCAGATGTATGCGGCGCAATATGCGGGCTGCAAGAATGATCTGGGGCGTGGGTTCTGGAGCCGGTTCTGGCATTGGCTTTAAGTGCTCGGGCAGTCCTTTGCCCGGCGTAGGAGAGCGGAGCTAAACGGCTAACCATCCCACCAATGGCACTACCGCCAACGTGCTCAGCGCCATTGAGATTACGTTGCCGATATAAGGATGAAAGTGCGGTGGTAACCGTCCTGCAATCGCGCAGGCCAGTGGCGGCGCCATCAGCGCGCCGAGCAACGCACTGGACCCCATCACCATCCAGCTGCCGCCATGGGTCAATACGGCTGCCGGGACTACCGATACCAGCGGGACATACGTGGGATACCAGCCTCGTTTTATCCACTGATGTCGCCAGATCACCACGCCAAGCGCTGATGTCAGCGCTTGCGCGCCGATCAGGTGCAGTATCAGGCCGGATCCATAGGCCGGGCTCATCGGGTTCAGCGCGTAAGCCAGTAACACACCCGCCAGCAAGCCAAGGCTGGCCAGCTCATTGCCGAAGAACGGCGCTTCGGAAAAGTCAGCCAATACCCTCCGCACGCTCCACACCACACCATAAGTCGGTGGCTTCAGCGGGGCGGGCCTTTGCGGCGCTGTGTAATCGCTTCGTACCAGGACCGGCACGTGACGGCACAATACAAAGGCAATCACACTGCCAACCGCCATCCCAAGCACATTTCCGATCACCACCGGCAAGCCCAGCGGTATGCAGACGTAATTAACGATCAACAAACACATCGGCGTGACCAGTAAACCTCCCAGTACGGCGCCGTTGAGCGTCACTTTCCAGCCACCTCCGAACATCAGCACCATTGCCGCCGGCAGCGAAACAAACGCTGCAAACGTCGGTTGCCAAGTGTCAGCGGTCACCGTCCAGCCCCATAACGCGTTGCTTAGCAGCAAGCCGAGTAAGGAGCTGGTTATCAGCCACGGCCACAGCCCTGTGCCGTACGAGATAGCAAAGCCCTGCCAGGACTTGCCCGTGCGGCTGGCCCACCACGCCAGATACGCACCGCCCAGCAGGCCCAGTGACGCCAGTTCGTGTTTGTAGAACGCGACCTCGCTGATATCACCCAACACCCAGCGCAGCCACGCACTGGGATGTGGAAGGCTGGTCACCATATCGGCATATCCAGGCCAAGGGTAAATAAGGGCTATCCATAGAATCAGCAAAGCACTGGCAAGACCCAGAACTATGACGGTGTTATCGGCCCGGGAGCGCCCTGCACGCGGCTTTTCAAAGAGGCTTTCCATGATGCACCCTCCGATCAGCGTGGCAGGGCAGGGTGCTGGGTGTACCCGAGCATCTGGTCGTAAAGATCAGCACGCCGGTCCCGCTGCAAGTCGTTAAGACTGTTCCAGATAGGCGCGCTGCGGGCACTGGTGAGATCGACATCGGCGAAAAGGATCTCCTGCCGATTCGCCGACGCCACCGTACCGATGGGCCATCCATTGGTACCGGCAATGAGCGAACATCCCAGGTAACGCGCATCGCGCTCCTCGTCGATACGACTGGCGGCAGCGATAAACACGTTATTGACGTGGGCGGCGGTCATCGTGAGATACGACGCCATGCACTTCCCCGCGTCGTCGAACAACGGCGGCGGGGTCCACACCCAGTTGTTGAGGCTGCAAATAATATCGGCGCCTTGCTGGCTGAGGATGCGTGGCACCTCGGGAAACCAAATGTCCCAGCAGATCAACAGGCCAATACGGCCTATGGGTGTTTCGAAAACGGGGAATCCTGTATCGCCGGGAGTGAACCAGAGCTTCTCCAGGTTCCACAGATGGGCCTTGCGGTACTTGCCAATAAAGCCATCCGGCCCCAGCAATACAGCCGTATTGAACAGCTGCATAGCGGAAATTTCGCTGAGGCCTGCCACCAGGTACACCTGATGTTTACAGGCAAAATCTGTCCAGGCCTGCACACTTGGCCCACCCGGAATGGCCTCGGCATGATCAAACGCGTCCTGACGGCTGGAGAAGAAATAGCCACAGTTAGAAAGCTCTGGCAGCACGATCAGATTGGCACCGCCGCTCACTGCTTCCGTCGCCAGCTCAAGGCTATGACGCAGGTTGCGCTCCCGGTTTTCCATTCCGACCTGGGGATCAAACTGTACGACAGCTATGCGAACAGGGCTTGTTGGATCGCTCATTGCGGGTGACCTCTTATTTTTATTCAGCCAGAAGTGGCTGGATGTTTATAAGAGGCGACCTGATGTTTAAATGAAAGTCGGACGCGTCCGATAGCAATGTAGTTTGCTTCTGCCAAGGCTTTTGCATGGTGTGTTTATTTTGCTGGGAGTGAATACTCTGTTTTGTATTCTGGATAGTCTTGCATTGAGAATCCTCCATTGAAGAGGGCGCCAGTTCTATTGCAGATATTTATGACGGTATCTATTGCGCCCCTGAAACAAGGCTCTGTCCATCCGGCATCTACTGAAAAAGATTCGCCGCAGAGGTAAAGTCCAGACTTGAATGAGTAGTCCTTATTGTATTTCATTAAGCTGACAGCCTCATAGTAGGTTCCTGGTCTGTACAATTTTGCGCATCCCAATGAGTTTTGGTCATTCATCCAGCGTTGCACGATGGCCTGCTCGTGGCCGATGTATGGAGAGATTTTTTCTTGGATGTTAGTGGATTTGACCAGGATTCTATCCAGCTCTTCTATGCACTTGGTTATTAACTCTTTGTCACTTAGTGAAGATAACTTTGTTGCGTCATCTTCCCAGGTGTAGCTCAAGAGTATGCAGTCATAGGTGTGATGCTCGTTATAGCGATAGGTATATACATCATGTATGAAACTGTCGGTAACGATGGCTTGCGGGATCTTCGTGTTTTTGGACAGGAAGGTTTTTTTTAACGGGGCGTACACTTTGCAGCTGGTTTCCCAGTGAGCAGTTTTATAGGCATTTATCGTGTCGTAAGGGAGCATCTCTTCATCGAAACCCTCAAGCAGTATTTGTGTTTCGATTATCCAGGAGGGGAGCGTGATGATGACCGAGTCGAAGTCGGCATGGCAGACTTCAGTTTTTTTGGGGTTACTAGCATTCCAATGATAATAAACGCGCGTTTTCCCATTTCTCAGCTTTTCCAGTTTTTTTACTGGAGAGTCGGTCAGTAATCCATCCGTCTTCTTGAGGCTGAGGTCATACACGGAGTCGCTTATTTCAGGAGTACTCATAAAGAGCAGACATTCTGCCAAGGCCCCGAGACCTTTGTAGCTGGGCTTATTAAACTCTAGTCCCCGAGAGTCAAAAACGGCCGGGCTTCTCAGGTGCGGCGAGTCGACTGCCTCGCCATCCAGTTTGACCCGGCCATGAATTAGCTGGAGGTGACTGCTGAAACCAAAAATCGCAGTCCGCAGGGGATAAAGCGAGCAAATGTCATAAAATGCTCCCCAACTGCCATCGCCTATTCCAATTGCATAGAACACAGCCGACTCTTGCGTCGTCATGCCCATGCCACCGAAGTCACCGGGGCGTTCCTTGTGCCAAGACTCAATAACCGGCATTTTCACTAAATCCCTAAACGAGATGCTTTCGTACTTTTCAACTACCCTGGTCCAAAATAATTCCCATTGCTCGCTTCCGTATAATTCCGCAACTTTCTGAGTCATACGGTTCGCAAAGTTTCGCCATTTTGCAGACACTGCACTCAGGGTCTCGCCAGGTGGAGGCGTTATACCATCTTTGTTTTTCCAGATCAGCATGGTGGGCTGACTACTATTATCTATACTCCCTTCGCGTAAGTAGATCCCGGTTGATGTGACCCACGGGCTTCCCGGATTTGGGAAGTTTGAATGAACAAGATCAAACGCTTTGGTGTAATAGGCCATCATGGATCGGCCTTCAGTGGGGTTTTCATCAGATCGATTAAAAAAGGGCATACGCATCGCGCCCATTTCAAAGGGCGGTCGTCCTGTATTGTTGGAGCGCTGTCCACCAAGAACGGTAAGGTGTCTGCCTCCGATTCTTTTGGATTTCTCGATCAGGGATATGTCTTTAAAGCCGCAGCGATACAGTTCTCTTGCTGCAGTAAGGCCTGTGATGCCTGCCCCGATGATACATATTTTGTGGTCCAAATGAGGCGCCTTTGCAATTCCGCCTTTTTGCTCTACTAAGGCTCGATAATCGAAGCATAAGTCTGGTGGGCCAGGAAAACGGCCCCGCCATTTATTTCTGGTGGATCTCTTCTCTCTGGAAGCGCGGGCAGCAATATCAGCCGGGTAATTGAAGTCTGATCCTATGGTCATACAAGTCATCCTTGATGTTCTATGTTTCTGGATAGTTAGGCTGCTCGTTGTATCGAAGAAGATAAATAGGTGGTTTGTATTTTTTTTACGTACGTTTTCGTGATTTTTTGTAGGTTGGTGCATTCGAACTGGCAGGCTATTGGAGAAAACGAGGTATGTGGGCTTGCCAAATGCGTTTGACTCTGGGAAAACGCCCATTTGGCGCGATCCGCGCATTACACAAAACGAGAAAAAATGAGCACCGAACTGGAAATCACCGACATCCGCCTCGGCGACGGCAAAACCGTGGTCAAAGGCGCCCTGATCACCACGCAATACACCGGCACTCTGGAAGACGGCACGGTGTTCGACTCCTCATGGGAACGCGGCAAGCCGTTTCAATGCGTGATCGGCACCGGTCGCGTGATCAAGGGCTGGGACCAGGGGCTGATGGGCATGAAAGTTGGCGGCATTCGCACGTTGTTCGTGCCGGCGCACCTGGCCTACGGCGAGCGCTCGATGGGGGCGCATATCACGCCCAACAGTAATTTGCGGTTTGAGATTGAGTTGCTGGAAGTACTGACGCGGGATGATTGAGGGGCGGTGAACATGGATGTTGTTGAAGCAGGGGAGTTGCCGCGCAGTTCGATAGCGGGCATTCGGGTAGTTGAGCTGACCCTTGAGGGTGAAGCCGAGTTGCAGCGCTTTTTCGAAGCAGCCCCGGAATATTTTCTCGCGGTCAACGGTGAGCCAGCCACACCCACGGAGGCTCGGGATGAGTTGACTCTTGAACTGCCCGACACCTGGAGCTACACGCGGATGTATTGGATTGGCTACCGCAATGCCGAAGGGCAGTTGGTTGCGGTGGTGAATGTGGCGTCGGATCTGTTGGCGGTCGGGGTTTGGCATATCGGGTTGCTGTTGGTGGCCACGCCGTTGCATGGCAGCGGTTTTGCGCGGCAGTTGCATGCCGATTTCCAGGATTGGGTAGTGAGCCTGGGCGCACGCTGGTTGCGGTTGACGGTGGTGGTGGGGAACGTCAAGGCTGAGCGGTTCTGGCCCCGGCTTGGGTATGTTCAGGTGCGGACTCGGGATGGCGTCGAGATGGGGCGGCAGGTGAATCGGGTTTCCATTCAGGTGAAGGCGTTGGCGGGTGGGGCGATCAATGAGTATTTGGCGCTGGTGGAGCGTGATCGACCGTCTTCTGCGTAGCAGCTGTCGAGCCTGGGAGAGGCTGCGTTCGGCGACTCGGTGGAGTGTCTGGCTTGATGATCGCAGTGTGGCCGACGCAGCCTCGCTTGGGCTCGACAGCTGCTACGGAGGGGAGAGCTGCGCAGTGGTGCGTACCTGAACCCTCCCTGAAGAACCTGCCCAAACCCATCGGGTAAATTTTCCTACGGTTTACTCTCATTAATTCGGAGCGTAAGCTTCGCGCGTTTTCATCAATAGCGGAGACCCTCAGTGGGTACTTGTTCGAGTGACAGTCGTCGGCCGGTCTCGATAACCGGCACATACTTGGCAAGATAACGCGCATTTTTCCGATGCCGTTGTCTCGCCCAGAAGCGAGAAGCGGCATTTCGATGGCGGCCAGTCCTGGCCCGATTCCGAATTCCCTCTCATCGACGCTTAACAGTACGTGATGCCTTGCATCGCGGTACTGCGGACGCGCCTGTCGTTTGCGACGGGCGGGCCTGTCCTGTCGTGCCCGTGACTCAATCACGGCCCAGGATGGTCGTACCTGGCCGAAGGTTTCCTCGCGTAAGTTTGGCTGGTAATGAATAGGGAAGACGCCTATGCAAGCAATCAACAACATCAACCTCAACTCGCTGATCGACACGCTGGTCAGCCTCACCGCGGCCTTCATTCTCGGTGGCCTGATCGGGTTTGAGCGTCAGTACCGCCAGCGCACGGCGGGGCTGCGCACCAACGTGCTGGTGGCGGTGGGAGCGGCGATTTTCGTCGACATGGCCAACCGCCTGGGCGGCGCCGAAGGGGCGGTGCGGGTCGTGGCCTATGTGGTCTCGGGCATCGGTTTTCTCGGTGCCGGTGTGATCATGCGTGAAGAAGGCAACGTGCGCGGCCTGAATACTGCGGCCACGCTCTGGGCGTCGGCGGCGGTGGGTGCCTGTGCCGGTGCCGACCTGATCCTCGAAGCGCTGCTCGGTACACTGTTTGTGCTGGCGGCCAACACGCTGCTGCGCCCGATCGTCAATAACATCAACCGCCAGCCACTGGACGTGGTGTCGGCCGAGGTGACCAACATTCTGTATGTGGTGGCCCGGCGTACCCAGCAGAAGGCGGTATTGGCCTTGCTCGAAGCCGAACTTGCTCGCTGCAACTACCCGGCCAGTGATGTGGACGTACGTCCCTTTGGTCCTGAAGAGGTGGAAATCGAGGCGACGCTGGCCGTGACCTCGGTAGACGGTGACGAACTGGATGCGCTGGTGGCGCGTATTTCCACTTCAGCCCTCGTGGTGCAAGCGTTCTGGAGTCCGAGTACCACCGACTAGGCCGCCTTGGCGCCCCCGGGACCGGCTCTTTACTATGCTTGTGGTGAGGAAAAATCCTACATTCAGCTGGGACTATCCCTTCAGTTGTTACGCCGTTCCATTGGTAAGGTTGCGCGCTTGCGACTAGCCAGGCACGCAGGTGCCGCCTACCTAGGGTTATGCGCTGTTCAAATGGAGGGACCCGACTGCTGCTTGTAGGACTGTTCAGTTCCGTTCGTCGGAACTGTCATTTCTCACAGGTAGATAGGTCCCGTGTGATGTGTAACGGTACTGAATCCTCCCAGGGGAGCCTTATGAGCAAAGCTTTAATCGTGGATGACCATCCATTTATCCGCGCAACCGTCCGCTACTTGCTGAAGCAGGAAGGCTTCGACACGATCTTCGAGGCCGGCAACGGCGCCGATGCCATGCAGATTGCCCGGGAGGAGCGCCCCGAGCTGATCATCCTCGACCTGGCGATGCCGAAGCTGGGTGGCCTGGAGGTGATCAGCCGGATCAAGGCGCTGGGCCTGCCGTGCAAGATCCTGGTGCTGACGTCCTACCTGGCGGTGTTTTTTTCCACCCGCTGCATGCGTGCCGGCGCGATGGGGTTTGTCGCCAAGACCGGCGAGCTGGATGAGCTGCAAAAAGCGATCAAGGCCGTGATGTCCAACTACAGCTGCTTTCCGAGCCTGCCCACCAGCTCGGTGCGCCGCGACGATTTGCAATCCACCGAGCAGGACCTGGTGGCAGAGCTTTCCGACCGCGAGCTGACCGTACTGCAGAAGCTGGCGCTGGGGTTGGGTAACAAGGAAGTTGCCGAGGACATGTTGCTCAGCCACAAGACCATCAGCACTTATAAAACCCGACTGAAGGAGAAGCTGCGGATGTCGTCGGTGGTGCATTTGTCCAAGTTCGCCCAGCGCAATCATCTGATCTGAAATGATCAACTTTCGGGTCTTGTGGCTCAGCGCAAGTGTGCTGCTGGGCGCGCTCTGCACACAAGGCCTGGCGCTTGGCGAGCCGCGCACCCTGTATCTGTTGGGGCATTCCGTCATTGAAACGCCCGCCGTACGGTTGCATGAAACGCAGTGGAGCTGGCTGCGCGAACGGCGCCGGTTGTTGATGGGCATCTCTGGGCCCGACTACGCACCATTCGAGTTGAGCACCAGCGATGAACTCGAGGGGATTACGGCGGATTACGCGTCGCTGATCGCCGATGCGCTGAACATCACGATAGAAGTGCGCCGCTACGACAATCGCGATGAAGTCATCACCGCGCTCAAGCGTGGCGAGGTGGATTTTGTGGGATCTGCCAACGGCTACGAGGCGGCAGACCCGCAGCTGGTACTCTCGCGCTCCTATGCCATGGATCAACCGACCCTTGTCACCCGCACGGGTGACAGCCAGGGCCTGAGCAGCGACCTGGCCGATAAACGTGTGGCGATGTTTTATCACTACATGCAGCCTGACGCGGTGCAGGCGTTTTACCCCAATGCCCGGATCCAGCTGTTCCCTTCAACCTTCGAGGCCATCGGCGCGGTTGCGTTCGGCCATGCAGATGTTTACCTCGGCGATGCAATCAGCACCAACTACTTGATCAACAGGAACCACCTGAACAACGTCCGCATGGCCGATTTCTCGTCACTTGAGGTCAATCCCTTCGCGTTTGCATTTTCCCGGGACAACGCGCGCTTGCTGTCGATCATCAATGCGGCACTGGCGGTGATCCCGGTCAGCGAGCAGATGGAAATCCTTCGGCGCTGGAGTGCCGGCAACCTGGGGTTCCTGGGGGCGGACCGGCTGCGCTTGAGTGCCAGTGAACAGCGTTGGCTGGACAAGAACCCGAGAATAAAGGTCGCGGTACTCGACAAGTTTCTGCCGGTTTCATTTATCGACAAGCAGGGCGCGTTCGAAGGGTTGAGCGCCGAGGTGCTGGCCCGCATCAGCTTGCGCACGGGATTGAAGTTTGACTTCATTCCCGGCACCTCGATGCTCCGGCAAATCGACAGGGTCAACACCGGTGGTGCAGACATGATCGCGGTGGTCACCCCCAGCGTCGAGCGCACGGACAAGGTACGCATTACCCGGCCTTACCTGACCAATCCGTTTGTGTTGGTCAGTCGCATTGATGACGGCAGCCCCCTTACCCTGGAAGACATGGCCGGCAAGCGCCTGGCGCTGATTGGCAGCAATAGCCTGCAGGAGGGCATCGCCCAGGACTATCCGAGCATCAAGTTCGTGGACGTCGAGAACCCCGAGCACGGCATGGAGCTGGTGGCCGATGGCGGTGCCGATGCCGCCGTCAATACCTTGATCAGCGCCCGCTACATGATTGCCCGCGAGTACCGTGACCGGTTGCGGATCACCAGCACGGTCGGGTCCGAGCCGGCCCGCATAGCCTTTGGCGTCAACCGCAGCCAACTGGAGTTGTATTCGATCCTCGACAAGGCGCTGCTGAGTATTACGCCCCAGGAAATGGACGAATTGGCTGGCCACTGGCGTAGCGAGGTATTGGTTGAAGACAGCTACTGGGCGCGGCACCGCAATGCGATTATTCAAGGTTTCAGCCTGGCGGCGCTGCTGTTGCTGATCACCCTCGGCTGGGCGATTTATCTGCGTCAGCTGATACGCAAGCGCGTCGAGGCCGAACGGGCGCTGAGTGATCAGATGCGCTTTATGGGCGTGCTGATCGACGGCACGCCCCATCCGATTTATGTGCGTGATCGCCTGGGCCGGCTGATGGCATGCAATAGCGCTTACCTTGATGTGTTCGGTTTCAAGCTGGAGGACGTGACCGGTAAAACCGTGGTCGAGACCGACACCGGCAATCGCCCCCAGGCCGAGTCTTTTCATCAGGATTACCTGCGCTTGATGGAGCGGGGCGAGCCACAGATCCAGGACCGCGTGCTCAAGGTGCCGGGCGGTGCGGTCCTGACCATCTACCACTGGATGCTGCCGTACCGCGACGGTAATGAGCAGGTGGTGGGCATGATCGCCGGCTGGGTGGATGTCAGCGAAAGGCAGCAACTGCTCGGCCAGTTGCAGGAGGCCAAGGAGGATGCCGACGCGGCCAACCGCGCCAAGACCACGTTTCTCGCGACCATGAGCCATGAAATTCGCACGCCCATGAACGCCGTGATCGGCATGATCGAACTGGCCCTGAAAGCCGCCGAGCAGAACCGGGCCGACCGCGATGCGCTGGAGGTGGCCGCCGATGCGTCACGGGGCATGCTGGAATTGATCGGCGATATCCTCGATATCGCGCGTATAGAATCGGGCCACCTGTCCCTGACCCTCGAGCCTTCGAACCTGCACGAGTTGCTGGCGTCGGTGGCGCGGGTTTTCGAGGGGCTGGCGCGGGCCAGGGGCCTGGTACTGCAGGTGGAGCTCGACCCGCTGATTGATCGGTACGTGCTGGTGGACCCGATGCGCTTCAAGCAAGTGGTGTCGAACCTTTTGAGCAACGCGATCAAGTTCACCCCTCACGGCCGGGTGCGGCTTGGCGCGTCCGGCTCGTCGGCGATTGCCAGCGGCTACTTGAACCTCAGGCTGTGGGTGGAAGACACCGGCATCGGCATCAGTGTCGAAGACCAGAAGCGCCTGTTCAACCCGTTTATCCAGGGCAGCAACACTGCGCAATCGGCGCGCAGCGGTTCGGGCCTGGGCCTGGTCATCAGCCGCAACCTGTGCGAGATGATGGGGGGACAATTGCAATTGAGCAGCCTGCTGGGGCAGGGCACTCGGGTGGATGTCACCCTGGAGCTGGCAGTCGCCGACACCACGCTGATGCCGCCCGTACCGGTTGCCGTGGAAACTCCGCCGGCCCACGCGCTGAACATTCTGGTGGTGGATGACTACCCGGCCAACCGGCTGCTGCTGGCCCGGCAATTGAGCTTCCTGGGGCACCGGATCACCACCGCCGAAGATGGCGTCGAGGGGCTTGAGTTGTGGCTGTCCGGGCATTTTGACGGGGTGATTACCGACTGCAATATGCCGTTCAAGGACGGTTATGAGTTGGCGCGGGATATCCGCACCCTGGAGAGCGAGCGTGGCCTGGCGCCGTGCCTGTTGCTGGGGTTTACCGCCAACGCCCAGCCCGAGGAAGCCGAGCGCTGCCGGCAGGCGGGCATGGATGGCTGCCTGTTCAAACCCACCGGGCTTGAGGATTTGCATTCGGCCCTGGCGCGGCGCACGGCCACACCTTCGGTGGCGCCCGGCACCACGGATGAACTGGCGGCAGACTTTGACTTGAGCCACCTTGAGAAACTGACCGGCGGGGATATCGACGCGGTGAAGGAGCTGCTGGCGCCCTTGCTCGACAGCCTTGAGGCAGACCATGGGCAGCTGGTGAACCTGCAACGCAAGGCAGACTTTGCCGGCCTGCATGACCTGGCCCATCGCACCAAGGGCGGGGCAAAGATGGTCAAGGCCCATGCACTGATGGTTTGCTGCGAGGTATTGGAAAGCGTTTGTGAACGTCAGGCCCGCGACGAATTGGCCAGTGCCGTCGATGGCATGGATGAAGCGCTCGCGCACCTGCACCACGCGCTGTCGGGGTATTGCAATCAGACTTGACCGGTGCGGAGGGGTATTGAGCTGTTTGGGACAACTCCTACGTGAAGGTGGAACAAGCCTTATTTAGTCTTCGGAATATGTCTGGAAAATAGTGCGTCCAGTCCTTCACGAGCGCTTCTTGCTCAGGTGTTCGCCATGCCAAACAAAGCACTGACCCTCCTGATCGCCGATGAACAGCATCTGCAACGACTGTACATCGAAAAAATGCTCAACCAACTGGGCTACTACCGCATCGTTCCGGTGCAGACGTTCGAAGAAGTGCGGATCCTCACGGCGATTCCGGCCAGGCCGTTCGATGTGCTGATCATCAACGCCGGGCTGGCAGACAGCGACGGCGGGGTGCTTGCCTTCCAGGAACAGCACCCGCAGATTCGCCATGTGCTGGTCTACGATATCCGCGAACTGGGCACGCCGGCCGCCGCACCAACCCTGCTGGTGCGCCTGCCGGGTACGCCGGACAGCATCAACCTCGAACACTTCATGGACATCATCGACCCGCCGTCAGCCACCGACGGGTTGCGGGTGTTGCCGTGGCTGCGGGAGTTGTCCGGCAGCCCTGCGGCTTAGTCCCAGTTCGGCGCGATGCCTTTGGGGCTGGTCAGCCGATGGCCACGCTCCAGGGCGGCGATCTGCGCCATGTCAGCGTCACTCAGGGTCAGGTCCAGAGCCTTGAGGTTGCTGGCCAGGTTGGCGCGCTTGGTCGAGGACGGGATCACCGCGTAACCCAGTTGCATGGCCCACGCCAGGGTCACTTGCGCCGGGGTTGCCTGATGACGTTCGGCGATCTGCTGGATCACTGGGTCCTTCAGCACTTCGCCGTAGGCCAGGGTCATGTAGGAAGTGATCTGGATGCCATGGGCCTTGGCAAACTCCGCCACGGTGCGGTTTTGCAGGTACGGGTGCAGTTCCACCTGGTTGGTCGCGATGTGCTCGGCACCGACGGCGGCAATTGCCTGCTTCATCAGGTCGACGGTGAAGTTGGAAATACCGATCTGACGGGTCAGGCCCTGGCGCTTGGCTTCCAGCAACTGGCCCATGAACTCGGCGACCGGTACCTGGTCTTCCGGCGATGGCCAGTGGATCAGGGTCAGGTCCAGGTAGTCGGTCTGGAGTTTGCGCAGGCTTTCCTTGAGGCTGGGAATCAGCTGGCCTTCGGCGAAGTTGGCGATCCAGATCTTGCTGGTGATGAACAGCTCGTCCCTTGGGATGCCGCTGTCGGCGATGGCCTGGCCGACGTCGGCTTCGTTTTCGTAGATTTGTGCGGTGTCGATGACGCGATAGCCCAGCTCCAGGCCGGTGCTGACGGAGTCGATGACGACCTGGCCTTGCAGGCGGAACGTGCCGAGGCCGAATGCGGGAATGGACATGAGTGACTCCTGAAGTGATGTGAACAATGGAGTCGAGTATCGGCCTCTCGTTCCTTCGGAAAAACCGCTGAATCCGAAAAGGACTCTTTACCAAAAGTCATGAGTGGCCGGCGGGTGGTCACACGATATCCCTCGAGAGCGGTCTTACCGGGTAGATGCGGGGGGCTGTCGGACATTTCGGGCGTTACTTGATAAGGGGCGCCTCTTTTAACCAGCAGGAGCTAGCGCAAGGACCAAATGCTCAAGGCCTTACAGCACCGAGAAACCTTGAGCAGTGGTCTGAACAGTCGAGTTCAGGGTGAACCGTCCTTGAGGGTCTGGAAGGCTTTTACGCGCTTGACCAGGCTTTTCTTGCTGGCCGAATCGGCACTGTTGAACAGGAACGAAAAGTCCGAGGCCAGGGTCGAGCTGCCGGCGATGGTCGCGTACTGATGACAGGCATTGCAGTTATCGCCCTGGACGTAGGTCTCCAGGGTGGTGTTGGCCACCGGTACGTTGCCCTGGCTGATAAACGGCCCGTAGGACAGCGGCACTTGCGCACTGACACCCGGTTCCGGCTGGGTGGGCGGGTTGGGGGTGAGGGTCCAGAGTACGTTGATCAGTTTGTAGTACTGGAACACCGACTTGCCCTGGCTCTGCTGGGCAAAATTGGCCTGCACCGCGCCGTTAAGCGCCTGCAGTTCAGTGGGCAGCGGATGTTCCCGGGTGGTCTGCACGGGTTGGTCCCGTGGAAACGGCTCGGTGCAGTCGCGGTCCGGATGCTGCTGCTTGCACTGGATACGCGCAACGTTCGGCGTGCATTCGGGGCCGGTGCCGCAGTTCGGGTTATTGAAGGCAAAGCTGTCGGGCGGCGTTTGTTGTGGCGGCACCTGGTCGGGTTCCGGCACGTTGTCCACTTGCTCGAAGGTGGTCCAGATGAAGTTGGGCGAGGCCTGGGTCTTGTTGATGATATGCAGGCCCACCAGGCCCACCACTTGCTGGGTGCACTGCAAGGTGGCCGGGTTTTTGAGCCAGGCGACGGTGGTCAGGTAACGCCCGTAGAGCTCGGGTTTGCCGGTGAGGATTCGCCATGCTGCCTTGACCTCCAGAGCTCCCAGTTGCTCCTGCGGCACCGGGTTGGGCGGCAGCGAGCGCATGGGTTCACCGATGGGCAAGGACAGCCCGCCGGGGTTCTGGTTGTCGAGGTTCTGCGCGACTTTCAGCTGGTTGGCCGCGTCGTACAGCCCTTTGCTGACGATGTAGTCGAACTCGGCCTTGCCCACCTTGCGTTCAAAAAACACCAGGTTCTGCGACTGGTCCGTCAGCCAGCCGCCGGAGGCTTCCATGATCGGGTCCGGAATCGAGGCCAGGGTGCCGCTGGACAGGTGAAACCCATGCCGCGCGTTGATCGCGCTTTCGGAGGTGGCGGTCATGAACTTGCGCGCCCCCACCGACATCGCCCTGAGGCTGCCCTGGGTGCTGCAATTGGACGGCACCAGGGTTTGCACGCCCCAGCCGGTGGGCGCGGGCGCGCCGGGCAGGAAGATATCGTTGGCATCCTTGTAGCTGGCCCATACCGGCGCCACGCTCATCGGCTGGCCGGAGGCAGTCGGTACGCCGAATTGCGCCAGGGTACTGTTCATGTCCGGCTCACCCGCGAGGGCAGGCGTGGCTGGCCAACCGGGATTCACCGGCCAGTTCAGGGCAATGAACAACTGCCAGCCAAAGCAATTCATGAAGCTCTGGCCGGTGGCGTTGAAGTTGTTGATCGGCAGGAAGCCGCCGCTTTTCGGGTTGAACACCAACTGTTGCTGCACGCAAGCGTCGGCGTCGGAAGTGGGGGATGCGTAGGCGGCCTGCATGGCGAACAGGCTCAGCACCACACTGGTCAGCAGCGATAAAACACTCAAGCGTAACCTGGACATCATCGCGCTCCTTGCAAGCAGGTAAAGCCGCACCCTGGGTGGGTGCGGCTGATGGGCTGTATCAGTCAGGCGCCAGGCACCAGCGCCAATCCGGATTCCCATGGGTGTTCCGCCGCGCTGGGGTTATCGGCTTCGCTCGGGTTGAGGGCGCGCACTGTCACCAGCCCCGGTGCGGCAGTGGGGCTTACGGTGATGGTCAGCAGGTAGCCCTGGGTGCCACCGGAGTTGGTTTGCCCGGGGATGGCCGAGGCATCCGGCAGGAACTTTGTGACCTGCGCCGTCACCCCAGGATTGGAGAATTGCACCCGCGCCGTCTCGGCGGTGGTCTTGAGGTCGGCGCCTTGCACCACCAGGGCAAACTGCCCGCTGGTGCCGGGTGCCAGCCAGGCCGGCAGGTCGGTGGGTGACTGCCCGTAGAACAGGTCCAGCGGCAGCAGCTGTACCGGCCAGGGTTGCACACCGTTGACCCGGTCCGTCACGCACGGGCAGGAATCCGGTGTCGGGCTGATGGGCGTGGTTGTCACACTCAGGCCCACCAGCAACTGCTGGGCAATCACCCACACGTAGTCGATCGGCTGGCCGCTGATGGTGATGTCGTTGATCGAAAACCCGGCGCTGACCGGCACTTCAAACACCGCTTGCAGAATCTGGTCGGAGCCGTTGGCGGCGGACTTGGCGGTGCCACGGGTGATTTTCCAGTACTGGCTGACGTCCTGGCCCTGGGGGCCTTTCCACGCCGAGAAGTCGGTGGGTTGTTGCAGGTACAGGCCGATGGGGTTGGTCAGGGAGAGCCGGTTATTCACTGCCACGCTGTTGGCCGAGAAACCGATATGCGGATCGGAGTTGCGGTAGTTCTGCCCGTATTGCGCGCAGCAGATCAACGCCTGGGAATTCTGGCTGCTGCTCAATGGCCGCAGGATGGTCGCCGCGGCAGCCAGGTACACCTCGGCGCTCAGGGTGTTGGGGCCGGAGGTCAGGTGCATCGCACCGCCGTACTGGCCAGGCACACAGGCGGTGCCGGCGTTCCATTTGTTGACGGTGTCGTAGGCCGGTTGACCGGTGGTGGGGTCGATGACCGGGTCGCCGGCCTTACCGGTCGGGCAGTCGGCGGTGTAGCGCAGGTACAGGTCTTCGAGTTGCACCTGTGGGTCGATGTAGTCGCGATACAGCCCCAGTACAGCAGTCGGATCGATGCGCCACATGGCCAGGAAATACGCCGGGTTTTCGCAAGTGAAGGTGATCTTGCGCATGTTGCCGTCGGCATCGCGCACGATGGACCACTCGCAATATTCGTCAAGCCAGCCACGGGGGCCAGAGGGCGAGAAATCCTTGTACTTGCCTTGCCAGTCGATGCTCGGGCAGCGAGTGACGGGCAGTTGCAGCAGGGTGCCTTGCTTGTTCGGGTCGTAGAGCATGTACAGGGTGTTGTTGATCGTAATCTGGCCGTTGTCGGTCAGCTCCATCACCTGTTGCATGGACATGGCCTTGCCGCCCAACTGTGGAATCACCGCCGTGCCGTTGTTGTAGAAAAACGTCCACAGCCGATTGGGGAAGGGCGCCCAGGTAATCGCCGGCGGCGTGGTGGGGCCGTAGCCTTCCACCAGTGGGTTGTAATAGCCCGAGCGCGGCGCGTCATTGAGGCCCGACCACGGGTTGCCGATGATCGCGGACTGGGTCCAGCCGGTGAGGTCGTTGTTCCAGTCGGTTTCAAACTGCGGCAACTGGTTTTCCAGGCCCAGCTTGTTGTAGTCCTTGGGAGCTTGCCCGGCGGGAGAGGTGAATTGTTTGAAGGGTGTGCTCATGTCGATTCTCCAGGTGTTGTTGTGGTGGAAACGGAGCAGCAACCGGCACTGGGAGCAGGGCCGGCGACGGTTTGGCGCGGGTCGTCCCACACCAGTTGGGCGATAAAGCCAGGCAGCGGCGCGTACTCTTGCGGCGTCAACACCCGGGCACTATCGAGATGGGTCACCACCACGGATAACTGCGTGGTGTCAGTGGGGCGAAGGTTCAATGCGGCAGCAGTGCGCGCGGCATTCAGCGCGCGTGACACGCCATGGGTGATGCAGCGGCCCTTGTCATCCACCAGGCCCATGCCGATGCGACTGAAGCGCCCGACATAGTGCGGATTGTCGGCGCTCACCTGCTGCGGCGTGGCGTCGGGCTGGTTGAGGAATACGTCGATCAGGTAGGTGTCGTGGGTGCAGCGCACATGGTCGAACACCACCCACGGGCCCAGGCTTGCGGTTTGTTCCTGCGCTTGCATCGGCGTCGAACTTTGCTGGCAGCAGGCTTTTGCGGCCGGGCGGCGGGTGCCAAAGGGCGGTGCGACGGGCACACCGTAGTCATAGCCGATATGCCGACTGTCCTGGGCCATGTCCCCCAGGGTGGTGTAGCGCCAGGCGTCGGCACTGGTGAAGGTGACATCGTCGGCCTTGCTGCCGGCAAACGGCTGGAGCAGGCACTGGGTGGTGTACTGCGCTGCCGGGTGGGCGCGGATCCAGACCTCCAGCATCCGGTCGATATTGGCGTGGTAGGAGCTGAACACCGGGTCGAACGCGGTGTAGGCGTTGTCGGCCATGTCGCCGCCGATCCAGCCGTGATAGTTGTCGTGGGGCTGCTCGTAGAGCCCGTCGAAATTCAGCGCGCGGTTGGGGTACAGGTCATCTTCCTGGGGGGGATCAAACACCGGGATGTTCGCCCAGGGATAACCTGGCACGCCCTGGGGCTGGCTGAAGGTGTTGAACTTCAGGGCATCGACCACCTGTTGCTGGAAAATCCGGCTCATGCCGTACAACTGGGTGCGTTCGACGCGCTGCGTCTCGCCCTGGGTGTAGAACAGCGGGTTGCGTTGCACGAAGCGGCAGTCCACACCGGGTACCCTGGCTTTTTCACAGACCTTCGAACAACCGTCCTTGGCAGCGGCGTAGCGCAACGGATTAGGGCGAACCTCGCCGGTGTGCGGGTGCACGTAGGTTTCATCGAGAAACGCCTGGGGCAAGCCGGCCTGGGGGCTGCCGTCGACACTGGCGTCTTCGGCCATCCAGTCCCAGTAGGGGATGGGGCA
Organism: Pseudomonas sp. C6002; assembly: GCF_013385805.1. Classification (NCBI taxonomy): domain Bacteria; kingdom Pseudomonadati; phylum Pseudomonadota; class Gammaproteobacteria; order Pseudomonadales; family Pseudomonadaceae; genus Pseudomonas; species Pseudomonas sp. C6002. Next base: position 12,004 of record NZ_JACAPH010000011.1, on the reverse strand, counting down.
GTCGATCAGCGCTTCCAGGTACAGCAGATAGGCCCGGTGCCACAGGGCAAACGCTTCCTGGTAATGCAGGCACCAGTTGGTGTGGATATAGGCGTAACGCTGCCAAGGGGAGCCGCTGTCGGCGTTGGCCACCTGCATTACGTCATCGAGGCGTGAGCGGTATAGGTTCAGTTGTTCCTGTGTCAGTGCGCGAATGTCCTGGCGCACGCGTTTGACCGGGTGAGGCAGGTCGGGTGGGGGGATGCGTTCTGCCTCGTCGAACGGTGAGGCGGGAGTGAGGCGCCAGCCCTGGTTGACCCACAGCCTGAAGGTTTCCAGCGCGTCGATGGGCCAGAACTGCTGCTGGTCGAGGGTCAGCGGCATGCTGCGGGAGGCCAGGTGCTGGTAGATGGTTTCGGACCAGGTCTTGACGGAGGCGGGGTCTTCGAGGAATACGAAGTAGGCGTTCATGCAGCCCACCCAGGAGGCGGCGACGGCGGCGCGTTGCTCTTGGGGGATCCAGTAGGGGGCGCTGAATAGGCCGTGGATATCGGTGGCCCATGTCGGTTTCGCGACTATCATAAGATCCCTCTCATGCGGCCCCGGTGCCTGATTTGGCTGGGCTGCTAAGCTGGATTGATGTTAGTGCGCCACCGCGCAGGATTTGTGCAAATTGGTGGGTGTTTACGGTGGATTCATTGCAGTTTTTTCAAGGAAGATATGGAAAAAATGACAGATGCCATGGATTTGAAGATTCTGGGGAAATTGCAAAGGGATTGCAGTCAGAGTCTGGAGTTGTTGAGTGACAGTGTCGGGCTGTCTTCAACCAGTTGTTACCGGCGTATCAGGCGGTTGGAGAGTGTCGGGATTATCAAGGCCAAGGTGGCGGTGCTGGATGAGCGCAAGCTTGGGATTCAGGTTACGGCGTTCTTCCTGATCAAGCTTGATAGGGACAGCAATGATATCGACCGCAAGATGCAGCATATCCTGGCGAGTCATCCGGAGATTCAGGACTGTTATCTGCTGACCGGGGAGTTTGATTTTGTGATGGTGGCGAAGTTTCGGGATGCCACTGAGTACACTGATTATATCTATCGGTTTTTAGAGATTTATCGGGATATTCCGATTCGTACTTATTCGTCTACTTTGGTGGTGCGGACGGTTAAGAAGTCTTATGAACTGCCGTTGCCGGGGTCTTTGGTTTGAGTACATATCCGTTTCTTCGGTAACGGCCGCTTATGGTTCCGCTCTTACAGCGGGTCACTTTTGGCAAACGCCCGGAATGCCGGCCCAGCCAAAAGTAACCAAAAGGTCTCTGCTCCACCACTCGGTGCCTCGCCTAGGCTCGGCATGCCCGCACTCCGTGGTTCCGCTTTTCTGTGGGAGCTGGCTTGCCTGCGATGCAGACAACTCGGTTTTTCAGATACACCGAGGCGATGCCATCGCAGGCAAGCCAGCTCCCACATTTGAACCGTGCCCGCTTTAACTTTTGATTTTGCTTCACAACACTCCAAAAGTGAGCCGCTGTAAGAGCGGAACCAATACCAGCCCTGACCGCAGCAACGGATATGCCCACCTCACCCCGCCCCAAAAAAGAAGCTTTTATGACAAAAGTTCGGTAGTCCCCAGCGACCCCCGTCTTGGCTATGTAACGCGCTCAACACCGCCAAAAAAGGCGACGTCAGAGCCGCAAGCAGGATGCCAGGAGTGGGGCGAATGGGAACTATGGAACGTTACTCGAAAGTCGGCATGCAGGAGCTCGACCAGCGCCTGTCAAAGATCGTCGAAGCCGCACGCAAAAAACCGGTCTCGGTCTACCGCTATGGCGCACCGTGGGTATGGATCGTCTCCCAGGACGACTGGCAAGGCGCGCTCAAGGAAGTCTCCAGCTACATCCCCGCAGGCCATTCACTGGTCTTGCTGCGCCCGCAGATCGACGACATCCTCGACCTCCACCGCGACCTGCTCCAGGCCCAACCCGGCACCCAGATCGCCCCCCAGACCGTCTTGCAGATCCTGCTGCTGCAACTCCTGTACTCAGTCCCCAACGAACAGCAACTGCACGAACAACTCAACTACAACCTGCTGTTCCGCTGGTTCGTCGGCCTCGACCTGAACCAGAAAGTCTGGGGCATCAACCTCCTGCAACGCGACATCGCCACGTTCCTGAACAACCCGCAGGCGGTGCAGTTGATCCAGAAAATCATCGGTGAAGTGTTCTGTGGCGCCTTGCTGCACATGCCGGAGTTCTCCCTGAACTTCGCCCTGCTGCACACCTGGCTCGCCCGGCACGGCAACACCTCGATATCCAGCAATTGAACAGGCCAAACGCCGGGCAAACGGCGACGGCAATCATTCTTAGTAGACCAGGGGGCGGTGTGGAGCATCTGTTCAAATCAACGCTGGCGCTGTGCTGGCTGACGCTGGGTGCACTGGCGCAACCGCTACAGGCCGAAGAGCAGGGCACCCAGCCCGAGCCTCCGGCACGGCTGGTGGACGTCAACGAGTACTTCGTGCGCGGCAACACCGTGCTCGACGCTCGTGCGATCGAAGAGGCGGTGTACCCGTTTCTCGGCCCGCAAAAGACCCTCGCCGACATCGAAGGCGCCCGGGATGCCTTGCAGAAGATCTATCAGGCACGCGGCTATCAGTCGGTGTTCGTCGAACTGCCGGAGCAGAAGGTCGATGACGGAATCGTCTACCTGCAGGTCAGCGAAACCAAGGTCGGGCGCGTCCGCGTGGTCGGCGCCAAGCACTATTCGCCGGTGGAAATCCGCGACGAAGTACCCGGCTTGAAGGAGGGCGCGGTTCCGGATTTCACCAGCGTGCAAACCCAACTCGCCGGCCTCAATCGCAGCGCCGGGCGGCAGGTCACGCCGCTGGTCCGCGAAGGCCAACGCCCCGGCACCATGGACGTCGACCTGCAGGTGGAAGACCAGAACCCCTGGCACGCCAGCCTCGGCCTGAACAACGACTACAGCGCCGACACCAAGGAGCTGCGCAGCGTCGCGACCCTGGGTTACGACAACCTCTGGCAACTGGGCCACAGCATTTCCCTGACCTACTTCACCGCGCCCCAGGACAGCGACAACGCCAAGGTCTGGTCGGGCTCCTACACCGCGCCGCTGACTGATCGCTGGAGCCTGCAGTTCTCCGGTTATCAGTCCGACAGCAACATCGCCACCATCGGCGGCAGCAACGTGTTGGGCAAGGGCCATTCCTACGGCGTGTCGGCGATCTACAGCCTGCCGGCCAGTGGCAATTGGGCCAATTCGTTCTCTGCCGGGGTCGACTTCAAGGACTTCAAGGAGCAGATGAAGTTTGGCGGCAGCACGGACGATATCCCGCTGAAGTACGCACCGCTGACCTTCGGCTACAACGGCTACCGCTACACCGAGCAGTCGCAATTGGGGCTGGGCTTGAGCCTGGTGGTGGGTACCCGCGCGTTCTTCGGCTACGGCAGCGACGCCGAGGAGTTCCAGTACAAGCGTGACAAGGCCAGCCCGAGTTTTGCGGTGCTCAAGGGTGACCTGAATTACACCTACACCTTCGGCAACGACTGGCAGTCGGCGTCCAAGGCCGGCTTCCAGCTGGCCTCGGGGCCGCTGGTGTCCAACGAGCAATATTCCGCTGGCGGCGCTACGTCGGTACGCGGGTATCTCGCCGCCGAGCGCACCGGCGACGAAGGCTACCTGTTGTCCCAGGAGCTGCGCACGCCGTCCCTGGCCAAGTTCCTCGGCAGCTACGTGCAGGAGTGGCGCTTCTATGCGTTTGCCGAAGGCGCACGCCTGCGCCTGCATGACCCGCTGCCCGAGCAGGAAGACGAATACAGCCTGGCCAGTGTCGGCCTCGGCACCCGTGCCAGTTTGAGCAAGTGGTTGTCCGGCAGCCTGGATTGGGGCTACCCGCTGCTTGAAGGCCCAAATACCCAGAAACAGGACTCGCGACTGCACTTCAGTGTGCAGGCGACTTTCTGACCCCTTTTTTCGGAGACTCCTGACATGCAACGCCTATTTCTGAGCCTGTTGATCTGCCTGGGCTTCGCGCTCCCGGCCACCGCCCATGCCTGGTGGCAGGACGATTGGCACTACCGTAAACAGATCACGGTGGACACCACCTCCCAGGGCGCAGCCATCAGCCAGGCCCTGGGCCGCACCGCGCTGCTGGTGCGCCTGCACACCGGCAACTTCAGCTTTGACGGGGTCAAGGACGACGGCGCCGACCTGCGCTTTGTCAGCGCCGATGACAAGACCGTGTTCAACCACCAGATCGAAAGCTTCGACCCGCTGATGGGCATGGCGCTGATCTGGGTCGATGTGCCCAAGGTCGAAGGCGGCCAGCGCCAGGACCTGTGGATGTACTACGGCAACCAGAAGGCGCCGGCCACCGCCAACGGCCAGTTGACCTTCGACCCGAACTACACCGCGCTCTACCACTTCGACGGCGCCAACGGCACGCCGCCCCGGGACACCACGGCCTACGGCAACACTGTCGTGAACGCCACCGGTGCGAGCATCGACGGCGTGATCGGCCGGGCCTTGCAGTTCAGTGGCCAGCCGTTGCTGCTGCCAGCCAGCCCGTCGCTGCAACACGCAGCGGGCGGCGCCTTCACTTTCAGCGCCTGGTTGCGGGTCGACCAGGCCAGCGGCGAGCAAGTGGTGGTGGCCCGTCGCGAGGGCGCCCACAGCCTGTTGCTGGGCTTGAACCAGGGCATGCCGTTTATTGAAATCGACGGCCAGCGCGCCGTCTCGACCCAGCCGCTGAACCCCGGCCAATGGCAGCACCTGGCGTTCACCGCCGAGGGCGACAAGGTCTCGCTGTACGTCAACGGCCGTGAGACCGCGACCCTCGCAGTGGCGATGCCGGCGTTCAATTCGCCACTGGCCATCGGTGCCGATTTGCCGGAAGCCGCCGGCGGGCACCTGCCGTTTACCGGGGCCATGGACGAACTGCGCTTGTCCAAGGTCGCGCGCCCGGCAGCCCTGTTGCTGGCTGATGCCACGGCCCAGGGCGCCGAGTCGAAACTGGTGGCCTATGGCGTGGATGAAGAACAGTCGGGCTTCGGCTTCGGCAGCCTGGGGTTCCTGCTCAAGGCGGTGCCGGTGGATGCCTGGGTGATCATCCTGGTGCTGGTGGGGATGATGTTCCAGTCGTGGTTCATCATGCTCCGCAAGAACCGCCAGGTCAGTCGCGTGAGTGCTGCCAACGATATCTTCCGCGAGCAATTCGCACAGATCGGTACGCGCCTGGAGATGTACTACGACGACGCGTTGCTGGCCGAGCGCCTGACCCATTCCTCGCTGTGGCGCCTGTACCGGGTCGCGGTCAAGGAAATCCGCACTCGCCGCGCCCAGGGCGCCGACACCTCGTCGGTCTCGGCAGCCACCATCGAAGCCATCCGCTGCTCCATGGACGGCGTGCGTACCCGGGAAAACCAGCAACTCGGCGCCAAGCTGTCGACCCTCTCCAACGCGATTGCCGGTGGCCCGTATATCGGCCTGCTCGGCACCGTGCTGGGGATCATGGTGGTGTTCCTCGGCACGGCGATGGCCGGCGACGTGAACATCAACGCCATCGCCCCGGGTATGGCGGCGGCCTTGCTGGCCACGGCCATGGGCCTGTTTGTCGCGATCCCCGCGCTGTTTGGCTACAACCGCCTGATTACCCGCAACAAGGAAGTCAGCGCCGACATGCGCGTGTTCGTCGACGAGTTCATCACCCGCCTGGCGGAGATGCACGGCGAGAGCCAGCACAGTGAAGCGGCGCACCGTCGCGACCACCACGCCCACGTCCCGGCCTGAGGAGAATCAGCATGGCTTCCGTGAATGCCTCCCACGACGATGACGATGACGCACCCGTCGACAGCATCAACATCACGCCCCTGGTGGACGTGCTGATGGTGGTGTTGGTGATGTTTATCCTCACCGCCACCGCCCAGGTCTCGGGGATCCAGATCCACCTGCCCAAGGCCAGTGCTTCGGTATCGCTGTCCGAGGCCAAGACCAAGGCCATCTCGGTGAACGATGGCGGCCAGGTGTTTCTCGACGCTTACCCGGTGACCTTGCCTGAACTCGAAGAGCGCCTGCGCATCGAGAAAGCGCTGAACCCGGACTTCCCGGTGATCGTGCGCGGCGACGCCATGGTGCAGTACCAGAAGGTCATCGAAGTACTCGACCTGCTGCGTCGCCTGGAGCTGTCCCAGGTCGGGCTGGTCACCGGCAAACCGAGCCAGGGCTGAGTCATGACCGCACAGATGCCGATCGCGCCGACGCCCCTCAAGAACAAGCCGCCATTGCGCCCGCTGAAGTGGGGCATTGGCCTGCTGCTGGGCGCCGTGGCTGCCTGGTTTCTCTGGCAGTGGGCCAATGACATGAGTGGCGTGCGCCGTGAAGCGCCCAAGGTGCCGACGATTATTCCGTTGCCACCACCGCCACCACCGCCGCCGGAAAAACCCAAGGAACCGGAGCCCGAGGTGCAGGAAAAAATCCCCGAGCCGGAACCCACGCCGACCCCCGACGAGGTCAAGCCCGAGGAAGAGGCACCGCCTTCGCCAGCAGACGACCTGGCCAACCCGATGCAGATCGACGGCGACGCTCAGTCCGGTACCGACGGTTTCAACATCGGTGCCGGCAAGGGCGGCGGCATGGCCGGTTCCGGTGGTGGCGGGCTCGGTACCGGGACGTTCAAGCAGTACCTGGCCGGGGTGTTCCAGCGCCTGCTGCGGGAAGACCCGGAGCTGCGCAAGAAGGCCTACACGGTGCAGGCCGACCTGTGGCTGAGCGCAGACGGCGAGGTGACGCGCGTGGAGCTGGCCAAGTCCAGCGGCGACGCCGACACCGACGCCCAGGTGCTGGCCGCATTGCGTGCCACACCGCGGCTGAAGGAACGCACACCCGCCTCAATGACCCTGCCGGTACGCCTGTCCCTCAAGGGCCGGCGCCCGGATTGATCGAACCCTTTTTTGCAGTTTTCTACAGGAGTTGTGTGCAGATGATTTCCCACGTGAATCGATTGACCCTGGCGGTCGGCATGGTCATCGCGACCCTGGTCGGCCAGGCGACGGCCGCCGCCGCGCCTTCGGAAAACGCCACGATCAACCTGATCCGCCTGCTGGTGCAGCAAGGTGTGCTCAAGCAGGAACAGGCCGACGGGCTGATCGCCCAGGCTGAAAAAGAGGCTCAGCAGGCACGTCAGGCCAGCACCGCCACGGCGGTAGCGACAGGCCCAGAGGCGGCCCCCGGCGATGTGCGGGTGCAGTACGTGCCGGCCGCGGTGCGCGACCAGATTCGCGACCAGGTCAAGGCCGAGGTCATGGCCACCGCCAAGCAGGAAAACTGGGCCCAGCCCAACACGTTCCCGGAGTGGGTCTCGCGCATCAGCTTCGACGGCGATATTCGCCTGCGGGATGAGTCGCGCTATTTCTCGGGCAACAACAGCAATGAAATCGTCGATTACGCCAAGCTCAACGACAGCGGCCCCTACGACGTGAACAAGAACACCAACACCAAATTGCCGCCGCTGCTCAACACCCGCGAAGACCGCGAGAACCTGTTCCGCCTGCGCGCCCGCCTGGGCATGAAAGCCGTTATCTCGCCGGAATGGACCGCCGGCATCCGCCTCGGCACCGGCAACGACAACAACCCGGTGTCCACCACCCAGACCCTGGGCGGCGGCTTCGGCAAGAAAGACATCTGGCTCGACCAGGGCTACCTCACCTGGAAGACCACCGACTACATGACCCTGACCGCCGGACGTTTTGCCAACCCGTTCTATTCCACCGACATGATGTATTCCGGCGACCTCAACTTCGACGGTGTGGCGGCGATCTTCAACCACAAGCTCAACAGCGACTGGGGCCTGTTCGGCACCCTCGGCGCGTTCCCGGTGGAATACAGCCCCGACACCGCCACCACCAACGGCTTCGACAAGGACGAGAGCGAAAACAAATGGCTGTTCGGCGGGCAGATCGGCGCCGACTGGAAGATCAACCGCAGCAACAGCCTGAAGGGCTCGATGGCCTACTACCACTTCGGCGATATCCAGGGCGAACGCTCCAGCCCTTGCTCGCCGTGGGCCGGCCAGCCGGCGTGCGATACCGATGGCACGCGCCTGGCCTTCATGCAGAAGGGCAACAGCGTGTTCCTGCTGCGAGACATCACCCCCAACCCGGCAACGCCTGGCCTCACCCCGCAACCGCAATTCGTCGGCCTGGCGTCCAAGTTCAATGTGCTGGACCTCAACCTGGCGTGGGACAGCGAGCTGCCGGAAGACCTCAAGCTGCGCAGCCAGACCAACTTCATCCACAACCTGGCCTACGACAAGGGCGAGATGCTCAAGCGCAGCGAAGGCCAGATCGTCAACAACCTCAACAGCGACGGCCAGTTTGAAAGTGGCGGCAATGCGCTGCTGGTGCAGTTCACCCTCGGCAGTGCGCTGGAGATGCGCAAGAAGGGCGACTGGAACGTGCTGGCCGGCTACAAATACATCCAGCCGGATGCCTTGCCGGACGGCTTCAACGACTCCTCGTTCCACCTTGGCGGCACCAACGCCAAGGGCTATTTCATCGGTGCCAACTACGGCCTCGACAAGAACATCTACGCCAGTGCCCGCTGGCTCAGCGCCTCCGAAGTGTATGGCGCGCCGTTTGAAGTGGATGTCATGCAACTGGAACTCAACACGCGCTTCTGATGCGCCGGAGAAAGCTCATGAACACGCGAATTTGCGGCCTGCTTCTACTGCTCGTTACCACCGGCGCTTCGGCTGAAGGCATGGAGGAGCGCCTGCGCACTCAGCTGCGCAGCACCACCCAGCAGTTGCAGGCGCTGCAAAGCGAGCAGGCCCAGGCCAGTGCCGCACGCATCGCCGCCGAAACCCAGGCCAAGCAGGCCCAGGCGCAGGTCAAGCAACTGACCGCCGAACTGGAAAAGACCCGTGGCGTGGCCGAGCAACTGGTGGGCCAGCAACAGAGTCTGCACAGCCAGGCCCAGGCCCAGGTGGCCGCGAGCAATGAGCAGGTGGGCAAGTTCAAGAAAGCCTATGAAGACTTGCTGGTAATCGCCCGGGGCAAAGAAACCGAGCGCGCACGCTTGCAGGCGCAACTCACGGAACGTGACACACAAGTGCAGCAATGTTCAGTCAAGAATCAACAGATGTACGACGTGGCCCAGCAGTTGCTGACGGCCTACGAAAAAATCGACGTGGCCGACGTGATGAGCATCCGCCAACCGTTCGCCAGCAGCACCCGGGTCAAGTTCGAGGAACTCGCCCAGGGTTTTGGTGACGGCCTTTACCTTAATCGGTTCGATGCTCCACAGACCGTCACTAATCATTGATCGACAAAGAAGATACCCCTATGAGCGACGTACAACTGATCACCAGCGTGACCCCGCAAGCCTTGACCGAGCTGCTGCAGGAAGCCGGCTACCGAGTCAACCAGACCGAGCAGAACGGCATCGTGCAATTGCTCAGCGCAAGCCAGGGCATCGGCTTCGCCGTGCGTTTCGGCAACCCGGCGGCAGAGCAGGGCAGCTATGTGGACTTCACCTACAGCTGCGCGCTGCGGGTGCAGGGCGAATTGCCCGAGGGGCTGGCCCAGGTCTGGAACGCTTCCCGACGTTTTGCGCGGTTGTCGTTGCAGGGTGAGTTCCTGCTGATGGAGATGGACGTGGTGGCCGCCGGCGTGGGTGCGCCGTACTTGCGCAATCAGCTGGAATTGTGGGACCGCCTGCTGCAGGAGTTCATCGTCTACCTGCGTGAATACAGCCAGCAAGCCGCCCAGCTTCAAGCCCAGGCCGACGCCGCGCCTGCCGTCGATGCCCGTGAAGAGGCGCCTGCCCTGTGAAGAAACCAACCCTGGTGGTCGGCGCTGGCGCCCTGGTGGTGCTGGCGGTCGCGGTGGGGTTGAGCCTGCGGCCGGGCAGTGACCCGGTCGCAGCCCAGCAGCCGGCGCCGGTGGCCGTGAAGGACGGGCCGGCGGTGGCGCGCCTGGGTAACCAGCAGATCGACCTCGCCGAACTCAAGTCGGTGTTGGCCGCCTTGCCGGTGGAAACCCGCGAGCAGTTGCGTGGCAACCGTGGCTCCCTGGAAACCTGGCTGCGTTCGCGCCTGGCGCAAAAGGCCGTGCTTGAACAGGCCGATGCCCAGGGCTGGCGGCAGCGCCCGGAGGTGGAGCAGCAAACCCGCGCCGCCACCGAGCAGATCGTGTTTCGCGACTACATGTTGTCGGTCAGCCAGGTGCCGACGGATTACCCCAGCGCCGCTGAATTGCAGCAAGCCTATGACAGCGGAAAGGCACAATGGGTGACGCCGCCGTTGTACCAGGTCAGCCAGATTTTCCTGGCCGTGAGCGACCCGCAAACCGTCGACAATGTGCGCCGCCAGGCCCAGGAGTTGAGCCGCAAGGCGCAGGCCTCGCCAGGCGAGTTTGCCGCCCTGGCCAGCCAGTATTCCCAGGACCCCGACAGCGCCCGGCGCGGTGGCGATTCCGGGATGCAGCCATTGCAGCAATTGGTGCCTGAAATGCGCGGTGTGGTGGCGCGGCTCAAGACGGGCGGGGTGTCGGAGCCGGTGCAGAGTGCGGCGGGTTTTCACGTGCTCAAACTCACTGGGCAACAACCGGCGCGCACGGCCACGCTGGATGAACTGCGTGGCCGCCTGACCGAGGCCTTGCGTGCGCAACGCCAGGAGCAGATTGCCAAGGCCTACCTGGAAGGCATGCTCAATACCGCGACCTTGAGTATCGACGGCGCCGAGCTGAACAAGGTGCTGGAGTAAAACCGTATCACCGCATTGGATGCACAGTACCCACAAGACAGGGAGTCTCCCATGGTATTTGTTGAACCGGCTGTACCCCACGGCGTCGCGCCTTATCGTGCGTCGACCGAATCCCGCGAGGCCTGGCTGGCCCTGGCGGCCGCGATCGAGCCCGAGGTGGCGCAGTATTTCCTGATCAGCGCCCGCTGTGGGTGTTTCATGCAGGCGGCTCGCAGCCTCAATATCAAGGCCACGCAGTTGCGCAAGCGCCTGGCGCAGCTGGAAGAGCAACTGCGGCGTTCGCTGTTCAGCTATCAGGGCAATGTCCTGGCCCTGAGTCGTGAAGGGCAGCAGTTGCAGGCGCAGTTGATTGCCCTGGCGCATGAGCGACGCTTGCCGGTGCTGGAGCAACCGTTGATTCGGCTGGCGGTTGCCGAGTCGATCCTGCATGACATTCTGGGGCGGGACCTGATTGCGCTGTTGCGGCGCAATGCGAGTGTGCGGCTGGAGATCATTTCCATCGACAGCGAGTTGGGGTTGCAGGCGCTGGATGCGGATGTGGTGGTGTGGTTGTCGGGGATGGATTCGCCGGGGGCGGGGCCGAGTTTTGCCATTGGGGCGCCGGAGGTGTTGGCGCGGTTGGATTATTCGCCGCATATTGCCAAGCGGTATTCGCGGTTGGCAGTGCGGCCGGACAGCATTGAAGACCTTGCGGATTATATGTTGGTGCAGTGGCAGCCGGACCGGCAGGTGGAGGCGCTGCGGCCGTGGAATAGCCTGGTGGAGCAGCGGCTGGCGGGGGTGGTGCGGGTGGAAGCGTATCCGCTGATGCTGGAGATGATTCGGTGCAGTGCGTGTATTGGGTTGTTGCCGCGGTATATGAGTTGTTTTGATCGTGGGTTGACGGCGTTGGATGGGGTGTTTCTGGAGGGGATGCAGCGGCAGGTCTGGATGGGGGTGAGTGCTGATGTGCGGCATCCGCTGGAGGTGGGGTGGGTGGTGGAGATGATTCGGAATACGTTTCTTGAGCGGGGGGAGTGGTTTGATTGATTGAGTACATATCCGTTTCTTCGGTAACGGCTACTTATGGTTCCGCTCTTACAGCGGGTCACTTTTTTACAAACGCCTAAAAAAGTAACCAAAAAACGCTTTGCCCCACCACTCGGTGCCTCGCCTAGGCTCGGCATGCCCGCACTCCGGCACGGCTCCGCGGGCCGCCGCGACGGGCCATCCATGGCCCGGCGCGGCTAAATCGGCATCCTTGCCGATTTAC
>NZ_JACAPH010000010.1:43745-63742 GCF_013385805.1 Pseudomonas sp. C6002 | reverse complement strand
GCATTCTACAGCAGCCTCATTTACTGTCAAGTGATTATTTTCAGAAGTTTTCAAAGTTTCCTTTGTAACTTCAACCACTTGCGCTTTCGATCTCTCGTTAGCGGGAGGCGAATTCTACAGCGTTACACGCTGCTGTCAACACCTCTTTTTCTCCGCTTTCGACCGAGAAGATCGAAACGTTAACAAGGCCAAACAACACTGCCTTACTAACTCCTTCTGGGCTTCGATGATCTGAAGCAACTCGCTGTCGAAACCTACATAACTCTTTGTTTACCAAGGAGTTTTCCGTTTCGACTGCGCCGGAAGTGGGGCGAATTATAGACTTCCAGAATCTGCCGTCAACCCTTAATTCAGCTTTTCTATCAATCCATCCCGACAATCACGGAATTCGTCTATATAGGAAGGAACCGTTAACTAATTGAGCAATATATTGCCCAACGCTCAACAGTTAAGCATCATAGCCACTCGGTTTCTTTCAATACGACCTCGGACGAATACCCTCAATGACCACTTCCCCGCGTAGCCTGGCTTCGACACTGTTTCCGGTCGGCCTGCTACTCATTGCCATGGCCTCTATTCAATCAGGCGCCTCACTCGCCAAAAGCATGTTCCCCATCGTGGGCGCCCAGGGCACCACCACCCTGCGCCTGATTTTCGCCAGTGTGATCATGCTGCTCCTTTTACGCCCATGGCGCGCCAAGCTGACAGCCAAGTCGTTGCAGACGGTGATCGTCTACGGGATGGCGCTGGGGGGAATGAACTTCCTCTTCTATATGTCGCTGCGCACCGTTCCGCTGGGAATTGCAGTAGCCCTCGAATTCACCGGCCCACTGGCAGTAGCCATCTACGCTTCGCGACGCGCCGTAGACTTTCTCTGGATAGCCTTGGCGATTGTCGGACTTCTGCTATTGATCCCAGTGGGCGAAGCCAGCAGCGGCCTTGACCTCACAGGCGCCGCCTATGCACTCGGCGCAGGTGCGTGCTGGGCACTCTACATTCTGTTTGGCCAAAAGGCCGGCGCCGACAATGGCGTTCAGACTGCGGCCCTCGGCGTAATGATTGCAGCGTTGTTTGTTGCACCGATAGGTATCGTCCACGCGGGCGCCGCACTCCTCACACCCTCGCTGATCCCGATCGCCATTGGTGTCGCGGTTTTATCCACCGCCCTGCCCTACACCCTGGAGATGGTCGCCCTGACTCGCCTGCCAGCCCGCACATTCGGAACCCTGATGAGCATCGAACCCGCGTTCGGCGCCCTGTCCGGGCTGTTTTTCCTTCAAGAGCACTTGTCCCTGGCGCAATGGCTGGCCATCACCTGCATTATCCTGGCCTCGGTGGGTGCAACCCTGACCATGCGTAACGAATCAAAACCACTCGTTCCAGCCGATTGATTCAGGATTTGACGTAGCTATGGCATTTGCCGCTCAATTAGGCCATGTTTAGGTCGTAACCCAGTGTCATTCATGGAGATTTTCGATAAGGACATCATGAACGCTACACTCGAGAGCGAGCAAAGCCAGCTTCGTGCACTTAAGCGAGGCGGCTATTAAGGATAGTAATGAAGCGAATTTTGATGCTGTTCATGATTGTGGCAATCGCAGGTTGTGCCGCGACCACCAAGACCGAAGTAAAACGGGGAAAGAAGGGCCTGCATATCAACTGCTCAGGCCTGTCCTCTTCCTGGGACCAGTGCTACGCCAGTGCAGCTAATTCGTGTGGCGCCAAAGGCTATAAAGTCATCGCCAAGTCGGGGGACAACGCCGAAGACCCAGGCGACTACCCGTTCGGTCTTAACCCCGCCGGCTACACAAGCCGAAGCATGATTGTCATCTGCAAGTAACTGTCGATGACCTCACAGCCTCGACAGCTGCTGGCTGAGCACCTCGTAGTTCGATGACAGGACCTGTGCCTGCACCTGCGGGTCGACCATCATCCGCGCCACCACCAGGGCGCCGATGCATTGCGACAGAATCGACCACGCCAGGGCCTCGCTGCCCAGTGTTGCTGCCCACCCCACCTGCAATCGGCAAATCCAGTCCTGCGCCTGTTGACGAACGGCCACATCAGATCGCGCAATCTCCGCCCCCAGGCTCGGCAACGCACATCCGGCTTCGGATTGCTCCACATGGGCCATGCTCAGGTAGAACTTCAAACAGCGATCCAGCCGCTCACGGCTTTGCACCCCGTCGCCATTCAATCGCTCAAGGCTGTGGCTCAATTCACGCTCGACAATCGAACTGAACAATTCATCCTTCGAAGCGAAGTGGCTATAAAACGCACCGCCACTCAAGCCAATGGCCTTCATCAAGCCATCCACCCCGACACTGGCAAAACCCTCTTTCTTCGCCAGTGCCGCACTGCTGTTCAGAAGCTTTTCCCTGGTTTGCTGCTTGTGACTAGCCGAATATCGCATCGCTTCCTCCACTGTGCTGTCAGCTTGACGCCTGCTGGATCGTAGCATAACGTTCGTTTGGCAAACGATCGTTTACTAAAGGATCTCCCATGACGAACAACAAGAAAATCGTACTGGTAGTGGGTGCCGGCGATGCCACAGGTGGTGCCATCGCCAAGCGTTTCGCCCGTGAGGGTTACGTCGCCTGCGTCACCCGGCGCAGCGCCGATAAACTGCAACCCTTGGTGGATAGCATCCACGCAGCAGGTGGCGAGGCGCATGGCTTTGCCTGCGATGCCCGCAAGGAAGAAGACGTTATCGCGCTGATCGAACGGATTGAAACCGAACTGGGCCCCATCGAAGCCTTCGTGTTCAACATCGGCGCCAATGTGCCGTGCAGCATCCTGGAAGAAACCGCCCGCAAGTACTTCAAGATTTGGGAGATGGCCTGTTTCTCAGGCTTCCTCAACGCGCGGGAAGTGGCCAAGCGCATGGTCACCCGTAACCGCGGCACCATCCTGTTTACCGGTGCCACGGCCGGGTTGCGTGGAGCCGCCGGCTTTGCCGCGTTCGCTGGAGCTAAACACGGGATCCGTGCACTGGCGCAAAGCATGGCTCGCGAACTGGGCCCACGGAATATCCACGTCGCCCACGTCGTCGTGGATGGCGCCATCGACACCGACTTCATCCGCGACAACTTCCCGCAAAAATACGCCCTCAAGGATCAGGACGGCATTCTCAATCCGGACCACATCGCCGATAACTATTGGTACCTGCACAGCCAGCCCCGGGACGCCTGGACCTTCGAGCTGGACCTGCGCCCCTGGAATGAACCCTGGTAAGCACGCCCCATAACAATAAACTGCGAGTATCCAGCATGAGTAAAACAGTAGAATTTTTCTTCGACCTCGGCAGCCCTGCCACCTATCTGGCCTATACCCAACTTCCAGGCCTGTGCGCTGCAACCGGCACCCAGCTGATTTACAAGCCAATGCTGCTGGGCGGGGTGTTCAAGGCCACCGGCAATGCGTCACCGGCCACCGTTCCCGCCAAAGGTCGCTACATGTTCCAGGACCTGGCACGCTACGCCCAGCGCTACCACGTTCCGCTCAAGTTCAATCCGCACTTTCCCATCAACACATTAATGCTGATGCGTGCGGTCACCGGCGTCCAAATGCGCCAGCCCGAACGCTTTCTCGACTTCATCGACTGCCTGTTCCACGCACTCTGGGTCGAGGGCCGACACTTGGGAGACCTGTCTGTGGTAGCCGCAGTGCTGACCGAACACGGCTTTGATCCTGAAGCAATCCTGGCGCTGACCAACGATGACGAAGTCAAGACAACCCTCAAGGACAACACCGAACACGCGATTCAGCGTGGCGTATTCGGTGCCCCCAGTATGTTCGTCGGCGACCAGTTGTTCTTTGGCCAGGATCGCCTGGACTTTGTGCGCGAAGCGCTGGGCTAGATCGCAGCCGTGCGTACCTGCAACCACTCCAGCGCTGCACCGCTGAGCAGCGGGCTCAGGCGCTCACGGACGTGTGCGTGGTAATCGTTGAACCACTGGCGCTCCTCCACCGTCAGCAATAACGGCTCCAGGCAACGGGTGTCGATCGGACACAGTGTCAGTGTCTCGAACTTGAGGAACTCGCCAAACTCGGTCTTGCCCGCTTCACGGTTCAACACCAGGTTCTCGATGCGCACACCCCAACGCCCCGGACGGTAAGTGCCGGGCTCGATGGACGTAATCATGCCGGCCTGCATCGCGGTTTGCGGTGCGGCGACGGCTTGATAGGCGATCACCTGCGGGCCTTCATGCACATTGAGGAAATAGCCGACGCCATGACCGGTACCGTGGCCGTAGTCCACACCCTCGGCCCAGATCGGCGCACGGGCGATGGAATCCAGCAGCGGCGAAAGAATGCCCTTGGGGAAATGCGCGCGGGACAAGGCAATCACACCTTTGAGCACCCGCGTGCAATCGCGTTTCTGCTCTTCGCTTGGCGTCCCGATAGGCACCATCCGCGTGATATCGGTCGTGCCACCCAGGTACTGGCCACCGGAGTCGATCAGCAGCAAGCCATCGCCTTCGATCAGCGCGTGCTCTTCTTCAGTCGCGTGATAGTGCGGCATCGCGCCATTGGCGTTGAATGCGGCAATCGTATTGAAGCTCAGCGACACATAACCCGGACGACGGGTACGCGCTGCCGTCAGGTGCTCATCAATGGTCAGTTCGGTGATGCGCTCACGGCCCAACGCGCTGTCGAGCCAGGCGAAGAATTCACACAGGGCCGCGCCATCCTGCTCCATGGCCTGGCGAATGTGCTCGGCGTCCGCCAGGCTCTTGCGCGATTTGGCCAAGGTGGTCGGGTTAAGCCCCTCGATCAGCGTGACGCCACTGCCCAGGTTTTCCAGCAAGCCGGCGGTCACCCGGGCCGGGTCGACCTGCACACTCGCGCCCGAAGGAATGTCCTTCAACGCCGCTGCGACTTCGCTGTAATCGCGCAGGGTCACGCCATCCTGTTCCAGCACCGCGCGAAGCTCGGCGTCGACTTTGCTCAGGGCCACAAACAGCGTCGCCTGCTGCTGGCCGATCAAGGCAAACGAGACAAACACCGGGTTGAACGAAACGTCGCCACCCCGCAGGTTAAAGAGCCAGGCAATGTCATCCAGGGTCGCGATGAAATGCCAGTCGGCCCCCTTTTCCGTCAAGCTGGCACGCAGGGCTGCGAGCTTCTCGCCACGACTGACGGTGGCCTGGGGTGGCAGATGTTGATAGATCGGTTGGTTCGGCAAGGTTGGACGGTCTTGCCAGACTTCATTCAACAAGTCGATATCCGTGCGCAAGCGTGCACCACGTGCCTCCAGCTTGCTGCCCAGGGTGCGCGCCGAGGCCACGGCCATGACCGCACCATCAACGGCCACCACGCCGCCTTCCGGCGTTTGCTCCGCGAGCCATTCCAGCGGCCCGGGCTGGCCGGGTTGCAGCTTGACCAACTCGATGCCACTGCCCTTGAGCTCCTTGGTCGCCTGTTCCCAATAGCGGCTGTCTGCCCATACACCGGCAAAATCCGCAGTAACAATCAGCGTGCCCACCGACCCATGGAAACCCGACAACCACTGACGGCCCTGCCAGTAACCCGGCAGGTATTCGGACAAGTGCGGGTCCGCCGACGGCACCAACAGGGCATGAATGCCCTCGCGGCTCATCAGTTCGCGGGTGTGCGCCAGGCGCTGGGGAACCGCTCCATGGGTCAAAGGCTGTGTGCTCATCGTGTCTCCTGCTAACCACTAATAATTGTTATGGGGTCAAACGGCCCAGAACGCCGGTGCGCTGGCCAGTGCCGCCTTGATCAGCTGTACCGCCTGATCGATATCCTGCTCGGTGGTAAACCGCCCGAGGCTCAAGCGAATGGTGCGACCTGCGCTGCGGGCATCATGGCCCAGCGCCAGAAGCACATGGGACGGTGCATTGCTCGCCGAATTGCAAGCCGAAGTGGCCGAGAAGGCAATGCCCGCGCTCAACGCGGCGGAATTGAACTCGCCTTCGCTGAACGTCAGGCTCAGGGTGTGGGGAATGCGTTGGGTAAGGCTGCCATTGAGGCGCACCCCGGCAATTGTATTCAGCTGTTCCAGCAGGCGCTCGCGCAAGGCAACGATGGTCGCCTTTTCTTCAGCAAAGGACGCTGCCGCCAGGGCAAACGCGGTACCCATGCCGGCAATCTGGTGAGTTGCCAGGGTGCCCGAACGCAAACCACCTTCATGGCCACCGCCGTGAATCTGCGCCAGCACTTTCTGCTGCGCACGTGGGCCGACGTACAACGCGCCGATACCCTTGGGACCATAGAGTTTGTGTGCGGAAAATGACATGAGGTCCACTGGCCATTCGGCCAGGTCAATCTCGACCTTGCCTGCGCCCTGCGCCGCATCTACGTGAAACAGCGCGCCATGCTCGCGCACGCGTGCGCCAATCGCCCGGATATCGTTAAGAGTGCCCAGCTCGTTGTTCACCAGCATCAGCGACACCAGGAAGGTGTCCTCACGCAATGCTTCGCTCACCGCCTCGACACTGATCAAACCCTCGGCGTCCGGCACCAGGTACGTCACGGCAACCCCGGCTTCCTGCAACTGGCGAGCGGTGTCGAGCGTGGCCTTGTGTTCAATCTGGCTGGTGATGATGTGCCCGCCGGCCACGCCGCGCGCCTGGGCAACGCCCTTGATGGCGAGGTTGTTGGACTCGGTGGCACCGGAGGTCCAGACAATCTGTGCCGGCTCGGCGCCGACCAACTCAGCCACCTGGCCCCGTGCCTGCTCAACCGTTTGCCGGGCCTGTTGGCCGAACGCGTGGGAACTGGACGCAGGGTTGCCGAAGTTGGCATTGAAGCCCAGACACTCAACCATCACCTGGATGACCCGCTCATCCACCGGCGTGGTGGCGGCGTAGTCGAAATACAGCGGACGTTTATTCATGACGTTAAAGACTCGCAGAGCAGGTTCCCGAGAACAACGTCTCAGGGGCCGCAATCAGGAAGGAAGATGGTTTACCTGATCCCGTGCCGTTAAAGAAAGACCACTTTATTTAAAAGTGCGTAGGAACGCTCCTGAAATTCAGCTTAACAGGCTCCGGGAAACGGATGGCAAACAAAAAGCCCGAGGTTCCTGTGGGAAACCTCGGGCTTTTCAGACCTCGCCACTGACTCAACTGGGGCGACCGTGCAGCGTCATGCTGCGCTCGGCATTCATCTCACCCTGACGGTCGAAACCGAAGGTGTTCTGTGGCTGGCCGGTCAGTTCGGCTTTCTTCTGTTGGTATTCATCAAATGACAGGCCTCGACGGCTCAGGGCTTCAAGCGCCAGTTCCTTGCTCTCCTCGGCCGAATAGCCACGCAGTTCGGGCGACGAATGCGTCGCACAACCGGCAAGGACTGAGGTGACAAGCAATACGGAAATGGCGAGAAAACGGTTCATGGCGAAGGTCCTGCGAAACGGGCTGAAGTCAATGAGTACAGGCTACTCCCGCACCTGCACGGTGAAAAATCATCAGCCGTGATAGTCGCTATCAACCTTTGCGACACTTCTGATAGTCGCGCCATATATTCCATTTAGGTCTATAAATATGGAAATACGTTCATTTACGGAATAAACACAACCCTCTATAAATGGCCTCAACACTCACGCCACTGTTCGCCTGGCAACTGTTGCCCAGGCAACAGTCATTCAACAAAACACCAGGCAGACAACACCACCATTTTCCAACACCTGGCACAGAGGCCACGCCAGTCAAGGGCTGCACAGCTTGGTACAGCTCTTGCTCAAGCCCTGCTACTGCTCTTGCCCTGAGCCACTGTTGAAAAAGGAACTGTTGATGACCCGTCCACTGAATGTCGTTGCCCTCTCCGGCGGAACCTGGCGTCCGTCCCGCACCCTGGTGTTGACCCAGGCGGTGCTGGCCGAACTGGCCGATCAATTGCCGATCCAGGCCACCCTGATCGAACTGGGCGACATTGCCCGGCCGCTGGGCGGCGCACTGTCCCGCCAGGAATTGCCCGCCGAC
The DNA here is from genome assembly GCF_013385805.1 of Pseudomonas sp. C6002. Lineage (NCBI taxonomy): Bacteria > Pseudomonadati > Pseudomonadota > Gammaproteobacteria > Pseudomonadales > Pseudomonadaceae > Pseudomonas > Pseudomonas sp. C6002. The sequence continues at coordinate 55,796 of NZ_JACAPH010000010.1, read as the reverse complement.
GTCGAAGCGCAACTGCAGGCCATCGAACAGGCCGACTTGCTGATCGTTGCCGCGCCGGTGTATCGCGGCTCCTACCCCGGCCTGCTCAAGCACCTGTTCGACCTGGTCGACCTCAACGCCCTGATCAACACCCCGGTGTTGCTGGCGGCCACCGGCGGCAGCGAACGCCACGCCCTGGTACTCGATCACCAGTTGCGCCCGCTGTTCAGTTTTTTCCAGGCCCTGACCTTGCCCATTGGCGTGTACGCCACCGAGGCCGATTTCACCGATTACCACATAACCAGTGAGCCCTTGAAGGCCCGCATTCGCCTTGCTGCAGAACGCGCCGCGCCGTTGTTTGCCGCGCATCCCACCTCTCTGCTGAAAATCGCTTAAGGATTTGTCATGGATGTTTTCTGGTTTCTGCCTACACACGGTGACGGCCACTACCTGGGCACCACCCAGGGCGCTCGCCCGGTCACCCTCAACTATTTGAAACAAGTCGCCCAGGCCGCCGACAACCTCGGCTACCACGGCGTGCTGATTCCCACCGGCCGCTCCTGCGAAGACTCCTGGGTGATTGCCTCGGCGCTGGTGCCGTTGACCGAACGCCTGCGTTACCTGGTGGCGATTCGTCCGGGGATCATCTCGCCAACCGTCTCGGCCCGCATGGCCGCCACCCTCGACCGGTTGTCCAATGGCCGCCTGTTGATCAACGTGGTGACCGGCGGCGACCCCGACGAAAACCGCGGCGACGGCAGCTTCCTCGATCACAGCGAACGCTACGAAGTGACCGACGAATTCCTCAAGATCTGGCGCCGCGTGCTGCAAGGCGAATCGGTGGATTTCGAAGGCAAACACCTGCGCGTGCAGAACGCCAAGGCACTTTACCCACCGGTGCAGAAGCCATATCCACCGCTGTACTTCGGCGGTTCCTCGGACGCTGCCCACGACCTCGCCGCCGAACAAGTCGACGTGTACCTGACCTGGGGCGAACCACCGGCCGCCGTCGCCGAGAAACTCGCCGACGTGCGTGAGCGCGCCGCCCGCCACGGGCGCACCGTCAAATTCGGGATTCGCCTGCATGTGATCGTGCGCGAAACCGAAGAAGACGCCTGGAAAGCCGCGGCCAAACTGATCGAGCACATCAGCGACGAGACCATCGCCGCCGCGCAAAAATCCTTCTCGCGCTTTGACTCCGAAGGCCAGCGGCGCATGGCCGCCCTGCACGACGGGCGCCGCGACAACCTTGAGATCGCCCCCAACCTGTGGGCCGGCGTCGGCCTGGTACGTGGCGGCGCGGGCACGGCCCTGGTGGGCAACCCTCAGCAAGTCGCCGAGCGCATCAAGGAATACGCAGACCTGGGCATCGAAAGCTTCATCTTCTCCGGCTACCCGCACCTGGAAGAGGCGTATCGCTTTGCCGAACTGGTGTTCCCGCTGCTGCCGGAACCCTACGCCAGCCTGGCCGGGCGCGGCGTCACCAACCTCACCGGACCGTTCGGCGAAATGATTGCCAACGACGTCCTGCCGGCAAAAGCCAAGGCCTGACCTGCCGTCTGCCGGGGCACGCCCCGGCACACCATGAGGAATACCGCGTGACAGCCAAACCCAACAGCGTCCTGCCCTCACCCTTGCAGACCGCCAAACTGCTGGCCGCCGAATTTGCCCTCACTGCCGTCGAACGCGACGAGCGCGGCGGCACACCGAAGACCGAACGTGACGCCCTGCGCCAAAGCGGCTTGCTGGCCCTGAGCATTCCCACCCAGTACGGCGGCCTCGGCGCCCGCTGGAGCGAAACCCTGGAGATCGTGCGCGAATTCGCCAAGGTCGACAGCTCCATCGCCCACGTCTTCGGTTTTCATCACCTGATGCTCGCCACCGTTCGCCTGTTCTCACGCCCGGAGCAATGGCAACCCTGGTTCGAACAAACCGCGCGCAAGAACTGGTTCTGGGGCAACGCCCTCAACCCCTTGGACACGCGCACAGTGGTCAAGGCCTACAACGGCTGGCGCGAATTCTCCGGCAAGAAGAGCTTTTGCTCCGGTGCCAGCGACTCGGAAATGCTGATCGCCTCGGCGGTGGATGAAAGCGCCGGCGGCAAGCTGCTGATCGCGGCCATCCCCAGCGGGCGCAGTGGCATCACCCTGCACAATGACTGGAACAACATCGGCCAGCGCCAGACCGACAGCGGCAGCGCCAGCTTCGAACGGGTACGCGTGGAAGAGTCGGAATTGCTCCTCGATCCCGGCCCGCTGAGTACGCCCTTCGCCTGCCTGCGCCCGCTGATCGCTCAACTGACCTTCACCCACATGTTCCTCGGCATCGCCGAAGGCGCGTTTGCCGAAGCCCGGAATTACACCCTGACCGAAACCCGGCCCTGGCATAAATCCACGGTGCAGGACATTCGCCAGGACCCGTACGTGCTCAACCACTACGGCGAATTCTGGGTCGCGCTGGAAGGCGTGCGCCTGCTGGTGGAACGCGCCGCCGAACTGCTGGACCAGGCCTGGGCCAAGGGCCCGAGCCTCAGTGAAAGCGAGCGCGGCGAGCTGGCCATCGCCATCGCCACGGCCAAGGTCGCTGCCACCCGCAACGGCCTGGAGCTGTGCAGCCGCCTGTTCGAAGTCACCGGCGCGCGCTCCACCCACGCCTCGCTGCGCCTGGACCGGCACTGGCGCAACCTGCGCACGCAAACCTTGCACGACCCGGTGGACTACAAGCTCCACGAACTGGGGGACTGGGCGTTGAACCAGTCCCTGCCGATTCCCACGTTCTACTCCTAGAAGAGGTGCCCATGCAGCTTTTAACCTTACCGCCCTCGCCCGCTCTTGCGACCTCGATCCGCGCCACGGCCCAGGTCTTCGAAGACCCCAAATCCCAGGCGCTGCTGGCGCACATCCAGCAAGTCGCGCCCAGCGAAGCCAGCGTGTTGATCATCGGCGAAACCGGCACCGGTAAAGAGCTGGTGGCGCGCCATATCCACAACCTCAGCGCCCGGCGCAACCGGCCCTTCGTGGCCGTGAACTGCGGCGCGTTTTCCGAATCCCTGGTGGAAGCCGAGCTGTTCGGCCATGAAAAAGGCGCCTTCACCGGCGCCCTCAGTGCCAAGGCCGGCTGGTTCGAAGAGGCGGACGGCGGCACCTTGTTCCTCGATGAAATCGGTGACTTGCCGATGGCGATCCAGGTCAAGCTGCTACGGGTACTGCAGGAACGCGAAGTGGTGCGCCTGGGCTCACGCAAAAGCATTCCCATCGACGTGCGGGTATTGGCGGCCACCAACGTTCAGTTGGAGAAAGCCATCAATGCCGGGCATTTCCGCGAAGACCTGTACTACCGCCTAGACGTGGTCAGCCTCGAACTCAGCCCCCTGCGGGATCGGCCCGGTGACATCCTGCCACTGACCCGGCATTTCATCGAAGCCTACAGCCAGCGCCTGGGTTACGGCCCGATCACCATCAGCCGCGAGGCCGAGCAAAAGCTCAAAAGCTACAGCTGGCCGGGCAACATCCGCGAGCTGGAAAACGTGATCCACCACACCCTGCTGATCTGCCGCAACGGGGTGATCGAGCGCGACGACCTGCGCCTGTCGAACATGCGCATCGAGCGTCAGGACGACAGCCAGCACGGCACCGACAACAGCGCCGAAGCCCTGCTGGAACGCGCCTTTCAAAAGCTCTTCGAGGAACAGGCCGGGGCCCTGCATGAAAAGGTCGAGGATGCGCTGCTGCGCGCCGCCTACCGCTTCAGCCATTACAACCAGGTGCACACCGCCAACCTGCTGGGCCTGAGCCGCAACGTGACCCGTACCCGTTTGATCAAGATCGGCGAGCTGGCGGTGAACAAGCGACGCCCCGGCGAAAACGTACAGGGCGAGCGCATGCTGCACCTGTCAATTTAGGCGGCAGTGCAGAGCGTTGTCATGGCTGCGTTCGATGCTGCGCAGCACCTGGAACGAACCGAAGGTCACTGCCGTGGCCTGGTGGGCGCGGATCAGCGTCCAGAAATCTTCCTCACCGTGCTCAAAACACTTGAAGGCCGCTTCCCCCTCCTCGCGGGAGCGCCATTGCAGGTAGCTGAGCACCCGGCGTCCATCATCGCTGACCTGCACGCTGGCATTGATAAAGCCGCCATGGCCCTGGGCCAGGCGCTCGCTCTGGGATGACAGGGCCGCTACCAACGCGGATTGCTGCTGAGGCTCGATGTGGAATTCGACCATCTGGGTAAAACTCAGACTCTTCTCTAATACCTGCATGAACATTCCCCTCTCACTGTAGGCACAATCTTGCGATTCGATGCCACGCAGGGTAAAACCTCTAGTTAAGTCAAGGTCAAGGGCTTTTTCATGGTCACCAAAGAACTCACCGTCGGCCAACTGGCAGCCCGCAGTGGCGTGGCGGTTACCGCGCTGCACTTTTATGAAACCAAGGGATTGATCAAGAGCCACCGCAACGCCGGCAACCAGCGGCGCTATCCGCGGGATGTGTTGCGCCGGGTGGTGGTGATCAAGATTGCCCAGCGTTTGGGCATTCCCCTGGCAACGATCCATGACGCGCTGCAAACCTTGCCCGATGGCCGCACGCCCAACGCTGCCGATTGGGAGCGCCTGTCTGCGCTATGGCGTGAGGACCTGGACCAGCGCATCGAAAAACTGATGTTGCTGCGGGATAAACTCAACGGCTGTATTGGCTGCGGGTGCCTGTCGCTGGAGGCGTGCCCGTTGCGCAATCACGACGACGTGCTGGGTGAGCGCGGGCCTGGGGCACAACTCTTGGAGCCGTCCACATAATGGCGGGGTAAAACTCGATCAATGTGGGAGCGGGCTTGCTCGCGAAAGCGGGGTGTCAGTCGCCAGATGCAGTGGCTGATCCACCGCCTTCGCGAGCAAGCCCGCTCCCACATTTTGATCGCCGTCAGACTTAGAATCCCGGGGCAATCTGGCCTTTATAGCGGGTCAGGATGAACTGGCGCACTTCATCGGAGTTCAACGCCTTGGCCAGTTTCTGGATGCCAGGGTCATTGATGTTGTCCGGGCGCGCGACCAGGTACTCCACGTACAGGCTCTTGCCCTTCTCGACGATCAACGCGCTGTTGGTGTCGATCCCCGCTTCCAGGGCGTAGTTGGCAAACACGAACGCCAGGTCCACCTGGCTCACCGAGCGGGCCAGCAACGCACCTTCCAGTTCACGAATTTTCAGGTGCTTGGGGTTTTCAACGATATCCCGCGGCGTGGCAAGGGTGTTGCTCGGGTCCTTGAGCTTGATCAGGCCGGCTTCGTCCAGCAGCACCAAGGCGCGGCCAGTGTTGACCGGGTCGTTGGGGATCGACACTGTCGCGCCGTCTTTCAACTCCGAGATATTTTTGATCTTGGTCGAGTACGCGCCGAAAGGCTCGATGTGCACACCGACCACCGGCACCAGGTTGGTATTCCGGGTCTTGTTGTAGTCATCCAGGAATGGCCGGTACTGGTAGTAGTTGGCGTCGATGTTCTTCAGCGCCAGTTGCTGGTTGGGCTGGATGAAATCGGTGAAGACCTTGATTTGCAGGTCCACGCCTTCCTTGGCCAGCACCGGCTTTACGAACTCGAGGATCTCGGCGTGAGGCACGGGCGTGGCGCCGACGACCAGCGTCTCGTTGGCAAAGGCATTGAAGGACAAGACAGCGGCCAAGATGGCCAGGGATTTTTTCATGGTTGCTCCGAAGGCATTAGTTATAGGAATCAACGGCGGCTGTAATGCGCCACCAAACGGTCACCGGTCATCTGCAGGGCCTGCACCAGCACCAACAGCAGCAACACGGTGACCACCATCACGTCGGTCTGGAAACGCTGATAGCCGTAGCGGATAGCCAGGTCGCCCAGGCCACCGCCACCGATCACCCCGGCCATGGCGGTGTAGTCCACCAGCACAATCGCGGTGACAGTGACCGCTGCCAGCAGCCCGCCCCGGGCTTCCGGCAACAGCGTGTGGCGGATCACCTGCCAGGTGCTGGCGCCCATGGATTGGGTGGCCTCCACCACGCCACGGTCGACTTCGCGCAAGGCGGTTTCCACCAGCCGCGCAAAGAACGGCGTACAGCCCACCACCAACGGCGGAATCGTACCGGCCACGCCCAGGGAGGTGCCCACCAGCAGGGTGGTCACCGGGATCAGCACAATCAGCAGGATGATGAACGGCAGCGAGCGCAGCACGTTGACCACCACCGACAGCGCCCGATACACCACCAGGGTTTCGTGCAACTGGCGCTTGCCGGTGAGGAACAACAGCACCCCCAGCGGCAACCCCAGCAGCACGGTAAAACCCAGGGCCGCGCTGAGCATGCTCAGGGTTTCCAGGCAGGCTTGGCCGATGTCGGCCCAATAGATGTTTTTAAACAGCTCGGCCATGGGTCAAGACCAATCGTGACGCGGTGGCTTGGCGCCGTTGAGCAGCCAGTTGCCCACCACGTGATACTTCCAGCGCACCGGGTCATGCAGGGTATGCACCCGTGCATTGCGCCAGTGACGGTCGAAGTTGTGCTTCTTCAGGGTGGAGCGGGTGCCGCCGAGTTCGAAGAGCTTGTTGCTGGCTTCAATGGCGATTTCAGTGGTCAGTACCTTGGCTCGCGCGACAGCCAGGGAGGCGTGGGCAACGTTGTCTTCATCGGGTGCCGGGCGCGCGGCGTCCAGGGCCTTTCCGGCCCGCTCCAGCAAGGCTTCCGCCGCTTCCAGGCGAATATCCAGCGCGCCGACCTGGATGATAGTCAGCGGGTCTTCACTGGCGTTTTCCACCCCGGCATCGATCCATGGACGGGCGAATTGCCGGACGAACTGCACCGTGTCACGCAACGCGGCACGGGCGATGCCGGCATCGATGGCGGCGGTGGTCAATTGAGCGAAAGGCCCGGCCAGGGTCGGCGAATCGTAGGAGCGATGGGTAGGAAACAGATTGAACGCCGGCACCTTCAAGCCTTCGGCCAGCACCGTGCCGCTGGAGGTGGTGCGTTGGCCCATGCTGTCCCAGTCGTCGACCACCACCAGGCCTGCGGTGCCGCGCGGCACGAACGCCAATTGCGCATTCTGCTGTTCATCCAGCGCCAGCACCGCCAGCCAGTGGGCATACAGCGAACCGGTGCAATAACCCTTGCGACCGTTGATCACATAGCCATCGCCTTGCCGGCGAATGGTCGCCTGGATGTCCTGGACGTTCTTGCCGCCGGTTTCCGACAGCGCATTGGCAAACCGATGCCCTTCCAGCGCCAGGCCAAAAAAGTACGCCTGCTGCTCGGGCGTGCCTTGCAGGCGGATATCTTCCAGCAGGCAGTAATGGTTCTGCGGGATTTGCCCCAGCGAAGGGTCGGCCGCCGAGATAATCGCAATCACCTGGGCCAACACCGCGTATGACACCTGGGCACCACCAAACTCGCGGGGCACGCTGATGCCCCACAGACCGCTGTTGGAATACAGGTCGACGACCTCCGCAGGCACCTGGCGGGTGCGATCGCGCTCGGCGTCCTGTTCCAGCAACACGGCAGCGACTCGGCGGGCAACGGCCAGTGCGTGGGCCTCGTCGCGGATCAACTCGGCGTGGGGCGTGTGAATCGGGTAATCGGCAGATACAGGCAGTACAGACATACAACGCTCTCGGGCGAATGGTTTGCCAGAGGCATTGCAGCTTCTGTGCCTGAGGCGCCTGGCCTTCAAACACAAGGGTTTGCTCCCGATATACGCGCGGCAGACCGCCCTTGGCGCAGCAAACTGCCGGTTTGCTGTTGCCTGGGCAACACCTCGTCGGCTGCCCGCAAGCCACGGCGCACGTGGCCTATAGTGAAAAAGCCGTCCCTCCACAACCACCATCAAGGAGAACGATATGAGCGTTAAACCCATTCCCGAGGGCTACCACAGCATCACGCCGTACCTGGGCATCGACAAAGCCGCTGAAGCCATCGAGTTCTACAAACGAGCCTTTGGTGCCACCGAAGTCATGCGCCTGGACATGCCCGACGGCAAGATCGGCCATGCCGAACTGCGCATTGGCGATTCGGCGATCATGATGGCCTCGCCCTGTGGCGAAATGTCGTTCGGCAGCCCGGGAAAAGAACACCCCAGCGTGTGCCTGCATCTCTATGTGCAAGATGTCGACCAACAGTTCGCCCAGGCCATCAAGGCCGGCGGCACGGCGATTTCAGAACCCAAGGATCAGTTCTACGGTGACCGTTCCGGGACGCTGAAAGACCCGTTCGGGCATGTGTGGTTCCTGGCCACGCGCAAGGAGGACTTGACCGAGGCGCAGGTTCGCCAGCGTGCCGAGGCGTTGTTCAAGCAAGGATGAAGTCGCCAGGGCGACGCAACCCAACGGTAGGAACTGGCTTGCCTGCGATGGCATCACCTCGGTGCGACTGATACACCGAGTTGCCTGCATCGCAGGCAAGCCAGCTCCCACCGTTGACCTGCACTGCCTGAAAGATCGGGCTTCAACACACTTCATGAACAACCCCTCCACGCTTTCCCCCTTGCCCCGGGCGCCGTGTGATTTCAGGATGCAAGCAATCATCACAAGGAGTCATTCCATGTTCGCCGGATTCCAAAAAGACCAGCGCCACGTCAACGGTGTGGACATCAGCTACCGCAAAGGCGGCGCGGGTCCCGGCCTGCTTCTGCTGCACGGGCACCCGCAGACCCACGTCATCTGGCACAAGGTCGCCGAGCAACTGGCCGAACACTTCACCGTGGTCGCCGCCGACCTGCGCGGTTATGGCGACAGCAGCAAGCCCGCCGCCATTGACCATCACACCAATTATTCAAAACGCGAAATGGCCCGCGACGGCGTCGAGCTGATGAAGGCCCTGGGCTTCGACGAGTTCTCGGTGCTGGCCCACGACCGTGGCGCCCGCGTCGCCCATCGCCTGGCCTTGGACCACCCCAAGGCCGTGCAGCGCATGGTGCTGCTGGACATCGCACCAACCCTGTCCATGTACGCCCAGACCGACGAAGCCTTTGCCCGCGCCTACTGGCACTGGTTCTTCCTGATCCGCCCGGCGCCGTTGCCCGAGAGCCTGATTGAAGGCAACCCGGAACTCTACCTGCGCAGCGTCATGGGCAGCCGCAGTGCCGGGCTCAAGCCGTTCACCGATGAAGCCTTCGCCGAATACCTGCGTTGCCTGAAACTGCCCGGCACCGCCACCGGGATCTGCGAGGACTATCGCGCCGCCGCTGGCATCGACCTTGAGCACGACCGCGCCGATATCGACAAGGGCAACCACCTGGAGCTGCCGCTGCTGGTGATGTGGGGCGCCGAAGGCACCGTCGGGCGCTGCTTCGAACCCCTCAAGGAATGGCAGAAAGTCGCGACCGACGTACGTGGCAAGGCCCTGCCGGCCGGCCACTACATCGCAGAAGAAATCCCTGAAGTGCTGCTCGGCGAAGTCCTGACCTTCCTTCGCTGAGCCTTTATGAACCGCTGACCTGACCGATCCCGCCCCGCAGGCTTGAAACAGCCTGCGACGGGATCTGCTTGCCCAAAAAACGTCTCGAGATAATAAAAATGACAATCAGAAAACTGCTGGGAACCCTGTATGTGCAGGTGATCATCGCCATTGTGCTGGGCGTGTTGATCGGCAACCACTGGCCTCAGGTGGGCATCGACCTCAAGCCGTTGGGCGACGGGTTTATCAAGCTGATCAAGATGATCATCGGCCCGATCATCTTCTGCACCGTGGTCTCCGGCATCACCAGCATGCACGACGTGAAGCAGGTGGGCCGCGTCGGCGGCAAGGCGCTGCTGTACTTTGAGATCGTCTCCAGCATCGCCCTGGTAATCGGCATCCTCGCCGCGCACCTGCTGCACCCCGGCGTGGGTTTCAATATCGACGTGAAGACCCTCGACACCTCCGCCATCGCCGGTTTTGTCGGCCAGGCCGAACACGGCGAAGGCGTCACCGGGTTCCTGATGCATGTGATCCCCACTACCTTCTTCGACGCCTTCTCCAAAGGCGAAATCCTCCCGGTACTGTTTGTGTCGGTGCTGTTTGGCCTCGGGCTGGTGATGATCGGCGAGAAGGGCCGGCCCCTGGTCGGCGTGATCAACCAGGCCAGCGAAGTGTTCTTCCGCATCGTCGGGATGATCAGCCGCGTCGCGCCGATCGGGGCCTTCGGGGCCATCGCCTTCACCATCGGCAAATACGGCCTGGGCTCGCTGCTGCCGCTGTTGAAACTGGTGGGCACGTTCTATGTCACCGCGTTTTTCTTCGTCGCCGTGGTGCTGGGCAGCATCGCCCGGTATGTGGGGTTCAGCATCTTCAAGCTGCTGACCTACATCAAGGCTGAACTGTTGATCGTGCTGGGCACCAGCTCCTCCGAATCGGCCCTGCCGCAACTGATCCAGAAACTTGAAAGCCTTGGCGCGTCCAAAGGCGTGGTGGGGATCGTGGTGCCCACCGGCTACACCTTCAACCTGGACGGCACCAACATCTATATGACCCTGGCGGTGCTGTTCCTGGCCCAGGCGACCAATATCGACCTGACGCTGGAGCAACAACTGACCCTGCTGGCGGTGGCGATGCTTACCTCAAAAGGCGCCGGTGCGGTGGTGGGCGCAGGTTTTGTCGCGCTGGCCGCCAGCCTCGCGGTGGTGCCGACGGTGCCGGTGGCGGCGATGGTGCTGATCCTGGGTGTGGACCGGTTCATGGCTGAATGCCGCTCACTGACCAACATCATCGGCAATGCCGTGGCGGCGCTGGTGGTGGCTGCGTGGGAAGGTGAACTGGACCGCGAAAAAATGGCGCCCATCGCCCTCAAGCACGGCCGCCACGCACGGGCCGCCGCCCAGGCGAAGATCGCCGCCGAGTAACCCTTAAACACCAATCCCCTGTGGCGAGGGAGCTTGCTCCCGCTGGGCTGCGCAGCGGCCCCAAGATCTTTGGGAGCGCTACGCACTCCAGCGGGAGCAAGCTCCCTCGCCACAGCAAGCTCCCTTGCCACAGCAAGCGCCCTCACCACAGAAACTCCTTCGCCATACCGGTGCTATTCTGGCGGTTCATGCCGCCATGCCTGTTTCTGATGAACAACAAGAAAGATACCGTGCCCCTACCTGAAGACCTGCGGGTATTCCTGACCGTGATCCGCAAGGCCGGCTTTGCTGCGGCTGCCGACGAGCTGGGTTTGTCCCCGGCCTACGTCAGCAAGCGTATCCAGATTCTCGAAACCACCCTCGCCACCCGCCTGCTGCACCGCACCAGCCGCCGTATCGCCCTGACCGAAGATGGCGAGCGTGTGCAGCGCTGGGCCGTGCGGATTCTCGAAGACTTCCAGCAGTTGTCCGACGAGCTTTCCGACGCCCACGACAGCCCGCGCGGCCACCTGCATTTGTGCAGCAGCTTCGGTTTCGGCCGTAACCATGTGGCACCGGCCTTGTCGCTATTGGCCGAACAATACCCGGACCTGGAGATTCGCCTGGACCTGTTCGACCGGGTGGTGGATATCGTCAGCGAGGGGTTCGACCTGGAGATTCGCGTGGGCGACGACATCCCCGGGCAACACATCGGTCGCCGGCTGGTGAGTAACCGGCGGGTGCTGTGTGCGGCGCCCGCCTACCTCGAACGTCGTGGTGTGCCGCAGCACTTGAGCGACCTGGAACAGCACGACTGCCTGGTGCTCAAGGAGCGCGACAACGCGTTTGGCATCTGGCACCTGGAGCGCGATGGCGTGCAGGACAGCGTGCGCGTGCGCGGGCCGTTGTCGTCGAATAACGGCGAGATCGTCTTGCAATGGGCCCTGGACGGGCGCGGCGTGTTGCTGCGTTCGATGTGGGATGTGAAGCCGCTGCTGGAGCAAGGGAAACTGGTGCAGGTGCTGCACGACTACACCCAGAGCGCCAACGTGTGGGCGGTGTACCCGACGCGGCTGGCCTACTCCGGGAAGTTGCGGGCGTGTGTGGAGTTTTTGCAGGAGCACTTCAAGGGGTTGTCGATTTAGCGTGCCGGGTTTGAGTACATATCCGTTGCTGCGGTAACGGCCGCTGACGGTTCTGCTCTTACAGCGGCCTACCGGCCGGCTTGAGTGTTGTAGAGCAAAAAGCCAAATCAAAAGCGGGCACG
>NZ_JACAPH010000010.1:0-43623 GCF_013385805.1 Pseudomonas sp. C6002 | reverse complement strand
GGGAGGCCGCTGTGCTCTTGATTTTGATCTGACTGCCCCATCCAGCCCGAGGCCGAACGCAGGCAGTGCGGAGCAGCCAACCTGCAACTACAGCCCCATCACCCGAGCCAGGGATTGGCCGCCAAATGCTCCCGCTCAAACGCCTTGATCTGCTCACTGCGCTGCAACGTCGTGCCAATAGCATCCAACCCCAACAACAACGCAGTCTTGCGCAACGTATCGATCTGGAACGCAATCACCTGCCCGTCCGCCAAAAGGATCTCCTGCGCCTCCAGGTCCACACTGATCTGCGCCTGCTCAGGCTGACTCACCATCTGCCCCAACCGCTGCAACACCGCCTCCTCCAGCGTGATCAACAACACCCCGTTACGCTGGCAGTTGTCATAGAAAATCCCCGCAAAGCTGCTGCCGATCAACGCGCGAATGCCCATCTGCTTCAGGCCCCACACCGCATGCTCCCGGCTGGAACCACAGCCGAAGTTCGGCCCCACTACCATAAAACTCGCGCCCTGCCAGGCCGGCTGGTTCAGCACAAATTGCGGGTCAGGCTCACCCGAGGGCAAAAAGCGCAAATCAAAGAACAACCCGCGATCCAGCCCGTTGCGGTCGATGCCCTTGAGAAACTGCTTGGGCATGATCACGTCGGTGTCGATATTGGCCGCCAGCATCGGCGCCGCCTTGCCGGTGATCCGAGTGAAGGGTTGCAAGCTCATGTGCGGTCTCCAAAGTGGCGAATATCCGTCAGCCGGCCAGTGATGGCCGCAGCGGCGACCATGGCGGGGCTCATCAGGTGCGTGCGGGCACCCGCGCCCTGGCGGCCTTCGAAATTGCGGTTGGTGCTGGAAGCGCAGCGGTCGCCCGGCTCCAGCACGTCGTCGTTCATCGCCAGGCACATCGAGCAGCCCGACTGGCGCCATTCAAACCCGGCGTCGATAAAGATCGCGGCAAGGCCTTCGGCTTCGGCCTGGTCACGCACTTCGGTGGAGCCCGGCACGATCATCGCCCGCACATGGTCGGCCACGTGCTTGCCGCGCACCACGCTGGCGGCGTCGCGCAGGTCTTCGATGCGGGCGTTGGTGCAGGAGCCGATAAACGCGTGGCTGATCACAATGTCGCTCAACGGCATGCCCGCTTCCAGGCCCATGTAGTTCAAGGCACGGCGCATGTCCTGGCGCAGGATCAGGTCGCTGATGTCTTGCGGGTCCGGCACGCGGGCACCGATGGGCGCGGCCTGGTCGGGGCTGGTACCCCAGGTGACCATCGGCTCAAGGGCGCCGGCATCCAGCTGCACTTCGAGGTCGAACACCGCGTCGGCATCCGAGTGCAGTTGGCGCCAGCCCACCAGGGCGCGTTCCCACAACTCGCCCTTCGGCGCGCGTGGCTTGCCCTTGAGGTAGGCGAAGACCTTTTCGTCCGGCGCCATGAAGGCTCCACGTGCACCGGCTTCCACCGCCATGTTGCAGATGGTCATGCGCGCCTCGACGCTCAGGGCATCGATGGTCGACCCACAAAACTCAATGGCGTAGCCGGTGGCACCCGAGGCACCGATCTTGCCGATCAGCGCCATGATCACGTCCTTGGAGGTCAGCCCACGGGCCAGTTCGCCGTCCACGGTCACACGCAGGCTTTTCAGACGCTTGTAGACCAGGGTTTGCGAGGCCAGCAAATGCTCGATTTCCGAGGTGCCAATGCCAAAGCCGAACGCGCCCAAGGCACCGTAGGTGGTGGTGTGGCTGTCGCCGGCGGCGATTACCATGCCCGGCAGGATAAAACCCTGTTCCGGGGCGATCACGTGTTCGATGCCCTGGCGCTTGTCGAGGATATCCAACAGCTCGATCCCGAAATCCCGGCAGTTTTCCGCCAGGTACGACACCTGGCGCGCACCGCCCGCATCCGGCATGGTCGCGATGCGCTTGGGCGTGGTGGGGTTCACATGGTCGACCACCGCCAGCGCCGTACCGGGCCGCCACACACCACGGCCCGCCTCGCGCAAGCCGCTGAAAGCTTGCGGGCTGGTGTATTCATTGATCACCTGGCGGTCGATGTACAGCAGCACATGGCCCTGGTCATCCAGGCGGCACACCGTGTGGGAATCGATGTGTTTGTCGTAGAGGGTTCTGGCAGAAGTCATTATGGGGCTCGCTCAACGGTATGACCCCATCATAGGCAGCGCCCCCGCCCCATCAATCCCGCCTTGGTGATGGCTCGGAACATGTTTCGTGGTGCATGAATGCGTATCTGAAACATTTACTTTCATATCCGCCTTAGGGTTTTGTGTTTCTCATCCGTCTTAACTTAGATACAGCCGCTCGCGTCAGCAAAAGCTACGGGTGGCGTTTTCCGGGCCTTTACCGCCTCCCTCCGATCAAGACCCTCATTCACATGTCGAAGAAGTCACGCTCAAAACTCTGGTTTCTCGTGCACAGCTGGCTGGCATTGCCCATCTGGTTCTTTGTGCTGATCGTCTGCGTCACCGGCACCCTGGCGGTGGTCAGCCAGGAGATCGTCTGGCTGGCCAACCCGGACATCCGCGCCAGCAAGCCGTCGGACGATGCCGAACCGCTCACCTACGACCAGGTGATCGGCGCCATCAAGCGCGCCGAACCCCAGGTGATCGTCGAATCCCTGAGCCGCCCGGACGAATCGCACTTCGCCCTCAGCGCCGACCTCAGCTACCCCGACGGGCGCTCGCTGGAGGTCTACGTCAACCCATACACCGGGGTGATCCAGGGCATCAGCCCATCGTTCAACTTCCAGCAATTTACCCGTGCCCTGCATGGCTGGTGGCTGGTGCCTTTCACCAATGGCTACAGCTGGGGCTGGTACCTGGTCTCGCTGCTGGGCTTGCCGCTGCTGGCCTCGCTGGTCACCGGCCTCGTGGTCTACAAGCGTTTCTGGAAAGGTTTTTTCAGGCCGACCCTGCGCATTCGTCACGGAGCGCGGATTTTCTGGGGCGACTTCCACCGGTTGAGCGGCATCTGGTCGATCTGGTTTATCGCGGTGATCTCGATCACCGGCACCTGGTTCCTGATCCAGGCGATCCTGGGCGATAACCAGATCACCATTTCCAGCGAGCCAATCGTCCCGGCGATTGCCCGCGACAAAGTGCCGATGTCCGCCCCGGGCGTACCGGCGCCCATGATTCCCCTGGACGAGGCGATCAACATCGCCACCCAGCGCATTCCCGGGCTTGAGGCCAGCTTCGTGAGCCTGCCCAGCAACGCCTACAGCCACCTGCGCATCGGCGGGCGTGGCTGGTACCCGCTGATGTTCCAGACCGCGGAAATCAACCCGTACAATGGCGAAATCGCCGCCTCGCACCTGCTGTCCGACCGTTCGGCCCTGGAGTTCGTCACCGAATCCATGCGCCCGTTGCACACCGGGGACTTTGGCGGGATCTGGATCAAGCTGATCTGGGCCTTCTTCGGCCTGGTGCTGAGCATGATGGTCTTGAGCGGCTTGCTGATCTGGACCAAACGCACGGCCCTAGCCACCCTCAATGCGCTGAAACGCGAAGCCAAGGCAGCCCGTCAACCGGCGAAAACCCAGGCCTTGCAGGCTGAGACCACGGAGGCCACCCCATGAACAAGGCCATGACGGTTCAACCCCCCTCGCCCCTGCGGGCCTTCTGGCTCAAATGGCGCTTCCACATCAATATCCTGCTGTTGCTGGTGCCCCTGGGCTTCATGCCCAAGTACTTTGCCGACGCGGCACTGTTTCGCGGCGACAGCGGCCTGGGCGAACGGGAGATCGGCGAAGTACAGGTCGGCCCCTGGAGCCTGAAGCTCGCCGAACTACGCAACGAGCCGCCGCGCCCGGACCCGGCAGGCCCGATGAAATCCTTCAACGCTGCCCTGTGTGCCACGTGCATCGACCAGGTCAAGGCGACCTACCTGCGTATCGGCAAGCCCCGCAGCCTGCGGGCGGCCGGGGTGATTTTCTTTGGCACCCCATACCGCATGGGCGCCGCGTTGCCGATCCCTGAGCGCACCCCGCTGGACGCCGAAGTGTGGATCACCATGGAAGGCTGGGACGGCGCCATGCACCAGGCCTCCATTCCCTTGAGCCAGGCATCGCCGGCCACCATCGACTGGCTGAAAAAACGAGGAGTTAAACCATGACTTTGCCGCAACTGGCCCGCACCGTTGGCGCGCTGATCCTCAGTGCCGGTTTCAGTACCGTCGCCCTCGCCCACAACCCGATGTGCGAATGCAAGGAAATCGCCGGCGAGCAGATCCAGTGCACCGGTGGTTTCTCCGATGGCAGCGGTGCCCCCGGCGTGACCCTGGATGTGATCGGCTACGACGAGACCATCCTGGTGCCAGGCAAGCTGGGAGAAGACTCGAAGCTGACCTTCAAGAAACCCTCCGCCGAGTTCTACGTGTTGTTTGATGCCGGCCCCGGCCACGTGGTGGAAATCGACCAAGCGGATATCCAGCCCCAATGAGCCGTACAACCCAAGTCGTGCGCCCGGCCGGTGCCGGGCACGAAACCCTGTATGTCCTGCTGTTGTGCCTGATCATCCTCGCCGTTGCCGGCACGGTGGTGGCCTTGCGCGGTGAAAGCCAGGAGATCGCCGCCGTGCCCAGCCACCAACTGGACGCCCGCCGCGACCTCAGCGCCGCCGAGCAAGGCATCTACGCCGACCTGCGGGTGACCCTGGATGAAATCCACTTGCTGCAGGAGGAACACAGCGCCCTGCCGACGCCTGAACAGCTGGCCGAAGAGGGCTTCGCGCCCTTCGCCCAGGACGCCAGTTCGGTGAGCCGTGGCGACCACCGCTGGCAGTTGCTGGACGCGGCCTATCTGGGCCTGAGCCAGACGCCGGACCTCAGCGGTTCGCTGTTGATGCGCATCCGCGGCGCCGAGCCGGATATCTGGCTCAACCGCAGCGCCCACCTCACCGCCCCCACCGACCTCACTGACCAGGCGCTGATCAGCGCGGGCTGGCAGCAGGTAGTCGCGCAATTCGATGCCGGTGTCACCCGCCAGCATCGTCACTGAATTCACGTTGCAGCCGAGAGAAGACCATGTCTATTTCATCTCCATTATTACGTCTGGTGCTGGTCGGCCTGATCACCGTGCTGCTGGCCCCGTTCGCCAGTGCCGACCCGGCAAAGCGCCTGCGCATCGGCATCACCCTGCACCCGTATTACAGCTACGTCGCCAATATCGTCGGCGACAAGGCTGAAGTTGTCCCGCTGATTCCGGCCGGTTTCAATCCCCATGCCTACGAACCCCGCGCCGAAGACATCAAACGCATCGGCACCCTTGATGTGATCGTGCTCAACGGCGTCGGCCATGACGATTTCGCCGACCGCATGATCGCCACCAGCGAGCGCCCGGACATCCCGGTGATCGAGGCCAACGCCAACGTGCCGCTGCTGGCCGCCACCGGCAACGCTGCGCGCGGTGCGGGCAAGGTGGTCAACCCGCACACCTTCCTGTCCATCAGCGCCTCGATTGCCCAGGTGAACAACATTGCCCGGGAACTGGGCAAGCTCGACCCGGACAACGCCAAGACCTACACCCAGAACGCCCGCGCCTACGGCAAGCGCCTGCGCCAGATGCGCGCCGACGCCCTGGCCAAGCTCACCAGCGCGCCCAACCCCGACCTGCGGGTGGCCACCGTGCACGCGGCATATGACTACCTGCTGCGGGAATTCGGCCTGGAAGTCACCGCCGTGGTGGAACCGGCCCACGGCATCGAGCCGAGCCCCAGCCAGTTGAAGAAGACCATCGACCAACTGCGGGAACTGGACGTGAAAGTGATCTTCTCGGAGATGGATTTCCCGTCCAGCTACGTCGACACCATCCAGCGTGAATCCGGGGTGAAGCTGTACCCGCTGTCGCATATTTCCTATGGCGACTACAGCGCGGAAAAATACGAAGTGGAAATGACCGGCAACCTCAACACCGTGGTGCGGGCGATTCAGGAGTCCGGGGCATGACGGCGGCTGAACACCTGAGTGTGGCCAGCGTTGGCCCGACCGTCGACTTCGATAACGTCGCGCTGACCCTGGGCCGTACGGTGATCCTCGATGCAGTGAGTTTCCAGGTGCAGCCCGGCAGCATCCATGCGCTGGTGGGCCCCAACGGCGGCGGCAAAAGCTCGCTGATCAAGACCCTGCTGGGGCAAACGCCGCACCAGGGCCAGTTGAGCCTGCATTGGCCGGATGCACCCGGCACCATCGGCTACGTGCCCCAGGCGCTGGAGTTCGACCGGGGCTTGCCGATGACCGTCGACGATTTCATGGCCGCGATGTGCCAGCGGCGTCCGGCGTTTCTCGGGCTGTCCAAACATTACGCCGCCGCGATTGGCGACGCACTGGAACGGGTCGGCATGCAGGACAAGCGCAAGCGGCGCATGGGTGCGCTGTCTGGCGGTGAACGCCAGCGGGTGCTGTTGGCCCAGGGCTTGATCCCGGCACCGCAATTGCTGGTGCTGGACGAACCGATGTCGGCGCTGGACGAAGCCGGGATCCAGGTGTTCGAGCGGCTGCTGAACGACTGGCGCCGGGCCGGGATCACCGTGCTGTGGATCGAACACGACCTGGAAGCCGTCGGCCGCCTGGCCGATCGCGTCACCGGCCTGAACCGCCGTGTGCTGTTCGACGCCACGCCGAAAGAGGCACTGACCCCGGACCGCCTGCTGACCCTGTTCTCCACCCACCCACGGAGCCCGGCCTTATGAGCTATGAAGCCTTTCGCCTGATGGTCCAGGGCTGGGCGTCTTCCGGGTATCTGCCGGAAGCGCTGGCCTATGGATTTGTAGTCAACGCCCTGCTCGCCGGCCTGCTGATCGGCCCGGTGCTGGGCGGTTTGGGCACCCTGGTGGTGGTCAAGCGCTTTGCGTTCTTTTCCGAAGCCGTGGGCCATGCCGCACTGACCGGCGTGGCCGTGGGCATTCTGCTGGGGGAACCCTACACCGGGCCTTACGGCAGCCTGTTCGGCTACTGCCTGCTGTTCGGAATCCTGCTCAACTACCTGCGCAACCGCACCGGCCTGGCGCCGGACACGCTGATCGGTGTATTCCTCTCGGTGTCCCTGGCCCTGGGCGCGAGCCTGCTGCTGATTCTGGCGGGCAAGATCAACGTGCACATTCTCGAAAACGTGCTGTTCGGCTCGGTGCTGACCGTCAACGGCAATGACCTGCTGGTGCTGGCGATTGTCGGCGCATTGGTGATGGCCCTGGCCCTGCCGCTGTACAACCGCATCATGCTCGCCAGCTTCAACCCGCAGTTGGCAGCGGTGCGCGGGGTGGCGGTGAAGACCCTGGACTACCTGTTCGTGATCCTGGTGACCCTGATCACCGTGGCGGCGGTCAAGGTCATCGGTGCGATCCTGGTGGGTGCGTTGCTGGTGATTCCGGCGGCCGCCGCACGCCTGTTGAGCCAATCGCTCAAGGGCTTCTTCTGGATCTCGGTGGTGATCGCCACCGTCAGCACCCTGTGCGGGATCCTGCTGCCGATCATCTTCGACCTGCCGATTCCGTCCGGTGCCGCGATCATCCTGGTAGCCGGTATCGCCTTCGCCCTCGCCGCCATCGCCCGCGGCACGGTCCCCAGCCTGAAAGGGAATCTTGGATAATGCGCCCGATGTTTCGACCACTGCTTCTGGCCCTGGCCATTGTCACACCGGCATTCGCCGCCGACGGCGTCAAGCCACTACAGATCACCGCCAACCAAGGCGTTGGCCATGCTGCCTTGAACCAGGCCAAGGCGACAAAACCGGTGAAAGTCCTCGCCGCCTTGCCGATCACCTATGGCTTGGCGCAGGTGTTGCTCAAAGGCACTGATGTGCAGCTTGAGCGCGCGGCACCGGCCAACCTGCCCGGCTCGCGGCAAGTCGCCTATTTCACCGGGCGCGGTGCGCAGGCGCTGAACACCCTGGCGCTGGACGCCGATGCAGCCATCGGCCTGCGCTCGCTGTGGCCCGACGACCCGCTGTACCCGGTGGCCCGGCGCAGCAATATCCGCATCGTCGAAGTCGACGCCGCGCGCCCGGTGGACGGCGGCTTGCCGGGGATTGCCGTGCAGCCGGGCGCCACCGACGGCCTGAACAGCCAGCCGTGGCAAGCCAGCAACAACATGGGGCGCATGGCCGATGTGATGGCCGCCGACCTGAGCCGCCTGGCACCCGAGGCCAAGCCGCAGATCGAAGCCAACCTGGCCGCGCTCAAGCAACGCTTGCTCAAGCTCACCGCCGACAGCGAAGCGCGACTGGCCAAGGCCGATAACCTGACGGTGGCCAGCTTGAGCGATCACTTTGGTTATCTCGTCAGTGGCTTGAACCTGGAGCTGGTCAGCACCGATGCAAGGGCGGATACCGAGTGGACACCCGAGGCGTTGCAGCAACTGAGCGAAGGCTTGAAGGAGAATGAGGTGGCCGTGGTGCTGCATCACCGCAAGCCAAGCGATGCAGTGCAGGCGGCGGTCACGGCGGGCGGGGCGAAGTTGCTGGTGCTGGGCACCGATGGCGCCGACCCGGTGGCGGAACTGGAAGGCAATGTGGATCAGGTGATCAAGGCGCTGTAACGCGCCTCTCACCGGCGAAACACAGTAAATGTGGGAGCGGGCTTGCTCGCGAATGCGGTGTGACAGTCAACACATACGGTGACTGAAACAACGCCTTCGCGAGCAAGCCCGCTCCCACATTTGAGTCGGTGTTATGCCCGAGGTCCGGGTCAGCCGGCAAGTGCCTGGCTATCCATCTTCTGGCGCAAGCTCAGCGGGCGCATGTCGGTCCACACTTCTTCGATGTAGGCCAGGCACTCTTTCTTCATCCCGCTCTTGCCCACGGTGCGCCAGCCTTCCGGCACGGCCTTGTAGTCGGGCCAGATGGAATATTGTTCTTCATGGTTGACCACTACCTGAAACAGGATGTCTTCGCGGTCGAATACTGAGGTCATTGCTGTTCTCCGTCGGTGTAAGGCTGGCTGCGCACCACGCACAGCTGATGTAAGAAGGAACGTGCCAGCCCGATAAAAAATTAGAGGCTGGTGACCGACGCCGCCAGGGCGCGACCAAAAATCTCGGCCACACGGTCGATTTCTGCGGCAGTAATCACCAGCGGCGGCAGGAAACGCACGACGCTGCCGTGTCGCCCGCCGAGTTCGAGAATCAACCCGCGCTTGAGGCATTCACGCTGCACCAGCGGCGCCAGTTGGCGATGCACCGGCGGGTGGCCCTGGGCATCAGGCGCACCGGCGGGGTCCACCAGTTCCACACCGAGCATCAGCCCACGGCCACGAATGTCTCCCAACTGCGGGAAGTCGCGCTGCAGGATGCGCAGGTGTTCGCCGAGGCGCTCGCCCATGGCGGCCGCGTGGGCGGGAATGTCGTGGTCCTTGAGGTAACGCATCACCGCCGAGCCGGCCGCCATGGCCATCTGATTGCCACGGAAGGTCCCGGCATGGGCGCCCGGCAACCAGGTGTCGAGCCAGTCTCGATACACCACCACCGCCAGTGGCAGGCTGCCGCCGATGGCTTTGGACAGCACGACCACGTCCGGGACAATGCCGGCATGTTCGAAGGCAAACATCTTGCCGGTGCGACCAAAGCCGCTCTGGATTTCGTCAACGATCAGCGCCACGCCAGCCTGCTCGGTAATGCGCCGCAGGCCGCGCAGCCAGTCGAGATCAGCCGGGATCACGCCGCCCTCGCCTTGCACCACCTCGACGATCACCGCCGCCGGCAGCAATACACCGGCCTCGGGATCGTTGAGCAGGTTTTCCAGATAATGCAGGTTGACCTTGACCCCTTCCGCGCCGCCCAGCCCGAACGGGCAACGGTAGTCGTACGGGAATGGCAGGAATTGCACGCCATTGCCGAGCAACGCGCCCAGTGGCTTCTTCGGCCCCAGGCTGCCCATCAGGCTCAGGGCGCCTTGGCTCATGCCGTGATAACCGCCCTGGAATGACAACACCGTGCTCCGCCCGGTGGCGGTGCGCACCAGTTTCAGCGCGGCCTCCACCGCATCGGTGCCGGTGGGGCCGCAGAACTGGATCTTGGCTTCCTGCGCCAGCGCCGGCGGCAGCAGGCCGAACAGGTCCTGCACGAATTGGTCCTTGACCGGCGTGGTCAGGTCCAGGGTGTGCAACGGCAATTCATCGCTCAGCACCTGGCGAATGGCATCGATCACCACCGGGTGGTTGTGCCCCAGCGCCAGGGTGCCGGCACCGGCCAGGCAATCGATAAAGCTGCGGCCTTCGACGTCCTCGACATAGATCCCTCGGGCGCGCTTGAGCGCCAGGGGAATGCGCCGTGGGTAGCTGCGGGCATTGGATTCCTGCTGACGCTGGCGGGCCAGCAGCGGGGTTTCATCGAACTGGTAAAGCGTTTCCGCAGGGACCGCCTGGGTCTCTTCGATACGGCTGGTAGCGACTGACATCTCTCGATCCCTCAATACGCTGATGATGGTGACCAAACTGCCCACCCGTTGGCGCCAGGCCCAAGGGCCGCGCACGGATTTCCTGTTCTGGAAACGCATCAGCGAAGGGAGGATTTACACCTGTGGTCGTTAAAAACAGCTTTAGCGGATTTACCCGGCCACCCCGGTGTATTTTTCATTCAACGCATACAGGATCGCGCAGGTCTGCGCATCCAGCCGCCCACTGTAGTCAGAGGGCCGAAAATGCATCTGGAACGCACGGACACGTTGCTGGAAACCCAGGCGATTTTTCGCCGGGGCATAACCGTAGCGCTGGAACGCCCGCTCCACCTCAACCTCTGGCGGCAGGCCGATGTCGAACCGACGTTGATAGGCCATCTTGGCCACCTCTTCATACCAGGCCCCCACGCCCGCCTCGAACAGGCAGCGCCATGGCAAGCGGGGGCCGGGGTCGCTCTTGCGCCAATAGGCAATGTCGGAATGCCCGAGGATGTCGGTAGGACCGATCGCCGGGTAACGCACCTGAATGTCACGAATCAAGGCGATCAACACGTCAATCTGCTCTGCGCCATAGGCCGGGAAGGTCAACACACCGGCGTCATCCCGGGCCTGGTTGACGATCTCAATGCCGATGGAGCGGCTGTTGAGGTTATCGCGCCCGGCCCAGTGGCTGGTGCCGGCGTGCCAGGCGCGTTGCGCTTCGTCCACCAGGCGAAATACCCGCAACTCGTCATAGCCGGCGGCGCGGTAGCTGGCGTCATGGGGGTCGGCCAACAGGTAGTGGGCACTGAAACCGTCGCGGGTCAGTGCACGCAATGACGAGGCAAAGGGCGCGGCGGTGTAATGCACAATCACCTGGCGCACGGCCTGGCCATTGCGCTCATTGAAGTCGTTTGCGGGATACGTGGAATCGATAACCAACATAGGGGCTGTCCTTTTCAACACAGGCCGAGTCATTCAGCCGGTTCAAACACAAAAAAATGACCGCCATCCTGAAGCGTTGCGCTTGAGGATGGCGGTAGCTATGTGTGCTGTGAAAAGAAGGTTTCAGCGCCGCAACGGCATGCCCAGGTCGACGCGCATGCCATCGGCCTGGCTGTCGAATTTCAGGGAGCACGAGCAGCGCTGCACGATGGCCTGGACGATCGCCAACCCCAGGCCGCAACCCGGGCTGTTGCCGTTGCGCCAGAAGCGCTGGGTCAAGTGTTGCAAGTCTTCGCTGGAAATCGGCGCGCCATGGTCACGCACCCGGAACACCACATTGTCGCCAGCGCTGGACACACTCAGCTCCACCCGAGTATCGGCCGGGGTGTGGCGCAACGCGTTGTCCAGCAGGTTGCGAAGGGCCGCGACGGCCAGGCCCACCGGCATTTCCAAAGGTTTTTCGGACAAACCGTCTGCCAGGATCAGGTCAATACGCTGATTGTCGCCGCCGTTGGCATCCTGGATCGCCAGTTGCGCAACTTGCTCGGCACTCGATTGCAGGCCGTCATCAAACGACAGGCTGCCTTCGACCCGCGCCAGCAGCAGCAACTGCTCAAGGGTGCGGTGCAAGCGGTCGGCGCCCTCTTCAGCATGGGCCAGGGACTGGTCACGGGCGGCGCCTTCGGTCATGCGCGCCACTTGCAGGTGGGTCTTGATCGCGGTCAACGGGCTGCGCAGTTCGTGGGCCGCGTCACCGGTCAAGCGGCGTTCGCGTTCGATGGTCTTGGCGATGCGCTGCAGCAACTGGTTCTGGGTGTCGAGCAGTGGCTTGAGTTCGCTGGGCAGCGGGCTGATCTGCAACGGTTCGAGGGAGTCGGCACTGCGGCGCATCAAGGCGTCACGCATGCGGTTGAGCGGCAACAGGCTCTGGCCGATCCCCAGCCACAACAGGCACAGGCAGCCCAACAATGCCACGCCCACCGGCACCGAGGCGGCCAGCAGGATCGACAGGTTCAACGCTTCACGCTCCACCTGCCGGTCGGCGGTGGTGATAAACAAATCGCCACGGGACAGGGTAAAGCTGCGCCAGCCCACACCATCAATCATCTGGTCGCGAAAGCCGCTCTTGCGCGACTCCAGGCCCTGGTCCGGCGTGGTGTGGCTGCGGGCCAAAACCACGCCGCGCAAGGAACTGACCTGGCACGCCATACCGCCTGGCACGTTCAATTGTTCGGCGCTGAAGTGCGCGCCCTCCCCCGTGCTGGAGAGGCCGGGCATCTGCTCCATCAGCCCCGCCACCATGCGCGCCGACGCCACCAGGCGCTGGTCGAGGGAGAACATCATCTGGTTGCGCAGGTCGTTGAGCATCCACGCGGCGGCCAGGACCCAGATCAGCACGAAGGCTGCGCCGAGCTTGAAGGTCAGCCGCAGGCGCAGGCTCATCACGAAGCGTCCTCTCCACCGTCAGCCGGGCCCAGGCGATAGCCCAGGCCGCGCACGGTTTCGACGATGCCGTTGCCGAGTTTGCGCCGCAGGTGGTGGATGTGCACGTTGAGGGCGTTGCTTTCCAGTTCGTCGTTCAGGCCGTAGACGCTGTCCTTGAGCTGCTCGCTGGAGAGCACCCGACCACGGTTTTGCAACAGGGCTTGCAACAGCGCCTGCTCGCGGCGGGACAGGTCCACCGACTCACCGCCCAGCAACGTTTCGCGGCTGCTGGGGTTGTAGGTCAGGCGCCCGTGCTCGATCAGGTTGACGCTGCGCCCAGCCACCCGGCGCAACAGGGTGTGCAGGCGTGCGGCGAGTTCGCGCAGGTCGAAGGGTTTGAGCAGGTAGTCGTCGGCACCGGCCTGCAGGCCGTCGACGCGGTTGGTCACCGAATCCCGTGCGGTCAGGATCAGCACTGGAATCTCCAGGCCCTGGCTGCGCAGTTGCAGCAACAGCTTCAAGCCGTCTTCATCCGGCAGGCCGAGGTCGAGTACCATCACGTCGAATTCCGCCACCTTGAGCATCGCCCGGGCAGCCGCAGCCGTGCCGACGCGCTCGACCGTCAGGCCCTGGGCGCTGAGCCCGGCAACAATACCGCTGGCGATCAGCTCGTCGTCTTCACAGACCAGTACGTGCATGGTGAACCCTTTGCAAAATGTGAGGGTGATTAAAAAGGCAGTGGATTAAGCGTGCATTATGCCGCCAACGCCAAGAATCCCGGATAATCGCTTCTTTCTAGGATAGCCCGGTTAATCATCGGTTAATCAACGCCACACATTGTGTGTCCCACTTGCTTCGAACTAAGGCTTGATCATGCGGCATCTGTTTATCTTTCTGCTGGTAGTGTTTGCTGGATTCGCCCAGGCCGCGCCTGGCAACAATCCATTCGAGACCAAACCCGACTTCCTCCCGGTAGGCAAAGCCTTCACCTTTACCTCCGAGCGTCTGGCCTCCGGCGAAACCCAGTTGTATTGGCAGATTGCCGACGGTTACTACCTGTACCAGCAGCGCATGAAATTCGATGGCCTGGCCGAAAAGCCGACGTTGCCCCAGGGCGAAGCCCACAGCGACGAGTTCTTCGGCGAGCAGCAAGTCTATCGCCAGGGCCTGGAAGTGAAGATTCCCGCTGGCGCCACCGGCCAGGTCAAGCTCGGCTGGCAAGGCTGCGCCGATGCCGGCCTGTGCTACCCGCCGCAATCGATCACCGTGGACCTGGGCGGCAACCCTGCCGTCGCCGCCACCGGCCAGGCCCAGGACCAAAGCCTGGCCAGCGGCCTGCAACAACGCAGCCTGGGCTGGAGCCTGCTGGTGTTCTTCGGCCTGGGCCTGCTGCTGGCCTTCGCCCCGTGTTCCCTGCCGATGTTGCCGATCCTCGCCGGCCTTGTGGTCGGCAGCGGCGCCAGCCCACGGCGCGGCTTTGCCCTGGCCGCCAGCTACGTGGTGTGCATGGCGCTGGTGTATGCCGCGCTCGGTGTATTGGCTGCGCTGCTCGGCGGCAACCTCGCCGCCCTGCTGCAAACCCCGTGGATCCTCGGCAGCTTCGCTGCGTTGTTTGTGATTCTCGCCCTGCCGATGTTCGGCTTCTTTGAACTGCAACTGCCGGCCTTCCTGCGCGACCGTCTGGACAACGTCAGCCGCAACCAAAGCGGCGGCAGCCTGGTAGGCGCCGGCGTGCTCGGCGCCCTGTCCGGCTTGCTGGTGGGCCCGTGCATGACTGCGCCCCTGGCCGGCGCGCTGCTGTACATCGCCCAAAGCGGCAACGCCTTGCACGGCGGCCTGATCCTGTTTGCCATGGGCATCGGCATCGGTGTGCCACTGTTGCTGCTGGTGACCGTGGGCAACCGCTTCCTGCCCAAGCCTGGCACCTGGATGAATATCCTCAAGGGCATCTTCGGTTTCCTGTTCCTCGCCACCGCCGTGCTGATGATTCGCCCGGTGGTCGATGAAACCCTGTGGCTCGGCCTGTGGGGTGTGCTGGCGCTGGTCATGGCCTACTGCGGCTGGCGCCTGGCCCACGATTTCGGGCGTACCGCCATGCTGTTCGGTGCCGGTTCGCTGGTGCTGGGCCTCTGGGGCAGCGTATTGGTGATCGGCGCGGCCGGCGGCAGCGACGACCTGTGGCAACCGCTGAAGGTCTACAGCGGCTCGCGGGTAGCCGGTGCTCCCACCGTCCACGATGCCTTCATGACCATCAACGACCCGGCCGTGCTGCAAAGCCAGCTCGACAGCGCCAAGGCCCAGGGCCAATGGGTGCTGGTGGACTACTACGCCGACTGGTGCGTGTCGTGCAAGATCATGGAAAAACAGGTGTTCGGCAAACCCGAGGTACTGGACGCCCTCAAGGATGTGCGCCTGCTGCGCCTCGACGTCACCGCCGACAACGCCGCCAGCCGCGAGCTGCTGGGCCGCTACAAGGTCCCCGGCCCGCCGAGCTTCGTCTGGATCGGCCCCGACGGTGAAGAGCGCCGCGCCCAGCGCATCACCGGCGAAGTCGACGCCGCCGCCTTCCTGCAACGCTGGACCCAAGCCCGGGAAGCCCTCTGATGCTGACACTGACCATCGGCACCTTCGCCATCGCCCTGAATCACTTGCTGCTGATCACGGCGTTGATCCTCGCCACCCTGGTGGGCTGGCGGGTGGCCAAGCGCGGCGGCGAGAACCCCGAGTCGGTGCTGTTCACCCTGTTTCTGCTGGGTATGCTCGCCGCACGCGTCAGCTTCGTATTGATGTACTGGTCGTACTACCAGAATGACCCGCTGCAAATCGTCGACCTGCGCGACGGCGGTTTTCTCGCCTGGCCCGGCGTGATCGTGCTGATCATCGGCGCGCTGATCTACGGCTGGCGCCGCCCGCTGCTGCGCAAGCCGCTGAGCGCCGGCGTGATCACCGGCCTGGCGTTCTGGGCCCTGACCAGCCTGTCCCTGACCCTCTACGAAAAAGGCACGCACCTGCCGGACATTGCCCTGCGCAACGCCAATGGCGAAACCGTGCAACTGGCCGACTACAAGGGCGGCCCGCTGGTGATCAACCTGTGGGCCACCTGGTGCCCGCCGTGCCGGCGCGAAATGCCGGTACTGGAAAGTGCCCAGCGCCAGCGCCCGGACGTGACCTTCCTGTTCGTCAACCAGGCCGAAAGCATGCAAAGCGTCGCCACCTATCTGGCGACCCAGGGCCTGAACCTGGACAACGTGCTGTTCGACGCCAGCGGCCGCCTGGGCCAGGCCGTCGGCTCCATGGCCTTGCCCACCACCCTCTTCTACCAACCTGATGGTCGCCTGATCAACAGCCACCTGGGCGAACTCTCACAGGCCAGCCTGGCCCGCGCCATGGAGCGCTTCGAGCCGACCCCCGCCAAACCGGCCTTGCCGGCCACCACAAGGAATTCGCCATGCTCCGCCTCCGCCACCTGCTGACACTCCTGCCCCTGACCCTGGCCGCCAGCCTGGTCCACGCCGAAGACTGGCCGGCGCCGATCAAGAACATCGAGGCCAAGGGGGCCAAGATCATCGGCAAGTTCGATGCGCCCAGCGGCCTCACGGGTTATGCGGCGCAATACCAGAACCGCGGCATGGCGCTGTACCTGACCGCAGACGGCAAAAGCGTGATCGCCGGCAACCTGTACGACGCCGACGGCAATGACCTGAGCACCGCGCCGCTGGAGAAACTGGTGTATGCGCCGATGGCCAAGGAAGTCTGGGCCAAGATTGAACACAGCAACTGGATCCAGGACGGCAACAAGGACGCGCCGCGCATCGTGTACCTGTTCAGCGACCCGAACTGCCCGTACTGCAACATGTTCTGGGAACAGGCACGGCCGTGGGTGAAGTCGGGCAAGGTACAGTTGCGGCACATCATGGTGGGGATTATCCGTGAAGACAGCCCGGGCAAGTCGGCCGCGCTGTTTGCCGCCAAGGACCCGCAACAGGCCTTGGAAGCCCATGAGTCGGCCGGTAAAGGCAGCAAGTTGCAGGCGCTGGAGAAGATCCCGGCGGATATCCAGGCCAAGCTTGATTCGAATATGAAGCTGATGGACGAACTGGAGTTGTCGGCCACGCCGGCAATTTTCTATCTGGATGACAAGGGTGGGTTGCAGCAACAGCAAGGAGCGCCGTCGCCGGATAAGCTGGTGAAGATTCTCGGTCCGAAATAATCAGCCCTAGCCTGTAAAGACAATGCCCGCATCGAAGCGGGCATTGTCTTTTCAGCGCGGATTAAATCCCCTCGACCAGGAAATCATCCATGTACCAATCGTTGCCGCTCGTAGCGCCTTCATGGCTATAGATTTCCAGCAGCACGGGAGCGATGGTTGGCGTAAAGGTGAAGCTCAGTGTGTGCCAGTTCAGGTCAACCAACTCTTCCACCGGTGTTTGTTGAATGGAGTCTTTGCGCAACGATAACTTGGGCGTCGCGAACGCAACGCTGTACCGTCGAACCCGTACGGAAAACCGGTAAGTAAAACCGCTCTCCAAATCCAAGAAGCGCCGCTGCAGGATCGGGCCGAAACTGTTATTGGTAAACGTGAAATTCCTGACTGCGTAATCGGGCTTGCCGTCAGGTCCCGTCCCCATATATTCAATGCTGATATCCCTGGCATCGGGTGCGCCTGACCCTACGGTCCATAAACCCAAGGTCTGATCGTTGAAATCCGTCAGGTCTCTGTACTGCTTGCGCAACAGCAACATCAGCACAGGGAACACAATTGCTTCGCTCACATGGGAGCTGCCGTCCGCCGTAACCTTGAACACGATGTTCAATACGGACCTGTGGCGAAACTTTTCCAGTTCCTCACGAGGCAGAACGTGCGACAACCCATGGTTTGCCTGCTCTTGCGTGATCGGCTCATTGACCAGCAGCTTGAGGGTATGGGACGACCCGTCGAGCAAGGTTCCCGTACATTCCAGCCAGCCCTTTTGCCCCGCCAGGATGAACCACCAGGCTTGCAGCGTAATCTCGGCATCCCCGGTAAAGGTGCGCAAGTCCAGTGTCCCCTGGCCACCGGGCAATTGAGTGGCCTGCGGCACCTCTGGCGCAGGCAAGCGCTGCGGGACACTGATCTGTAGCTCCAGGTCAGCTGACGTGACGTGCTTGCATGCGCTCGCGACGCTGTAACTGACGGGCACTGTTTTGCCGCTTCCAGCGATTACAGCCTCGCGGGGAATGGTGAAGTCAACGTACTTCGGATCAGTGTTACCCGGCTTGGGTGGCAACGGCAGGCAACTACCGTCCGATTGTGTCCAACACACGCTGATCTCGTCATGAGCACTGATGTGGTCATATTCCACCCGTGCCGTCACGCCATCACGGCCATTCCATACCGTCAACTGCGAGCCCACGGCCTCCCGAATGGTCAAGGGTTTCAGGACCAGGTCTTCCTGATGAATATCCAGGTGCAGCACAGGAAACGGCTCGGCGCTGGCCCTGTCGGACCGGCCATCGAAGTTCACCGCAAAATGCACGTCAAAGCGGCTGCAATCGGCCAGTTTTTGCAGGTCGCGCCGGGACAGCAGCGTACTGACGCCCTCCTGCAGCCATTGCTCGGAGAGCGGCTCGCCATCCAGCACATCGAAGCGATAAGGCGCGCCATCTTCCCGCTCACCGGTTACCCACATCCAGCAGGGCTGCCCCAAGGCGCCGTAGGCATAGGCCGCCACCGTCAGTTGCGCGTCCCCCTGGAACGTATTGAGGTCCAGCGTACTGCCCGTGGCCTGTTCCACCTGCGGCTTGGGCAGGCCGGAGATATTCAGGATTTTTACCGGTCGCGGCAGCGCCGACCAGGTTTGCCCTTCCCGTCGGACGGTGTAGCGGACCGACACCTGCTTATTGAAATTGGCGCTGATGGCTGACGCCGGCACATTAAAATCAACAACGTCCCGATTGTCGGCCTGCTTGCACTCGAGTACCGGAGTGCCTGCCCCGGCAGTCCCTTCCCAGAAGGCGCAAACCCAGTCGCAAGGGCACATATGCTCATAGCTGACCCGGATGGTCGCACCGTCCCGGGTATTGACCGGATTCAATACGAGATTTTCAGGTGTGATTTGCGTGGCTTCCACCACCGTGGGCGCTACGAGATCCAAATGAGGCTCGATGAGCAACGTCAACACCAAACCAGAAATCAGCCGATACACCGGCCTGGAATCCGCACGCGGCAAAAACTCAACGTAGAACGCAATATAAAGCTCACTGTCGTGCTTGAGCGTGGCCAGCTCGGCACGGGACAACTTTCGGGTCCAGCCGTGGCGCACGTCCTCCTCTGTTACCGGTGCATCTTCATAAGGGTAGAGACTGGCCTTGGACCCATCAGGGTAAATCCCCCCGATATAGACCTGAGCCACTTGAACCGGGTCGATGAACGGCCAGGCGTCGACATGCAGAACCGGGTCTTCACCGCACAACAAGGACAGATCCAGAACACCGCCTGAGGCTTGCAGAATCTGCAGTTGCGGCAAATTGGACGGCAGCTTGATGAACACGTCGGCAACGGGGGAAGGATGTTCCTCGCCATCGCGGGTAACGACATAGGAAAACAGCGCGAAGTTATCAATGCGCAGCCCTACGTAATACGGGGGTACGTGGAACTCGACCGAGCCCGCTTCGACGCCATCCTGGGAGGCAATCGGCGCGTATTCCCCCGGTGTCGACTGCCAGCGCAACACAATACTGTCGGTGCTGAGCATCCCTTCGTAGAACACCCGGACAGTAGCCCCCTCCAGCAACTGGAGCGGGTCAACCCGGGGCTCTCCCTCGGCTTCGACCAACTGTGGCTTGGGCAGGTCAAGGGTCAACGGTGATGACTTGGGCATGATAGAACTCCATTTCAACGAGTGATGGTGTTGCCCATCACACGCCGAAAAGCCCCCCTTGCCTACTGTCAGAATTCACAGTTCGAACCTTAACAACCGCGCCACCCGACGAGTGGCGCGTTGCGATCCGAGTTAAAAACCCTCCAGCTCCGCCATCAAATCACTCAACCGATCCACCTTCTCGGCGCTGATCTCATTCGCCGCCAGCCCGTCGATATACCCCGCCAACGCCTCCACCGTGCTGCACTCGAACATCGCCCGCAACGGCACATCCCGCTGCAGCGTCTTCTGCACCCGTGAAGCTATCTGCGTGGCCAGCAACGAATGCCCGCCCAGTTCGAAGAAGTTGTCCTGCACGCCGACGCGCTCGACCTTGAGCACCTCGGCCCAGATCCCGGCCAGCGTCTGCTCCAGCTCATTGCGCGGCGCCAGATAATCCTGGCTGTGCAACTGGCCGATCTCCAGTGCCGGCAAGGCCTTGCGGTCCAGCTTGCCATTGGCGTTCAGCGGCAAACGGTCGAGCCACAACCAATGCAACGGCACCATGTATTCCGGTAGCTCGGCCCGCAGGCGTTGCTTGATGCGATCGAGGCGCTCACCCGGGTTGAGCTGCGCATCCGCCGCCACCAGGTAGCCCACCAGATGCTTGCCGTTGACGCCCTCCTGCACGCCCACCGCAGCATCCCGCACTTCAGGCTGCTCATGCAGGCGCGCTTCGATTTCACCCAGCTCGATCCGGTAACCGCGAATCTTCACCTGATGGTCGATGCGCCCGACGTACTCCAACACACCGTCGCTGCGACGGCGGGCCAAATCCCCTGTTCGATACAACCGGTCCGCACCCAATGGATTCGGCACAAACGCTTGCGCCGTGCGCAGCGGATCGCTGACATAACCACGACCCACGCCGGTCCCGGCCACGCACAACTCGCCGACGGCGCCTTGAGGCACCAGTTCCAGCGCACCGTCCAGCAGGTACAACCGGTTATTGTCGGTCGGCGTACCAATCGGCAGATAAGTGCCACGGGTCGACGCCAGGTCGACGCGGAAGAACGCCACGTCGTCCGAACATTCCGCCGGACCATACGCGTTGACCAGGCCAATCTGCGGATAACGCAGCAACCACTGGTGCGCCAGTTCCGGCGGCATCGCTTCACCCGTCGGCAGCATCCAGCGCAAGCCATCCAGGCTCATGCGCTCCTGGGCGAGCATGCCCTGGATCAGTGACGGCACGCTTTCCAGCACGGTAATGCCCTGGGCCTGGACGTGAGCGAGCAAGCCTTGCGGATCATGGGCAATGGTATTTGGCACAATGTCCACCCGCGCCCCGAACAGCGGTGCCGCGAGGAACTGCCACACCGAGATATCGAAACTTTGCGAGGCGGTCTGGGCGATCACATCGTGCTCAGTCAGTTGCAGATACGGCACCTTGCTCAACTGGTTATTGAGCATGCCGCGCTGTTCGACCATCACGCCCTTGGGCAGGCCAGTGGAGCCCGAGGTGTAGATCACGTAGGCCAGGTTATCCGGCGCGCTGTAGATACCGGGGTTTTCCTGCGAGCCAGTCATCTCCTCCCACACCAGCAACTTCGGCCGGCCGCAGCAGGCAAACTCTTCCAGCAGCACCTGCGCCTGCTCACGGCACGCTTCGGTGCACACCAACAGCGGCGTGCGGCTCAAGTCGATAATCCGGCTCAAGCGCTGGGTCGGCAGCCCCGGATCCAGCGGCAAGTAACCCGCGCCGGCCTTGAAGCTGCCGATGATCATGCCCAGCAAATCCAGATTACGTTCAGCCAGCAACGCCACCGGTTGGTCCAGCCCGACACCCGCGGCAATCAGCGCATGACCCAGGCGGTTACTGCGCCGGTTCAGCTCAGAGTAGGTCCATTGCTGATCCAGGCAACTGGCGGCAATCCGCTGTGGATGCTGTGCCACCTGGGCTTCGAACAGCTCGATGTAACTGCGCTCCAGCGGATATTCATGCTCGCTCTGGTTGCAGCCGTCCACCAGGAACTCACGCTCCTGCTCGCCAATCAGCGGCAAGTCGGCCATGTCGCCATGGAAGCCCTGCACCAGCGCCAGCAGCAGCCGCTTGAATTCAGCGAGCATGCCTTGCACGGTGGTTTCATCGAAATAACGCTGGTCGTAGGACAGGTGCAAGCCCAGGTCATCGCCCGGGTAGCACACGGCCGTCAGCGGGAAGTTGGTGTGGGTGCGACCGGAATCCGAGGTGGCATTCAGGCTTTGCGCACGGTCCAGTACCGAGACTTCCACCGGGGCGTTCTCGAACACGAACAGGCTGTCGAACAGCGGCTGGCCTTTCGGCAGTTCGCTGTGCTCCTGGATGGTCACCAGCGGCAGGTACTCGTACTCGCGCAGTTGCATATTGCTGTCGAGCAGGCCGCTCAACCATTGGCGCACGCTGCACTGCTGATCGTCCTCCGGCAGCTTGACCCGCAAGGCGATACTGTTGATAAACAGCCCGACAGTGCGCTGCATCTCGGGCATCTCTACCGGGCGCCCTGCCACGGTGACGCCGAACAGCACGTCGCGATCGCCACTCAAGCGCCGCAGCACCAGGGCCCATGCCGCCTGGGCGAAGGTGTTCACCGTCAATTGATGAGCCTGGGCCAGCTCGCGCAATTGCGCGCCGTCGCGCACATCCAGGCGGGTGTAGCAGTCGCCTACCACCATGCCGCCGCTGTGGCCGGCATGCTCGCGCAGGAACGGCCGGTCGCTCGGAATCGGTGTGGTGCGTTCGAACCCTTGCAGGTTCTGCTGCCACCACTGGCGCGCCTCGGCGAGGTTCTGGCGTTGCAGCCAGGCGATGTAATCGCGGTAACGCGGTGGCGTCGCCAGTTGCGCTTCGCGACCTTCGCCGAGGGCCATGTAGATGTCGAAGAAATCGTTCATCAGCAGCGAGCGGCACCACGCATCGATCAGGATGTGGTGGTTGCTCATCATGAACCAGTAGCGGGCTTCGCCTACGCGGATCAGCCGCAGGTGGAAGGGCGCCTGGTTAAGCAGATCGAAACCGGCTTC
Organism: Pseudomonas sp. C6002; assembly: GCF_013385805.1. NCBI lineage: Bacteria > Pseudomonadati > Pseudomonadota > Gammaproteobacteria > Pseudomonadales > Pseudomonadaceae > Pseudomonas > Pseudomonas sp. C6002. The sequence goes on along the minus strand of NZ_JACAPH010000010.1, from coordinate 20,980 downwards.
ACGCTCGCTTTTCAGCAACGCTTGCAGGCGCGGTTCCTGCTCGCTTTCCGGCTCCTGGCTCCAGTCGAGGTACTCGATCGGCGTGCTGCCGGGCTTGTGGATAACCTGCAACATGTCTTCGCCGACGTTCCAGCAGAACGAGGCGCGCAAGGCTTCATGACGGGCGATCACCGCCTGCCAGGCCTGGGCGAAACGCTCGGGGTCCAGGGCGCTGTTGATGCGGTAGCGGTCCTGCATGTAGTAGAGGCCGGTGCCCGGTTCCAGCAGGGTGTGCAGCAGCAAGCCTTCCTGCATCGGGGTCAGCGGGTACACGTCTTCGATGGCATTGGCCGGCACCGGCAGCGCATCGAGTTGCCCCTGGGTCAGGTGCGCCAGCGGGAAGTCCGACGGCGTAAGGCCGCCCGCGTCTGCCTTGAGGCAATGTTCGATCAGGCTTTGCAGTTCCGCCAGGTAAGCGTCCGCCAGTTCAGCGATGGTCTGGCTGTGGTGACGCTCGCGGCTGAAGGTCCAGCGCAGCACCAGCTCACCGCCGTACACCTGGCTGTCGACACTCAGCGCGTTGGGCAACGGCGCGTCCGGGTCGTGGGCGATCCCGGCGGACTCGTCCAGCGGGTGGAACAGTGCGTCGGCGCCAAAGCTCTGGTCGAACTGGCCGAGGTAGTTGAAGGTGATACTGGCGGTCGGCAACGCGGCCATGGTCTGGCGGCACAGGTCGTCGGCCAGGTAGCGCAGCACGCCATAACCCAACCCTTTGTGGGGCACGCCGCGCAGTTGCTCCTTGATCGCCTTGATCGAGGCGCCCTGCCCGGCGGCCTCTTCGATATGCAGCGGGGTCAGGCGCAGCGGGTAGGCGCTGGTGAACCAGCCGACGCTGCGGGTCAGGTCGATCTCGTCGAATAGCGGTTCGCGGCCGTGGCCTTCCAGCTGGATCAATGCGGATTCATGGCCACTCCAGCGGCACAGCACACGGGCCAGGGCCGTCAGCAGCAAATCGTTGACCTGGGTGCGGTAGGCACTTGGTGCCTGCTGCAACAACTGGCGGGTGCGCTCGGCATCCAGGCGCACGCTGACGGTATCGGCGTCGCGATTGCGCAGCGAACCCTGTGGGCGATCCACCGGCAACTCAACGGCAGGGCCGGCCAACTGTTGCTGCCACACGTGCAGCTCCTCACGCAGGGATTCGCTGCCGGCATACGCCTGCAACCGCGCCGCCCAGTCGCGCAAGGCGCTGGTCTTGGCCGGCAGGTTGACCGGCTGGCCGTCGCTCAACTGGCGATACACGGTCTGCAAATCTTCCAGCAATACCCGCCAGGAAACGCCGTCCACCACCAGGTGATGGATCGCGATCAGCAGCCGGCGCTGGCCTTGCGGGCCGTCCACCAGTAACGCGCGCAACAACGGGCCATGGGCGAGGTTGAGGCTGCGCTGGGTGTCGGTGAACAGCGCGCCGCACTGCTCCATGTCCGCCACCTGGGCTTGCAACAGCAGGCCGCCTTCCGGCACAGCCAAGTGTTCGGCGTGCCATTGGGCGTCGCGCTGGGTGAAGCTCAGGCGCAGGGCGTCGTGATGTTCCAGCACCGCCAGCAACGCTTGCTCCAGGCGATGAGGTTCCAGGGCCTGAACCGGCTCCAGCAGCAATGCCTGGTTCCAGTGTTGGCGCTCCGGGATGTCGGTGTCGAAGAACCAGTGCTGGATCGGCGTCAGCCCGGACGCGCCGGTCAACACGCCTTGTTCGGCGCTGACCTGCTCGCTGCGGGTCGCCACGGCGGCCAGGGTTTGCACGGTCTGGTGCTGGAACAGATCACGCGGGCTGAAATGAATCCCCGCCTGCCGGGCCCGGCTGACCACCTGGATCGACAGGATCGAGTCGCCGCCCAACTCGAAGAAGTTGTCGTCAAGGCCTACCTGTTGCACGTTCAGTACCGCGCACCAGATGGCCGCCAGGGTTTGCTCCAGCTCGTTGCGCGGCGCCACGTACTGTTGACGATTCGCCTCGGGGTCCGGCTGCGGCAAGGCGCGGCGGTCGAGTTTGCCGTTGGCGGTCAGCGGCATGCTGTCGAGAACGATCAGGTGCGCGGGCACCATGTAGTCCGGCAGCTGCGCTTTCAAATGCGCCTTGAGGGATTCACGCAGTGCACCGTGTTCTTCGTCGCTGATCAGGTAGGCCACCAACTGTTTGCCGCTCGGGGAATCCAGCGCCAACACCACTGCTTCACGCACCGCCTGGTGTTCCAGCAGGCGGGTTTCAATTTCCCCCAGCTCGATGCGGAACCCGCGAATCTTAACTTGATGGTCGATACGACCGAGGTATTCCACCAGGCCATCGGCACGCTGGCGCACCAGGTCGCCGGTGCGATACAGGCGACCGCCGTTCGTGGCAAACGGATCCGCGACAAACCGCTCCGCGGTCATGCCCGGACGCTGGTGATACCCCTGGGCCAGGCCGGCACCGCCGACGTACAACTCACCCGTCGCGCCTTGCGGCACCAGCGCCAGATCCGCATCCAGAATGTAGGCCACACGCGCGCCGATGATGCTGCCGATCGGCACGCTGCCGGCGCCCTCTTCCAGGGCTTCCGGGGCCAGGCTGGCCAACGGCATCACCACGGTTTCAGTCGGGCCATAGGCGTTGAAAAACAGCGCCGGCTTGAATGCCGCGCGAATGCGCTGCAAGTGTTCGCCGGTCAGGGCCTCACCGCCGGTGATGCACATGCGCACCGCCAGGGTCTGGTCTTGCGTGGCCAGCCATTGCGCCAACTGGCTGCCATAGCTTGGGGTGAAGCCCAGGATATTGATGCGGTGCCGACGAATCAGCCCGCAGATTTCTTCCGCGTCCCACTGGCCCTGGGCCCGCAACACCACCTGGGCACCACTGAGCAACGGCACCAGCAGACGCTCGGTGGCAGCGTCAAAGTTGATGGAATAGAAGTGCAGCTCGCAGTCATCCGGGCGCATGCCGAAGCGCTCGATCACCGCCTGGCAATGCATGGCAATTTCACCGTGGGACACCACCACGCCCTTGGGCTTGCCGGTGGAACCGGAGGTGTAGATCAAGTAGGCCTGATGTTGCGGCAGGCTGATGAAAGGCAACTCGCTTGCCGGGTAGTCCGCCAGGGTCAGCAGGTCATCTTCCAGGCACCAGCGGCCGACACTCTCAGGCAGTTCGCCCAATGCGTCGAACATCGCGGCATCGCTAAGCAACAGGCCGATGCCACTGTCTTCGATCATGTAGTGCAGGCGGTCCAGCGGGTATTCCGGGTCCAGCGGCACATAGGCGCCGCCGGCCTTGAGGATTGCCAGCAGGCCGACGACCATTTCCAGCGAACGCGGCAACGCCAGGCCGACCCGCACCTGCGGGCCCACGCCGCGCTCGCGGAGCATCCAGGCCAGGCGATTGGCACGGCTGTCGAGTTCGCTGTAGCTCAGGGTCTGCCCGGCAAAGGTCAACGCCGGTGCATCGGCACGGGCCAGGGCCTGCTCGCTGAACAGGTGATGGATGCACTGGTCGAGGCGATGCTCGCCAGCCTCAATGCCAAGGCTGTCTCGCAGGGCGCGCTGTTCGCCAGCCTCCAGCAACGGCAACTCACTCAGGCGCTGTTGCGGATCGGCAAGCAAGGCTTCCAGCAGGTTTTGCCAATGCGCCGCCATGCGCGCAATACGCGGCTCGTCGAACAGGTCGGTGCTGTAGGTCAGGCAGCAACCCAGGCGATGATCGAGGTCGGTGACCTCCAGGTTGAGGTCGAACTTGGTGGCGCGGGCATCGTTGGCCAGGTATTCGACGGTCATCCCGGCCAGGGTGCGGCTTTGCTGGAATTCCCAGCGCTGCACGTTGCACATCACCTGGAACAGCGGGTTGTACGCCGCGCTGCGGGTTGGTTGCAGGGCCTCCACCAGATGGTCGAACGGCAGGTCCTGATGGGACTGGCCTTCGATCACGGTGTGGCGAACCTGGTCAAACAGTTCGCCGACACTCATCTGCCCGTTGAGCTGGCAACGCAGCACCTGGGTGTTGAGGAATGCGCCGATCAGCCCTTCGCTTTCCGGGCGAATCCGGTTGGCCACCGGCGCACCGATGCGCAGGTCAGTCTGGCCGCTGTAGCGGTAGAGCAATACCGCGAGGGTGGCGGTCATGGTCATGAACAGGGTCAGGCCGCGTTCGGCGTTGAAGGCACGCACGCGGGCGGCGAGGTCGTCGCTCAAATCGAAACGGTACAGCTCGCCCTGGTGACTTTGCACCGGCGGCCGCGGACGGTCGGCCGGCAGTTCCAGCAGCGGGTGTTCGGTGCCCAGTTGCGCGGTCCAGTAATCCAGTTGGCGCTGGCGTTCGCCGGACTCCAGCCACTGGCGCTGCCACACGCTGTAGTCGAGGTACTGCACCGGCAGTGGCGCCAGTGGCGATTCGCGGTCGTCGATGAACGCTTCGTACAGCGCGCTGATTTCACGGGCAAAGATGTCCATGGCCCAGCCTTCGGTGACGATATGGTGCAGGGTCAGCACCAGGTAATGTTCCTGCTCACCGGCCTTGACCAGGCAGGCGCGCAGCAGTGGACCGGTCTCCAGATTGAACGGCGTGTGGGCTTCATGATCGGCCAGTTGCTGCACACGCCGTTGCCGCTCGGCCTCACTGAACGCCGAGAAATCCTGCCAATCCATGCGCACGCCGGTTTGCGCCGCAACCTTCTGCTGCGCCACGCCATTGATGCTCGGGAAAGTCGTGCGCAGGGTTTCATGACGCATGATCAAGGCCTGCAACGCCGCCTCGAAACGGCCCACGTCCAGCACCCCGCGAAAGCGCGCCATGCCGCCGACGTTATACGCCGGGCTGTCGGGCTCCATCTGCCAGAGGAACCACATGCGCTGCTGGGAATAGGACAGTGGCACCGGCTGGCTGCGGTCGACCTTGCCGATGGCCAGCTGTTGGTTACGTTGCCCGGCGGCCTGGATCAGGCGGACCTGCTCGGCGAAAGCCCCCAGCTCGCTGGCGTCGAACAGCGTGCGTAACGGCAGTTCGACGTCACAGGCCTGGCGGGTGCGGGAGATGATTTGCGTCGCCAGCAACGAATGGCCGCCAAGGGCGAAGAAGTCGTCCCGCAGGCCGATGTGTGGCAGCGCCAGGACTTCACGCCAGATCGCGGCGATTTGCTGTTCCAGCGCTGTTTCAGGTTCGACGTGCTCACGTACCTGCCACACCGGTTCCGGCAAGGCGCGGCGATCCAGTTTGCCGCTTGGGCTCAGGGGCATCGCGTCCAGGCGCATCAACTGCGCCGGGACCATGTACTCCGGCAGCTCGGCGGCCAGGGCGGTTTTTACGTCCTGTTCATCCAACGGTTCGCTGGCGGTGTAGTAACCGATCAACTGCGCACCGGCTGCGGTTTCCCGCACCAGCACCACCGCTTGGGCGATGCCGTCGAGAGCCAGCAGGCGGGCTTCGATTTCTTCAGGCTCGACACGGAAGCCACGCAGTTTGACCTGCTGATCCAGGCGCCCGAGATATTCCAGCACACCGTCGGTGCTCCAGCGCACGCGGTCACCGGTGCGATACAGGCGTGCGCCCGCCTCACCCAGCGGGTCGGCGACAAAGCGTTCGGCGGTCAGCCCCGCACGCCCGAGGTAACCCCGGGCCAGGCCGATGCCACCGATGCACAACTCACCCGGCACACCCGCCGGCAGCGGCTCGAACTGATCATCCAGCACCCGGCAAATCACATTGCCCAGCGGCCGGCCAATCGGCGAACGCTCGCCGTCCTCGGCCTGGCAATGCCAGTGCGTCACGTTGATCGCGGTTTCGGTGGGGCCATACCGATTGTGCAACTGCACCGCCGGCAACTGCGCCAGCACCCGGTTGCGCAACTCGGCAGGCAGCGCTTCACCGCCGGAGAACAGGCGACGCAGGCTGGTGCATTCGGCAGCCAACGGTTCGTCGACAAACAGCTGCAACAGCGGCGGCACAAAGTGCAGGGTGGTCACGCCGTGCTCCTGCACCAACTGCGCGATGCGATGGGGATCGCGATGCTCGCCGGGGCCGGCCAGCACCAGGCGGCAACCGGTGATCAGCGGCCAGAAACACTCCCACACCGACACGTCGAAACTGATGGGCGCCTTTTGCATCAGCACATCGGTTTCATCCAATTGGTAGGTGGCTTGCATCCACTGCAAGCGCTCGGCCAGCGCGGCATGGGTGTTGCCCACGCCCTTGGGCTGGCCGGTGGAGCCGGAGGTGTAGATCACGTAGGCGAGGTTGTCGCCATTGAGGTGCAAACCCGGCGCGTGGGTCGGCCAACTGTCGAGCTTGAGGCTGTCCATGGCGATGACGCACACGCCTTGCGCCGTGGGCAGTTGTTCCAGCAGTGGAGTCTGGGTCAGCAGCAGTTGCACGCCGCTGTCCTTGAGCATGTAGCCCAGGCGTTCGGCGGGATAATCCGGGTCCAGCGGCACATAGGCGCCGCCGGCCTTGATGATTGCCAGCAGGCCGATCAGCAGTTGCGGCGAACGCTCGGCGGCGATGGCCACGCACACGTCCGGGCCGACGCCCTTGTCCCGCAGGTAATGGGCCAGGCGGTTGGCCTGGGTGTGCAATTGCGCGAAGGTCAGGCTGCCGTCCTGCCACACCAGTGCGGTGCGTTCCGAGACGTGTTGGTTGAGGTGTTCCGGCAGCCAGCGCTGCGCCGGTGTGCACGGTGCAGCGCTCCACTGCTGTTGTTGGCGCTGCTCGTCGGCGTGCAACAGCTTCAGGTCGCCGATGGCCTGTTGTGGTTGCTCGCAAATGGCTTGCAGCAGGTTGATGAAGTGCCCGGCCAGGCGTTCGATGGTGGCGGCGTCGAACAGCTCATCGGCGTAGTCGAAGGACAGGCTCAGGCGCCCGTTGCGGTCTTCTTCAGTGTGCAGTTGCAGGTCGAACTTGGCTTCGCGGCTGTGCCATGCCAGCTCGTCGGCAAGCAGGCCCGGCAAGCGGCGCAAGGCGCCGAGGTCACGTTGCTGGTGGTTGAACATCACCTGGAACAGGCCTTGTTCCCGGGCTTGGGGGAAGGCTTCCAGCAGCTGTTCGAAAGGCAGGTCCTGATGGGCCTGGGCGCCCAGCGCTGCGGTGCGGGTTGCCGTCAGCAACTCGGCGAAGGGCAGGCGCGCATCCAGTTCGGCGCGCAGTACGAGGGTGTTGATAAAGAACCCGATCAGGCCTTGGGTTTCCTGGCGCGGACGGTTGGCGTTGGGCACACCGATGCGGATATCGCGCTGGCCGCTGTAGCGATAGAGCAGGCTCTGGAACGCCGCGAGCAACAGCATGAACGGCGTGGATTCGTGGCTTTGGGCAGTCTTGCGAATGGCTTCGCCGAGGCTCGCGCTCACACGCACACTGTGACGCGAGGCACTGCGCAGGTGCTGCGCCGAACGCGGGTGATCGGTGGCCAGGCTCAGGGTTGGGTGCTCGTCGCCCAGTTGTTGTTTCCAGTAAGCCAGTTGTCGCTGGCCCTCGCCTTCGGCCAGCCACTGGCGCTGCCAACTTCCGTAGTCGGCGTATTGCAGGGCCAGCGCTGGCAGCTCCAGGGGTTGGCCCTGGGACGCAGCGGCGTACAGTCGCGAGAATTCGTCGATCAACACGTTCAGCGACCAGCCGTCCGCGATGATGTGGTGCAGGGTCACCAGCAGTTGGTGGTCGTCGTCATCCAGGCGTACCAGCGTTACCCACAGCAGCGGGCCTTTCTCCAGGTCGAACTGGGTGCGGGCTTCGTCTTCACGAATCTGCTTGGCACGGGCTTCCCGCTCGGCGGCAGGCAAATCGCTGAGGTCGATGACTTGCAGATCGAAATCAGCCTTGGCGTCGACCCGCTGGAAGGCCTGGCCATCGCGCTCGAAGAAGCGCGTGCGCAGGGCTTCGTGGCGCTGGATCAGTTGCTGGAAGGTTGCGCGCACCGCGTCTTCATCCAGCTCGCCGCGCAACCGCAAGGCGCCGGGAATGGTGTAGGCGCTGCTGTGCGGGTCGAGTTGCCAGGTGATCCACAAGCGGTTTTGCGCGAGGGATTGCGGCAGGTCTTCCTGGCGCGACAACCCATGGATTGCGCCTTGGGCCACGCCGCCGTCCTGCTGCAATTGCCCGACGCTGGTGGCGAAGGCAGCCAGGGTGGGCGCTTCGAACAACAGGCGCAGGTTCAGTTCCAGGCCGAGGGTTTCCCGCAGCCGGGCGACGACCTGGGTGGCGCTGATGGAGTTGCCCCCCAGCAGGAAGAAGTGATCGTCGGCGGCGACCTGCGTCACCTGCAATTGCTCGCACCAGATCGCGGCAATCTGGTTTTGCAGTTCGGATTGCAGGACAGCATCGCCGACCGGCGCCTGCACGCCGGGGAACTGCGCATAACTGTCGAGGCTGCCGTCCGCCAGGCGTGTGCGGCAGGCCGAGCGCTGCACCTTGCCGCTGGACGTTTTCGGCAAGCCACCGGGGTTGAGCAGCACCACCACGCTCGGCGCTTCCTGGCAGGCTTCGGCCACCGCCTGGCGAATCGCTTTGATCAGTGCCTCCGGCGGCAGGATTTTCTGCACGCTGCGGCTGATTTCGGCAGCAATACCGATGCCTTCCAGGCCCTGGTCATTCACCGCGAACGCGGCGACCCGGCCCTTGCGCACCACTTCCACTTCGCGCTCGATGGCTTGCTCGATATCTTGGGGATACAGGTTGTGGCCCCGCACGATCAGCAGGTCTTTCAGCCGGCCGGTGATGAACACTTCACCTTCGCGGATAAACCCGAGGTCGCCGGTCCGCAGCCAGGTACGGCCTTCGTGCTGGACGAAGGTCTTGGCGGTGGCTTCAGGGTTGCGCCAGTAGCCGTGGGCGATGCTCGGGCCGGTGGCCCAGATTTCACCGACGGCATTGTCGGGGAGCGTCGCCAGGGTGGCGGGGTCGGCAATCAGCACCGCGTGCTCGGGCTGGCTGGTGCCGCAACTCATGATCGCCGCGCCCTGACCGGGCTCGGCGCGATTGGCGGCCAGAGCCTGTTCGTCTAGGCGCACGGCCGGGATGCCCTGGCCACGGGTGCCGCCGGCAACGAACAAGGTGGCCTCCGCCAAGCCGTAGGAGGCGAAGAAATTGTTCGGGGTAAAACCGCAGGCGGCGAACTTCTCGGCGAAGCGTTCGAGGGTGTCGAGGCGGATCGGCTCGGAGCCGGAATACGCGACGCGCCATTTGCTCAGGTCCAGGCGATCCAATGCCGATTCGCTGACTCGCTCGCTGCACAAGCGATAGGCGAAGTCCGGCCCGCCGCTGATGGTGCCGCCGTATTCGCTGATCGCTTCGAGCCAGCGCAATGGCCGGCCAAGGAAGTACGCCGGCGACATCAATACGCACGGCACACCGCTGAAGATCGGCTGCAGCAGCCCGCCGATCAGGCCCATGTCGTGGTAAAGCGGCAACCAACTGACGATCACATCGTCGGGGTTCAGGTCGATGCCGAAGCCGTGACGGATCAGCAATTCGTTGGCCACCAGGTTGCCGTGGGTCACTTGCACGCCCTTGGGCAACGCAGTGGAGCCGGAGGTGTATTGCAGGAAGGCGATGTCATCGTCCTGCAAGTTGGGCGCGACCCAATTGCCCGCGATTTCGGCATGGAGGCTGTCAACGCACAGCAACTGCGGCGCGCCTTCGAGTTGCGCCAGCGAATCACCGAGGCTGGACGTGGTCAGCAGCAACCGCGGCTCGGCGTCTGCAATGATCGACAGCAGCCGCTCCTGATGATGGCGGCGGGCGGACTCCGGCGGATAGGCCGGCACCGCGATGACCCCGGCGTACAGGCAACCAAAGAACGCCGCGACGTAATCCGGCCCGCTGGGGAACAGCAGCACCGCACGATCGCCCAGCCCGGCGTCGGCCTGCAAGGCGGCGGCGATGGTGCGGGCGCGCAGGTCGAGGTCGCGGTAACTGAGGACAACGCTCTGTTCGGCCGTCTCGGCAAGGAAGCGCAACGCCAGTCGATCCGGGGTTTGCGCGGCGCGGCGTTGAAGGGACTGAACCAGGGTGCGGGGAAGTTCGAAGGCGTCCATCATGGGGTTCCTGCCTGAAATCGGCTTACTGGGAAATCGGGGAATGTGTGGCCGGGGGGGCTTGTTCAGCCGGTTGCCCGGGCCATCTGCCGCGCGGCGTCATTGCGCCAGCGGGCCAGGTGTTCGTCGGCGTAACGCCGCACACAGCGCAGTACGGAACTCTCGTGCTGCACCAGGAAGAAGTGGTGACCGTCGAACATGTCGAGGGAGAAACCGCTGGCGGTGTCTTGCTGCCAGTCCAGCAGTTGATCGGCGCGCACCGTGTCCTGCTTGCCGCCGAATACATGGATGGGCAGGCTCAGCGGCTCACGCTCGCCGTATTCGAAACTGCCGCACAGCAGGAAGTCGGCCCGCAGGATCGGCAGCATCAACTGCATCAATTCGGCGTTGGCCAGCACGTCTTCGCCCGTGCCCTTGAGTTCCCGCAGGCGGGCGATCAGTTGTTCGTCGTTTTTCTCGATGGCGTATTCGCTGACATCGCGACAGGCCGGGCCGGCGGTACCCGAGGCAAACAGCGCCAATGGCGGCGGCGCACCCCGTTCGCGCAGGGCATGGGCCAGCTCGAAGGCCAGCAGGCCGCCGAGGCTGTGGCCGAACAAGGCGTAGGGGCCGTCCAGCTCGGCGCGGATCTCATCAGCCAGTTGCCCGGCCAGGTTTTTGATATCGCGCTGCAACGGCTCGTCCATGCGCATGCCGCGCCCCGGCAACTCCAGCGGCCGCACCTGCAACCACTCCGGCAGCGCACGCCGCCAGCGGCTGTAGACCATGGCGCTGGCGCCGGAGTAAGGCAGGCAAAACAGGCGTAATCGAGCCGGCGTGTTCATTTCAGACCACTCCCGCTCACACGATAAAAACCCATTTTGTCCTCCTCCAGGCGCTGATCCTTGGCCGGTTTGTTAACTGGCCTTTCACCCATGAGAACGGATGGCACCTGGAAATAATTAGTCAACGAGACGCCGTTCACACCTCTCGATAAGGCATAAGATTAGTTCGTCTTCTCATTTGACAATCATTATCATTAAGCATAATTTGTTGCCCGATGTGTAGGAGGCCTCAGCAAGGACGCCCTCCCCCAACCTTCTCTTGCAACAAGGTGATTTCCATGACGGAACAAGTATCCACAGGCAGGTGCGACTCACCCCTACTCCAGGCCTTCGTCGACAATCGACTGATCCTGGTCAAGATCGCAGCGCGTATTACCGGCTGCCGATCCCGCGCCGAAGACGTGGTGCAAGACGCCTACTTCCGGTTGCAATCGGCCCCCACCATCACGTCATCGTTCAAGGCGCAGCTCAGTTACCTGTTCCAGATCGTGCGCAACCTGGCTATTGATCACTACCGCAAGCAGGCGCTGGAGCTGAAATATTCCGGCACGGAAGAGGAAGGCTTGAATGTGGTTATTCACGGCGCTTCACCTGAGACCTCGCACATCAACTTTTCGACGCTGGAGAACATTGCCGACGCCTTGACCGAGTTGCCTCAGCGCACGCGTTACGCGTTTGAGATGTACCGGCTGCACGGGGTGCCGCAGAAGGATATTGCCAAGGAGCTGGGGGTTTCACCGACGTTGGTGAACTTTATGATTCGCGATGCGCTGGTGCATTGCCGGAAGGTTTCCGGGACCCATAGCGACACGTTTGCGCGGCGGGCCTGACGCGCCACACATCCCCTGTGGGAGCGGGCTTGCTCGCGAAAGCGGTGGATCAGTCACACATGCATTGACTGACACTGCGCTTTCGCGAGCAAGCCCGCTCCCACATTTGATCTTCGTGCACTCAGATTTTTTGCTCAGTCAAACCAACCCACACCGCTCAAAAAACCGCTCCCGCCCCAGAATCATCAACGCCGCCCGCTTATGAGGAAAATCAAACTCCTTCTCACAGTGGAAACACTGATTCTGCATATGCCCAATCATCTTCCCGTTATCCGCCCGAGGCTCAGCCACCACACGCTGCGTACGCGGATCATCGAGAAACAAGTAATGCACCAGCGCCGACAACCAGCTCGCTACCTTGTGCGGACCACGGTGGTGCTCTTCGCCCACCAGCATATGAATCCCGCGATCGTAATCCGCCGCATCATAAAACGGCGCAATCCGATCCTCCTTCGCCCAATACGCCTCGAAATAAGCAAACGGCTCATCATCGAAACAGCCAATCAACGTCAACGCATGGGGATCCGCTTCCAGCTTGTCCAGATACTCCCGATGCTGTTCCAGGCTGCCGGTTTCCTGCCAGAAATTCGCCACCCGCGCACTGTTCTGCCAACGATTGAAGCGCGCCAGATCAACATCAATCTCCACCGTACGCAGTGAAATCCACGCCCCCAGCCGCGCATCAAACCGCCGATACACCTCGCCCCGCGGCTTCGGCGCACGGGCAGGATGACGCTTGCCACCGCTGATGATCATCTGCTGCGGATAAGTCCCCGTGAGAGATTGCCCCAGCCACGGTTGCGGCAACTGCCAGAACAACGTGCGCTCGCAATGAAACTGCCCGGCAACCCCGGTCGCCACCAGCAACCCACTGCGCAAGGCATCTTCCGGCGCATGCTCAAGACACCAGACCAGTCGCTGACGCCCGGGCTCCCTGGCAAACAGCCAATAACACGCCGCCCACAAGGCACGGGCAGCCGGCACACTGGCGGGCTCCTGCAAATGCACCTGCACCTCATCACCCCGCTCAAGGCGCAGGCGAATCAGCGGCTGGCCCTCAAGGGTGAGGCTCAGGCGGCTATCAGTTTCATCAGCATTCAGGGCGGGTCCCGCCGGCAAGGGCAGCACTGACAGGTCATTCAGATTGGACATGGGATGGGCTCACGAATCGTCGACAGTTCAACAAGTGACGTGAGCCGAGGGCAAAAATTTAGACGATCACGGTACCGGCATTACATCGATGCGGTAAGGCTCGAAGATCTTCAGCAACTGGCCGTTGTCCCTCAGCTGCTTGAGCAGCCCGGCGAACGCCGGCCCCGTGATCGGCGCCTTGGGCCGCAGCAACGCATAGTGGTGGTACACCTGGTCGATCCGCTCGGACACCAGGAACTGCCCCGCCGTATCGGCATTGCGCACCAGGAAATCGCTGAGGTAGGAACGCGTCACCAGGGCAATGTCGGCCCGGCCCCGGGCGACCATCAGCAGGTTGCTGTCGTGGGAATAGGTCAAGGTGGCGTTGAAGTGCTCCGCCATGTACTTGGGGTCGGGGTTGAAATTGGCGAACGCGTAGTGATAGCCGCTGAACACCGCCAGGCGCTTGCCGGTCAGGTCGGCGAAATACGATTGGTCGCGACCGGGCTCCTGCTGGGCCACGAAGATTTCCGCATCCTCCAGGCCCATGTCGACATCGGTGTGGGCAATATCCTGCCAGCCCCACTTGGGGTTTTCGAAGATCGCCATGTCCACCCGACCTTGCTGGAAGTCGCGAAAACGCCGGGGAATCGAGGTGGGTACCAGCACAAACTGGTAGTCGGTTTGCAGGGCGTTCAAGGCTTCCACCAGTTGCGGCAGCAACCCGGTGTCGGCACCCTGCTCCGGGCGCACGGTGTATGGCGGGAAATGCGCAGCACCGACCCTCACCAGTTGGGCGGCCGAGGCAGGCATCAGCCACAGTGCGCCAAGTGCCCATATTGAGAGTCCTGCAGCCAATCGCCAAGGCGAAAACATCAAGGCACACACCGTCGAAAACTTTGATCCCGCTAAGCTAGGCGTTTTTGTCTATCGAGACAACTTTCTGCCACACAATTAATAGCTTGCGCGAAAGGGCTAGTCAGCTTTCAACACCATCAGCAAGGCTTCGTCGGCCAGTTGCTCCAGGGTCATGCTGCCCTGGGCGCGAAACCAGGTGGTGGTCCAGGACAAGGCGCCCGTCAGGAAACGCCGCGTGATAAACACATCGCCCTTGATGTAACCGGCGTTTTTCGCCTCCCCCAGCACCTGCAACCAGATCTCTTCGTAGATATCGCGCAAGGCCAGCACCTGGGCCTGGCCCTCGGCCGACAGGGAACGCCATTCATACACCAGCACCGCCATGGCCTCGCCACTGCCGCCCATGATCGACTGCAATTCGCAACGAATCAGCGCTAGCACCCGCTCGCGCACGTTGCTCGCCTCGGCCAGGGAAGCGCGCATCAGGGCGGTGTTGTAGTGGATGGTTTCCTCCATCACCGCCCGCAGGATTTCGTCCTTGCTCTTGAAGTGATGAAAGATGCTGCCGGACTGGATCCCGACCGCGCCGGCCAGGTCACGCACGGTGGTGCGCTCAAAACCCTTGTTGCGAAACAGGTGGGCCGCGGTTTGCAGCAGCTTGCCACGGGCACTGTCGGGGTCGGTCAATTGGCCGGCGTCGACCATGGCGCGCATCACCCGCAGGGCTTTTTGCTCATCCATGCTGCTCTCCTTAACTTCTGGTTACGTCTTGGGCGGCAATTTAGGCCGTGGCAGCCAACCAAGCAAGCGCTTGGGGCAAAGTTATGACCAGAGTTTACAAACCAAGCGCTTGCTTGGTAGTGTGGGTGCCAGCAAACCAGAGGAAGGACGCCCCATGAACAAGACGGTACGCATCGGCTGCGCCAGCGCCTTCTGGGGCGACACCTGCACCGCCGCTGCGCAGTTGGTGCACGGCGGCACGCTGGATTACCTGGTGTTCGACTACCTGGCGGAAGTCACCCTGTCGATCCTCGCCGGAGCGCGAATGAAAGATCCCCAGGCCGGCTATGCCACGGATTTCGTCGAGGTGCTGACGCCGCTGCTGGCGGATATCCAGCGCCAGGGCATCCGCGTGATCAGCAACGCCGGCGGGATCAACCCCCAGGCCTGCGCCGCCGCGTTGCAGGCGGCCTGCGACCAGGCCCGAATCCCGTTGAAGATCGCCGTACTGCTGGGGGATGACCTGCAACCGCAGTTCAAGCAACTGCAAGGCGTCACCGACATGTTCAGCGGCGCGCCCTTGCCGCCGATGTGCGTATCCACCAACGCCTACCTCGGCGCGCCCGGTATCGTGCAGGCGCTGGAGCTGGGTGCCGATATCGTGATAACCGGCCGTGTGGTAGACAGCGCGGTGGTCAGCGCGGCGCTGGTGCATGAGTTCGACTGGTCCTGGCAGGACTACGACCGCCTGGCCCAGGCGGCATTGGCCGGGCATATCATCGAATGCGGCGCGCAGTGCACCGGCGGCAACTTCACCGATTGGCGGGAGGTGCCGGACTACGAACACATCGGTTTCCCGATTGTGGAGGTCAGTGCCGACGGCCAGTTCACCGTCAGCAAGGTCGAGGGCACCGGCGGACTGATCAGCGAACTGAGCGTCGCCGAGCAACTGCTGTATGAAATCGGCGACCCGCGCGCCTACCTGTTGCCCGACGTGATCTGCGACTTCAGCCAGGTCAAGCTCCGGCAACAAGGCAAAAACCGCGTGCACCTGCACGGCGCCAAAGGCCTGCCGCCCACCGACCAGTACAAGGTCAGCGCCACCTACCCGGATGGTTTTCGCTGCACCGCCAGTTGCCTGATCGCCGGGATCGACGCGGTGGCCAAGGCCGAACGGGTCAGCCAGGCGATCATCAACAAGACCTCAGAGCTGTTCAGCCAGCGCGGCTGGGCGCCCTACACCGACATCAACATCGAACTGCTGGGCAGCGAAACCACCTACGGCCCCCATGCCCAACGCCAGGACTGCCGCGAAGTGGTGGTGAAACTGGCGGTGCGTCACCCCAGCAAACAGGCGCTGGTGCTGTTCGCCCGGGAGATTGCCCAGGCGGCCACCGGCATGGCGCCGGGGCTCACCGGGATCGTCGGCGGGCGACCCACGGTGTACCCGCTGATTCGGTTGTTTTCATTCCTGATCGATAAAAGCGCCTGCCAATTGCAGGTCGACTTCCTTGGCGAACGGCATGCCTGCGAATTGCCCGTCACCAAACCGCTGAACACCTCGATCGCATTGATCGACCCGCCCAAACCCCAAGGCCGCGCCGACGCCAACGTGCCGCTGGTCAAGCTGGCCGTGGCCCGCTCCGGCGACAAGGGCAACCACAGCAACATCGGGGTGATCGCCCGCGAGCCCGAGTACCTGCCGTGGATCGCCGAGGCGCTGACGCCCGAAGTGATCGTCGACTGGATGAGCCACGTGCTCGACCCGATCCACGGCCGCGTCGAGCGCTGGTATTTGCCCGGCAGCCACAGCCTGAACTTCCTGCTGGAAAACGCCCTGGGTGGCGGCGGGATTGCCAGCCTGCGCATCGATCCCCAAGGCAAGGCCTTCGCCCAGCAACTGCTGGAAATCCCGATTGCCGTGCCGCAGCACATTGCCGATCAATTCACTTAAAGGACCCGCGCCGTGGCCTTCGACTCGATCTTCAAAGCCGACCTGTTCCAGGGGCAGACCATCATCGTTACCGGCGGCGGCAGTGGCATTGGCCGTTGCACCGCCCACGAGCTGGCAGCCCTCGGCGCCCATGTGATCCTGGTGGGGCGCAAGCCGGAAAAACTGCAAACGGTGGCGGCGGAGGTCAGTGAGGACGGCGGTCGCGCCAGCTGGCAGGCCTGCGATATTCGTGATGAAGAAGCGGTCAAGGCGCTGGTCGGCCAGGTCCTGCAGGAGCACGGCCCGATTCATGGCCTGGTGAACAACGCCGGCGGCCAGTACCCCTCGCCGCTCGCGTCGATCAACCAGAAGGGCTTTGAAACCGTGTTGCGCACCAACTTGGTGGGCGGTTTCCTGATGGCCCGGGAAGTGTTCAACCAGAGCATGAGCAAGCACGGCGGATCCATCGTCAACATGCTCGCCGACATGTGGGGCGGCATGCCCGGCATGGGGCACTCCGGTGCGGCACGTTCGGGCATGGACAACTTCACCAAGACCGCCGCCTTTGAATGGGGTTACGCGGGGGTGCGGGTCAACGCCGTGGCGCCGGGCTGGATTGCCTCCAGCGGCATGGACACCTACGAAGGCGCATTCAAGGCGGTGATCCCGACCTTGCGCGAGCATGTACCGCTCAAGCGCATCGGCACCGAATCGGAAGTCAGCGCGGCGATTGTGTTCTTGCTCAGCCCCGCCGCCGCGTTCGTCAGCGGCAGCACCTTGCGCATCGACGGCGCCGCCAGCCTGGGCAGCCGCGCCTGGCCGCTGCACAAGGCGCAACCGCCGAGCGTGTCCTTTAATGGTTTCCACCGGGCTTACTTGCCGGACGTGCTCAAGGAGGAGAAATAAGCCATGCCGGTGATCGACTCGCAACTCGACGCCCACAGCCCGCAATTCGCGCAGAACCGCGAAGCGATGCTCACGGGCGTCAATCAATTGCGCCAGCTGGAGCAAAACCTGCTGGGCAAGGCCGCCGAAGCCAAGGCCAGGTTCGACAAGCGCGGGCAACTGCTGCCACGGGAACGCCTGAATCTATTGCTCGACCCCGGCGCGCCGTTCCTCGAACTGGCGAGCCTGGCCGGCTACAAACTGCACGATGACAAGGACGGCAGCGCCGCTGGCGGCGGGTTGATCGCCGGCATCGGCTACGTCAGCGGCGTGCGCATGCTGGTGGTGGCCAACAACAGCGCGATCAAGGGCGGGACCATTTCCCCCTCGGGCCTGAAAAAATCCCTGCGCCTGCAACAGATCGCCATGGAAAACAAACTGCCGGTGGTGACGCTGGCAGAAAGCGGCGGCGCCAACCTCAACTACGCCGCCGAGATTTTCGTCGAAGGCGCCCGCAGCTTCGCCAACCAGGCGCGGATGTCGGCCATGGGCCTGCCGCAGATCACCGTGGTGCATGGCTCGGCCACGGCGGGCGGCGCTTATCAGCCGGGTCTTTCGGATTACGTGGTGGTGGTGCGTGGCAAGGCCAAGCTGTTCCTGGCCGGCCCGCCGCTGCTCAAGGCCGCCACCGGCGAAGTCGCCACCGATGAAGAACTGGGCGGCGCCGAGATGCATGCGCAAACCGCCGGCACCGCTGAATACCTGGCGGAAAACGACGCTGACGGTGTGCGCATCGTGCGTGAGATTGTCAGCCTGTTGCCGTGGGATGACCGCTTGCCACCTGTGCCAAAGCGCGCTTACAGCGAGCCGCTGTACCCGATTGACGAGCTGTTGGGGCTGATCCCCGACGATCCGAAAAAGCCCTACGACGTGCGCGAAATCCTCGCGCGGTTGGCGGATGCTTCCAACTTCCTGGAGTTCAAGGGCGAGTTCGACCCGCACACCGTCTGCGGCCACTTGCATATCCAGGGCCGGGCCTGTGGCTTTATCGGCAACAACGGGCCGATCACCCCGAAGGGTGCGAGCAAGGCCGCGCAATTTATCCAGCTGTGCGACCAGAGCCAGACACCGCTGCTGTTCTTCCACAACACCACCGGCTTCATGGTGGGCACCGAGTCGGAACAGCAAGGCGTGATCAAGCACGGCGCGAAGATGATCCAGGCGGTGGCCAATGCCCGGGTGCCGAAACTGACCATCGTCGTCGGCGGCTCCTATGGTGCCGGCAACTATGCGATGTGCGGCCGTGGGCTCGACCCGCGTTTTATCTTCGCCTGGCCCAACAGTCGCACCGCCGTGATGGGCGGCGCCCAGGCGGGCAAGGTGCTGCGGATCGTCACCGAAGCCAAGCAACTGAAAGACGGCCTGGTGCCCGACCCCAAGGTGCTCGACATGCTCGAACAGGTCACCGCACAGAAACTCGACAGCCAGTCCACCGCCCTTTATGGCAGCGCGAACCTGTGGGACGACGGGCTGATTGACCCACGGGATACACGGACCTTGCTCGGGTTTCTGCTGGACATCTGCCACGAGGCCGAGGTGCGGCAACTACAGCCCAACAGCTTTGGTGCAGCGCGGTTTTGATGATTGTTCCCACGCACCGCGTGGGAATGCAGCCCGGGACGCCCCGCGTCCCCATAGGGAGAACAATAAAAATGATCTTCACCCAGGAACACGAAGCACTGCGTCGCACCGTCCGTGGCTTTGTCGAGCGCGAGATCAACCCGCATGTGGATGAGTGGGAAAAGGCCGGACGCTTTCCGATCCACGAGATCTTCCGCAAGGCTGGCGACCTCGGTTTGCTGGGTATTTCCAAGCCGGAAAAATTCGGTGGCATGGGCCTCGACTACAGCTACTCGATCGTCGCCGCCGAAGAGTTCGGCAGCATTCGCTGCGGCGGCATCCCGATGTCCATCGGCGTGCAGACCGACATGTGCACCCCGGCCCTCGCCCGCTTCGGCTCCGATGAATTGCGCGAAGAATTCCTGCGCCCGGCCATCAGCGGCGAACAGGTGGGCTGCATCGGCGTTTCGGAAACCGGCGCCGGCTCCGACGTGGCCGGGCTGAAAACCCATGCCCGCAAGGACGGCACTGACTACGTGATCAACGGCAGCAAGATGTGGATCACCAACTCACCGAGCGCCGACTTCATCTGCCTGCTGGCCAACACCTCGGACGACAAGCCGCACATCAACAAGTCGCTGATCATGGTGCCGATGAACACCCCCGGCATCAGCGTCAGCCCGCCCCTGGAAAAGCTCGGCATGCACAGCTCGGAAACCGCCCAGGTGTTTTTCGACGACGTGCGCATCCCCCAGCGCAACCGCATCGGCCATGAAGGTGCGGGATTCATGATGCAGATGCTGCAGTTCCAGGAAGAGCGGCTGTTCGGCGCGGCCAATATGGTCAAGGGCCTGGAGTACTGCATCGACAGCACCATCGATTACTGCAAGGAACGCAAGACCTTCGGCAAGGCGCTGATCGACAACCAGGTGATCCACTTCCGCCTGGCCGAACTGTCCACCGAAATCGAATGCCTGCGGGCGCTGGTGTACCAGGCCACCGAGCAGTACATCAAGGGCCAGGACGTGACGCGCCTGGCCTCCATGGCCAAGCTCAAGGCCGGCCGCCTGGGCCGGGAAGTCAGCGACAGTTGCCTGCAATATTGGGGCGGCATGGGGTTCATGTGGGACAACCCGGTGGCCCGGGCTTATCGCGATGTGCGGCTGGTGTCGATTGGTGGTGGGGCGGACGAGATCATGCTGGGGATCATCTGCAAATTGATGGGCACCCTGCCGGGGAAGAAGTCGTGAACACGTTGTTGCTGGAACCGCATAACGGGGTGCTGCATGTGACCCTCAATCGGCCGGACAGCCGCAATGCCATGAGCCTGGAAATGGTCAACGAACTGCGTGCGGTACTGGCCGATGTGGCTGGGGACAAGAGCGTGCGGGCGTTGGTTATCAGCGGCGCGGGTGGGCATTTTTCGGCCGGTGGCGATGTGAAGGACATGGCTCGCGCGGGAGCCGCGGGAGGCTTGCAGGCGTTGAACCGGGCGTTCGGCACGCTGTTGCAGGAAGTGGAGGCGCTGCCGCAGGTGGTGATTGTGGTGCTTGAGGGTGCCGTGTTGGGCGGCGGGTTTGGGTTGGTGTGTGTCAGTGATGTGGCGATTGCGGATCATCAGGCGCAGTTTGGGTTGCCGGAGACCGGCCTTGGGTTGTTGCCGGCGCAGATTGCCCCGTTCGTGGTGAAGCGTATCGGGCTGACCCAGGCGCGGCGGCTGGCTTTGACGGCGGCGCGGTTTGATGGGGTTGAGGCGCTGCGGTTGGGGTTGGTGCATTTTGTGGAGCACGATCCGCAGGCGTTGGCGGAGCGGCTGGATGAGGTGTTGGGGCAGGTTTTGCGATGTGCTCCGGGGGCTAATGCGCGGACCAAGGCGTTGCTGCTGGCCAGTGGTGAGCAGGTTTTGGGGCCGTTGTTGGACCAGGCTGCCGAGTGGTTTGCCGAGGCGGTTTGTGGTGAGGAAGGGGTTGAGGGGACTCAGGCGTTTGTGCAGAAGCGCAGGCCGGGGTGGGCGCGATGAATCGGGGGCATATCCGTTATTTTTGTAACGGCGACTATGGGTTCCGCTCTTACAGCGGGTCACTTTTGAAAAGCGCAAAAGTAACCAAAACGCTCTTGCCCCACCACTCGGCACCTCGCCTAGGCTCGGTGTG
>NZ_JACAPH010000001.1:101317-101547 GCF_013385805.1 Pseudomonas sp. C6002 | reverse complement strand
GAGCACAGCGGCCTACCGGCCGGCTTGAGTGTTGAAGAGCAAAAGCCAAATCAAAATCTAAAGCGGGCACGGTCCAAAAAATGTGGGAGCGGGCTTGCTCGCGAAGGTCGTTAACGATGACGCGGGCATTCTGGATGAACGCGGCGCTCTCAGGTTTTTCGCGAGCAAGCCCGCTCCCACAGAAAAGCAGATCTGTTTTCGCTCTGGTCTTTGCTTTTGCTTTTAACACT
>NZ_JACAPH010000001.1:73849-101160 GCF_013385805.1 Pseudomonas sp. C6002 | reverse complement strand
TTACTTTTGCGCTTTTCAAAAGTGACCCGCTGTAAGAGCGGAACCATAAGCCGCCGTTACCTAAATAACGGATATGTACTCAACCCCAATCAAGAATAAGCCACCCGAGCAGCCCCAACCCCAAGCCCCTCCCGAAACGCCAAATAATGCTTCAACACCTGCACCGGCGCCTCAATCTGCGGATAGTGCCCAATATTCGCCAGCAACACCGTATCCGCGTGCGGCACCAGCTCACGATAACGCTGAACCATATGCCCCCCGGAAATCGGATCAACCTCCCCATCGATCACCCGCAACGGCACCTCCCCCCGCTGCATGGCCGCCACCCATCGATCCCGCTGCCGCCGACGCTGAGGAATATACGCAATCAACTTGTGCAAAATCCGCGGCCCATCCTGGCTCTCGATCAAGCTCCAGAAATCATCCAGCGCACTCTCACTGGGCCGAGTCGCCGGCCCGAAAATCTGCCCAAAACTGTTAGCCAGGGCATTACGCCCAAACGCCCGCCCGATCATCCAACCCAATGGGCTCAGCAACAGCTTCTGCACCAACGCCGGACGATGCGTCTCCGGAAACAACCCACCGTTGAGAAACACACAACTGCCCATCCGAAACCGGCCTTCGTAATGCCGCGCCAACAACTCCTGCGCAACACTGTCACCGTAATCATGGGCCAGCACATGCACCGGCTGCTGCACCCAAAGATGCTCCAGCAACGCCTGTTGCAAGTCCGCCTGCTCCAGCAGGCAATAGGTGTGGTCCAGCGGCTTGGCCGAATCGCCAAACCCCAGCATGTCGCAGGCAATCACTTGATAGCGCTGGGCCAACGGCTGCCAGAGGTAATGCCAATCCCAACTGGCCGTGGGAAAACCATGGATCAGCAGCAACGGCTCGCCCTGCCCCGCCACCCAGTACCGAATGGTGCGGCCGCGAAACTCAAAGCTCTGGGCACGCTGGCGCCAGATGCGCAGCGGGATCTCGGCGAGTGGCATCAGCTTTTATACCCGGGGTCGAGTGCATCGAGTTTGCGCAGCAACGCCGGCCACGCCAGCGCGCCGCCCATGCCCTGAGCGCTTTTGGTGACCCCGGCGATCATCGCCCGGGCACCGGCCAATATCTGCGGCGCAATGCTGATCAGTTCAGCGCCACCGTTCTGCGCCATCACCTGGATATCGCAGGTGCGCTGGAAGATGAACATCATCAGGAACGTATCGGCGATGCTGCCGCCACAGGTCAGCAGACCGTGGTTGTGCAGCATCAGGAAATTGTTTTCGCCAAGGTCGGCCTGTAAGCGGGCCTTTTCCTCGTGGTTCAGCGCCACACCTTCGTAGGCGTGATAGGCCAGGCTGGACAACACGAACAACGATTGCTGGCTGATGGGCAGCACGCCCTGTTTCTGCGCGGAGACGGCAATGCCGGAGGCGGTGTGGGTGTGCAGCACGCAGACCACATCGTGCCGCACTTCGTGCACCGCACTGTGAATGGTGTACCCGGCAGGGTTGACCTCGTAGGGACTGTCCATCAGCTTGTTGCCGGCCTGATCGACCTTCACCAGGCTCGACGCGGTGATCTCGTGGAACATCAGCCCGTAGGGGTTGATCAGGAAGTCTTCGGTGCCCGGCACCTTGGCCGAGATGTGGGTGAAAATCAGGTCGTCCCAACCATGCATCGCCACCAGGCGATAGCACGCGGCGAGGTCGACGCGGGCCTGCCATTCGGCCGCGCTGACCTGGTCTTTTACACTGTGTGTCGATTGAACAGTGGCTAGGCTCACGGCAATGACCTCCTTGGCGCGCTTATTATTGTTTTTTTGAGTGAAGAGGCAGTCTAGTCAGACCTCGAGGCCGCCGTAGTTGCATTGGCAGCCAGCTTGATGACCGAACGGGTCAGTCCTGAGGATAGTTCGATTTTGTTCTGCGCGTGTCAGAGAAGCGACGCCAATAAAGGCGCGGCGAACAGGTTGAGCAAGCCGGTCAGCACCATTACCAGGCCCGCCACGGAGCCTTCCTCGCCGCCCACTTCATGAGCCCGGCTGACACCCGCGCCATGAGCGCCCACGCCAAACAATGCGCCACGGGCCAATGGCGTGCGCAACGGCAACCACTTGAGCAGTACGCCGCCGAGCATGGCGCCAAACACCCCGGTGAACATCACGAACACCGCCGTCAGTTCCGGCACGCCGCCCAGGTCGGAAGACACCGGCATCGCGAACGGGGTGGTGATCGAACGGGGCACCAACGACATCGTCACCGAGCTGTCGAGAGCGAGGGCCTTGGCCAGGCCATACGAAGTGGCGATGGACGCCGCGCTGCCCGCGACCATCCCCAGCAATAACGCTGACCAGTGGCGCACCAGCAATTGGCGCTGTTGCCAGATCGGAATCGCGAACGCCACGGTCACCGGGCCCAGCACCAGCATCAGCCAGTGGGTGTCGGTGGAGTATTCGGCATAGGCCGTCTTCATCGGCACGGCCACGGCCAGCAGCAACGCCGGGACCAGGATCAACGGCGACAGCAGGTAACGCCCGGTGCGCCGGTAGATCCACCGGCTGAATCCGTAGGCACCCAGGGTCAGCGCCAGCCAGAACATCGGCATCAGCTCAAGCTTCATGGCGCAGCTTCCAGCGGCAGACGAATTCGACGGTAAACGCCGTCACCAGCATTACCGACAAGGTGCTGAAACCAATCACCAACATGATCCTCCAGCCGTCGTGCTTTACCAGGCCGCCGTAGTCCAAGAGGCTCATCAACGCAGGAATGAAGAACAGCAGCATCTCCGCCATCAACACACCGGCGCCCAATTGCAGGGCCGCCGGCTTGACCAGGCCAGTGGCGAAGGTCAGCAACAACAGGCCCAGGCCGATCACACCACCGGGAATAGGCCAGCTCAGCCAGGCGGCCAATTGGCAGCCCAGAAAATATATGGCCAGCAGCACAATCAGTTCAGTCAACAACCGACCGACGACTTTGAAGGTGAAACGTTTCATGAGCTTTGGGTCCTCGCAGGGCTCCCATTTTAAAGAGGCCCCTGGCATCCCCACAGCGAATTGTTAGACTGCAAGCTATTCCAAACTGGAATCATGTCGATGGAATTTAAACAACTGCGCAGCTTTGTCGAAGTGATCCACCGCGGCGGCTTTACCCAGGCCGGCAAAACCCTGCACATCAGCCAGTCCGCCGTCAGCAAGCAGGTGGCACAACTGGAGCAAAGCCTGGGCACGCCGCTGCTGGATCGCCTGGGTTCGCAGATTCGCCTGACGGCTGCCGGACAAGTGGTGCTGCAGCGGGCGGAGGCCATGCTGCGCCAGCAAACCGAATTGCTCAGTGAGCTGGATGACTTGAATCAGTTGACCCGTGGCGAGTTGCGCATGGGCTTGCCGCAGTTGGGCGGTGACACGTTGTTCGCCGGGCTGTTTGCCGAATACCGCCGCCGTTATCCGAACGTCACCATTCAATTGCTGGAAGGCGGCAGCCGCAATATCGAGCAGGCGATCTTGAGCGGAGAGCTGGAAGTGGGCGGCAGCC
The DNA here is from genome assembly GCF_013385805.1 of Pseudomonas sp. C6002. NCBI lineage: Bacteria > Pseudomonadati > Pseudomonadota > Gammaproteobacteria > Pseudomonadales > Pseudomonadaceae > Pseudomonas > Pseudomonas sp. C6002. Next base: position 97,636 of record NZ_JACAPH010000001.1, on the reverse strand, counting down.
TGATGCCCAGCGACCCGGCATTCGCCTGGCAGGCATTCTGCGATGAACCGCTGGATGCCCTGCTGCCGATGGACCATCCATTGGCCGATAACGCGCAGATCCGCCTGGAGGAGTTGGCTGACACGCCGTTCCTGATGTATCAGCGCAGTTTTGTGTTGAACGACCGCCTGCTACAGGCCTGTCAGCAATTGGGCTTTACCCCGAAGGAAAGCGGGCGCAGTGGCCAGGCGGATTTTCTCGCCGCATTGGTGGCCGCCGGCCAAGGCGTGGTGCTGCTGCCCAGCGTAGTAGCCCGGGGCCTGATAAGGCCCGGCGTGGTGCGCCTGACGCTCAAGGCGCCGGAATACCTGCGCTGGGACATTGCCTTTATCTGGCGTGAGGGTGCCTACCTGTCGAAAGCCGCCCAGGCCTGGCTGGCGTTATTGCGCGAGTTCCCGGTCAACCGCGCAGTGCAGTGACCAACTCGGCCAGCCACGGCTCGGCGTCGGCTTCCGGGGTCACGCTTTCGCTGGCGTCCAGGCGCAGCATCGGCAGCACTTCGTGCACGCCCAACTCGGCAAACAGCTCGCGCATTTGCTCGCCGCCGCCGCAGAACGTGTCGCCATAGCTGGCGTCGCCCAGGCCGATCACCGCGCCGGGCAAGCCTCGCCAGGCGGCCGGCAGTTGGTCGCGAATGGTCGAGTAAAGCGGCTGCAGGTTGTCGGGCAGTTCGCCCATGCCAGTGGTGGACGTCACGGCCAGGAAGGCTTCCGGAGCAAAGCCCTGTACGTCGGCGAGGGTTGCCCGCGGGTTGTGCCAGGCGTCGAAGCCGGCAGCGTTGAGGATGCTTGCAGCATGACGGGCGACTTCTTCAGCCGTGCCGTACACCGAGCCGGAAAGGATGGCGACTTTCATCAATCTGATCCTGTAGCTGACTAAAAGCCTGGGATATTAACAGCTGGGGCCCATGGACAGGCTGCCGGCATGTCTTAAACTGCAAACTCCAACTACAAGCCATGGACCGCTCAATGATTAACGCCAAGCTGATGCAACTGGTGATCAACGCTTCCAACGACGGCATCGTTATCGCCGAGCGCGAAGGCAAGGACAAGCCACTGATTTATGTGAACCCGGCCTTCGAGCGCATGACTGGCTACACCCTCGACGAAATCCTCTATCAGGACTGCCGCTTCCTGCAATCGGGCGATCGTGACCAGCCGGGGCTGATGGCGATTCGCGAAGCCCTGGAGAGTGGCGGCGCCTGCCGGGAAATCCTGCGCAATTACCGCAAGGACGGCACGCATTTCTGGAACGAGCTGTCGTTATCGACGGTTTATAACCCGGCCGACAAGCAGACCTACTTTGTCGGTGTGCAGAAGGATGTGACCGTTCAGGTCAAGGCCCAGCAGCGTGTCGCGCAACTGGAAGCCCAGTTGGCTGACCTCAAGGCGGAGCTTGCGGCACTCAAGGCGACGAGCGGATCTAACAAAAACTAGAAAACGCGGTCTTTAAAGAGATAATGGCGTTTTAATACCTTTTTCTTGAGCAAGATCAATGCAACGCGACGCGCTTTTGACGCAGGACGAGCTGGATTTTATTCAGACCATGCACCATAACCCGCAACTCAATGTGCGGGACGCGTCGTCGAGCCTGACGGTCAATGGCGGTGCGCAGATTCGAGATCTGCTCACCCGCCTGGCCGCCCATGACCATGTCACCCTCCAGGCCCAATTCGACAACCAGCAAATGACGTTTCCGCTGCAATTGGTGGAAGACGAGTTTCATGCCGTGCATCTGCGGCTGGGTGTACCGAGTATTTTCGAAGACGGGCCGATGATCCGCCCGTGGCGCCTGGCGCTCGAAGAGCCGGTACCCCTGGAAAACATCAAGGGCCAACCCGGTGCGCTGTGGGTGCATGAGGTGTCATTCAAGGGATTGCTGGTGGAAATTCGCGGGCGGATCAAGGCGCCAAGAACCTTTTCCCTGTGGTTCAGTCCGTCCGGGTACGAGCGCATTTCGGTGCGGGGCACGCTGGAACGGGAAACTGCCCGAGGATTGTTCGCCTACCGCCTGAGCCAGAACGATGTGGATGAGACCGAGCGCCTGCGCCAGTTTATCCTGCAGCAACATCGCCTGTTTCACCCCGAAGTCCACGCCTGAAGTCAGGTATCCAGGTTACCGCGCAGAAACTGCTGCAAGCGGCGCTGCATCAATCGCCCTTCGTTACCCAGGCAGCCAACGGATGAACCCGCCAGTTGTTCCTGCGCCAACTCCGCCGCATCGCCGGCCAGCAACAGCGGGCAATCCAGGGTCAGGGCCAGCCGTTCAAGGCGCCGAGGCAAGCCATTGGCCGGAGAGTGATTGGAGAACACCACAAGGGCTTGTGGCCTGGTTTTTTCACAGACAAGGGTCAATTCATCCATCGGCTGGCCCACAGCCAGAACCTTGACCGCCAACTCGTCACCGCTCATCAACAGGCCTGCGACCAACAACTCCAGCTCTCGGCACTCCCCCGCAATGGCCGCCAGCAATACCCGTGGCGCCGCTGAGGCACAGCCTATCTGCAGGCGTTTCCAGGTTCGGCTGCGCAGGAATCCATCAAAAAACAGCCATTCACTGGTTTGTCCAAACAACCCCTGATGTCGCAACAGTTGCTGCCAGAGGGGCATCAGGATGTCCTGGAACACCACCGCGACCGGGTAGGCAGCGAAAATCTGGCCATACAACCGGTCCAGTTGCCGGTCGTCGAAGGCACCGACGGCCGTTCGCAACTGCGCCTGCCATTGGGCCCATTCATGCTCTGCACCTGCCGGCGAAGCAGCCGCCGCTTCGACTTGATGATCGTCGCGCGCGAGGATCTTGCCGACCTTGCTCACGGCCACGCCACGCTCGATCCAGTCAAGAATGCGATGAACGGTCTCGATATCGGTGCGCGAATACAGGCGGTGCCCACTTTCGGTGCGAACCGGGTGGATCAGCCCGTAACGCCGTTCCCAGGCACGCAAGGTGACAGGGTTGATGCCTGTCAATCTCGCGACTTCGCGAATCGGAAACAGCTCATCGGAATCGGCAGGGTTGCCAAGGGCCATTTCGGGACGTGGAGCAGTCATTACAGACATCAGGGCATCAATATACTGTCAGGAACTTGGATCCCATTTAACGCCCATACAGCTGTCCGATTCAAGGTCTTCGACAAGCCGACCAATGTCGCTGGTGTATTTCTGCAAAACAGGAATAATCCTTGCCTGTTTTTTCAACGTGGCTGCTTACCCCGCAGCTTCGTTCGTGCGCCGCCTACCCGGCCCAGTGCACCTGATCCTTATGGAGATACACAATGTCTACCTCCCCCGTCACCCTGATGGTTGCGCGCCGCGTGGCCAAGGGTCGCTATGAAGAGTTGATGGCCTGGCTGCGCGAAGGCGAGCAATTGGCCACGGACTTCCCCGGTTACCTGGGTTCAGGCGTGCTTGCACCGCCGCCCAACGATGACGAGTTCCAGATTATTTTCCGCTTCGCCGACGAAAAAACCCTGCATGCGTGGGAGTTTTCCGCCTCCCGTGGCGCATGGCTCGGGCGTGGCAGTGAGCTGTTTGCTGCGCCGTCGGAGCATCGCGTACGCGGTATCGACGGCTGGTTTGGCGCCGCCGCCGCACGTCCGCCGCGCTGGAAGCAGGCCGTGGCCATCTGGCTGGCATTTTTCCCGGTGTCGCTGCTGTTCAACTTCGGCCTTGAGCCGCTGCTCAGCGAGTTGGGGTTGCTGAGCCGTGTGCTGGTCAGCACCCTCGCGCTCACGCCATTGATGGTTTACTTCTTTATCCCGTTGTCGACCCACCTGCTGGCCGGCTGGCTGCATCCGGCGCCAGCCCGGATAAAGGCCACCGAAGCCGCTGCTTGAGTACAAGGGAGGCCGCTCGCTGGTATAGTTTTAGCCTGCCAGCGACTCGAGCCTCCCATGTCTTCAACACCCGCCCCGATCCTGATCACCGGTGCCGGCCAGCGCGTCGGCCTGCATTGCGCCCAGCGCCTGCTGGACGAAGGGCAGCCAGTGATTTTCAGCTACCGCAGCGAACGTCCCGGCGTGCAAGCCTTGCGCGAACGCGGTGCGATCGGTGTGTTTGCCGACTTCTCCAACGAGACCGGTATTCTCGCCTTCATCGACGAACTGAAGACGCACACCCAAAGCCTGCGGGCGATCATTCATAATGCCTCGGCCTGGGAAGCGGAAGCGCCCGGCGACGAGAGCCGCGCCTTTACCGACATGTTCAGCGTGCACATGCTTGCGCCGTACCTGATCAACCTGCATTGTGCTTACCTGCTGCAACGCTCCACGGCTGCGGATATCGTGCACATCAGCGATGACGTGACCCGCAAGGGCAGCCGCCAGCACATTGCCTACTGCGCCACCAAGGCCGGGCTCGACAGCCTGACCTTGTCGTTTGCCGCGCAGCTTGCACCGGATATCAAGGTGAACGGCATTGCCCCGGCAATGGTGATGTTCAACGAGGGCGACGACGCGGCTTACCGCGCCAAGGTCCTGGCCAAGGCGGCACTGGGCATCGAGCCCGGCCCCGAGGTGATTTACCAGAGCGTGCGCTACCTGCTGGATAACCCGTATGTCACCGGTACCACCCTGACCGTCAACGGCGGGCGGCATATCAAGTAAGCCGTTTGCGAGGATGTTGTATGACTTTGTCCCTGCCCCACCACTACCGCGAGATCCTCAAGGGCCTGGGTGAAGACCCCGAGCGCGAGGGTTTGCTCGACACGCCAAAGCGTGCCGCCAAGGCCATGCAGTACCTGTGTCACGGCTACGAGCAGAACCTGGAAGAAATCGTCAACGGTGCGCTGTTTGCCTCCGACAACGACGAGATGGTGATCCTCAAGGACATCGAGCTGTATTCGCTGTGCGAGCATCACCTGCTGCCCTTTATCGGCAAGGCTCATGTGGCCTATATTCCGACCGGCAAGGTGCTCGGCCTGTCGAAGCTGGCGCGTATCGTCGACATGTTCGCCCGGCGCCTGCAGATCCAGGAGAACCTCACGCGGGAAATTGCCGACGCCATCCAGACGGTGACCCAGGCCGCCGGCGTGGCGGTGGTGATCGAAGCCAGGCACATGTGCATGATGATGCGCGGTGTCGAAAAACAGAATTCAACCATGAACACCTCGGTGATGCTCGGCGCCTTCCGTGAGTCGAACACCACGCGCATGGAGTTCCTGCAACTGATTGGACGGAGCAAGTAGCAATGCCACAACTTCAGCCAGGCATGGCGCGCATCCGGGTCAAGGACCTGTGCCTGCGCACGTTTATCGGGATCAACGAGGATGAAATCCTCAACAAGCAGGATGTGTTGATCAACCTGACCATCCTGTATGCCGCCCAGGAAGCCGTGCGCGACAACGACATCGACCACGCGCTGAACTACCGCACCATCACCAAGGCGATCATCGCCCATGTGGAAGGCAATCGCTTTGCCCTGCTGGAGCGCCTGACCCAGGAGATCCTCGACCTGGTGATGAGCAATACATCGGTGCTGTACGCCGAAGTCGAAGTCGACAAACCCCATGCGTTGCGTTTTGCCGAATCGGTGTCGATCACCCTGGCGGCCAGTCGCTAACCCTTACCTTTGCAGTGAGCATCATGAACGATCAACAACGCCTCGAACTCGAAGCCGCCGCCTTCCGCCGGCTGGTGGCCCACCTGGACAGCCGCAAGGATGTGCAGAACATCGACCTGATGAACCTCTCGGGCTTCTGCCGCAACTGCTTGTCCAAGTGGTACAAGGCCGAGGCCGACGAGCGCCAGATCGAGCTGAGCCTCGATGACGCCCGTGAAGTGGTGTACGGCATGCCGTACGCCGAGTGGAAAGCCCAATACCAGCAAGAAGCCAGTGCCGAACAGCAAGCGGCATTCGCCAAAGGAAAACCCCATGACTGACCTGAACACCCTGCGCGCCAGCCTCAACAGTGGCGAACATGTTTTTGCCGATACCCTGGCCTTTGTAGCTGCCGGTTACGACTACCAGCCTCAAGCGTTCACCAATGGCAGCGTGGAAAACGCCGCCGGGCAGAACGAAGGTTCGTGCAAGACCCTGGGCCTGGCGCTGCTGGAAGGCTTGAGCGACCAGGAAGCGCTGTTGGCGTTTGGCGAGCATTACCGTTCGGTGCTGGCCACGCCTGAAGGCAGTGACCATGGCAACATTCGTGCGCTGATCGAGCATGGGTTGGCGGGTGTGAAGTTTGCCGCACAGCCACTGACCCGCAAATCCTGAGTCAGACATAGATCAAAATGTGGGAGCGGGCTTGCTCGCGAAAGCAGAGTGTCAGTCAATACATCGGGTGACTGACACACCGCTTTCGCGAGCAAGCCCGCTCCCACATTTGGACTGCGGTGATCATCAAATCCCGTGCATAAAAAAACCGGCCTCGCAGCCGGTTTTTTTGTTTCTACGGTTTAGAACGAAGCGTCCTTCAAACCGTCGAGGTAACGCTCGGCATCCAGTGCCGCCATGCAACCGGCGCCGGCGGAGGTGATCGCCTGGCGGTACACGTGGTCGGCCACGTCACCGGCAGCGAAGATACCTTCGATGTTGGTGGCAGTCGCATTGCCTTCACGGCCGCCCTGCACGATCAGGTAACCATCTTTGGCATCCAGCACGCCTTCGAACAACGAGGTGTTCGGAGTGTGGCCGATGGCGATGAACACGCCGTCGACTTTCAGCTCGTCGAAGCTGCCGTCGTTGTTCTTCAGGCGAGCACCGGTCACGCCCATGTTGTCGCCCAGGACTTCATCCAGGGTGGCGTTGAGCTTGAGGATGATCTTGCCTTCGGCCACGCGGGCATGCAGCTTGTCGATCAGGATCTTCTCGGCGCGGAAGGTCTCGCGGCGGTGAACCAGGGTCACGGTGCTGGCGATGTTGGCCAGGTACAGCGCCTCTTCCACCGCGGTGTTGCCGCCACCGACCACAGCCACTGGCTTGTTGCGGTAGAAGAAACCGTCGCAGGTTGCGCAGGCCGAAACGCCCTTGCCCATGAACGCTTCTTCCGACGGCAGGCCCAGGTACCGAGCGCTGGCGCCGGTGGCGATGATCAGCGCGTCACAGGTGTACACGCCGCTGTCGCCGGTCAGGCTGTAAGGCTTCTTGGAGAAGTCGACCTTGTTGATGTGATCAAACACGATCTCGGTTTCGAAACGCTCGGCGTGCTCTTTCATGCGCTCCATCAGCACCGGGCCGGTCAGGCCGTGGACGTCGCCCGGCCAGTTGTCAACTTCAGTGGTGGTGGTCAACTGACCGCCCGCTTGCATGCCGGTGATCAGCAACGGCTTGAGGTTGGCCCGGGCAGCGTAGACGGCAGCGCTGTAACCGGCAGGGCCGGAACCGAGAATAATCACTCGCGAATGACGGGTATCAGACATGACTCACTCCTATCGACCGCCCGGACTACAGAACGGCTGGAATAAAAAAGGACCGCGAAGCACTTGGGGAAGGCTTGAACTCGCAGATCCTGAAAATAATGGGTGCAGCGTATAGAGGGAGGCAAGATTAAGGAAATACGGATTAACAATCCAGCTCATAGGTGGTCTCTATCCCATGCCCTCTATTAATCGACACCTTTGTTACCGTTAATGTCGCGATGCGGGCCGTGCTTTCCCGGTACTCCCAAAGCCGGTAAGGTCGGCGCGTTCGCCCCTATTGCCCGGAGTTATCCATGCCCGCCCCCGTTCTTTCAGGCCCACAGTACCTGCGCGAAGGTCTCAAACTGGTACTCAGCCCCGGCCTGCGGCTGTTTGTGCTGCTGCCGCTGGCAATCAACCTGATCCTGTTCGTCGGATTGATCTACTTCGCCGGCCATCAGTTCAGCCTGTGGGTCGACACGCTGATGCCGACCCTGCCGAGCTGGCTGAGCTTCCTCAATTACCTGCTGTGGCCTTTATTTGTGGTGCTGGTGGTGCTGATGGTGTTTTTCACCTTCACCATGCTCGCCAACATCATTGCCGCGCCGTTCAACGGCTTTCTGTCGGAAAAGGTCGAAGTGGTGGTGCGCGGCACCGATGATTTCCCGGCGTTCAGCTGGGGCGAACTGGCGGCCATGGTCCCGCGCACCCTGGCCCGGGAAATGCGCAAACTGGGTTACTTCCTGCCCCGGGCCATCGGCCTGTTTATCCTGTCGTTCATCCCGGTGGTCAATCTGGTGGCAGCACCGCTGTGGCTGCTGTTTGGTGTGTGGATGATGGCGATCCAGTACATCGACTACCCGGCGGACAACCACAAGCTGGGCTGGAACGAAATGCTCGCCTGGCTGCGCCAGAAGCGCTGGCAGAGCATGAGTTTTGGCGGCATCGTCTACCTGGTGCTGCTGGTGCCAGTGGTCAACCTGCTGATGATGCCGGCGGCGGTGGCCGGGGCGACGTTGTTCTGGGTGCGTGAGCAGGGCGCCGAGGCCATGGCCATTAAAAAGGCCTGAGCCGTCACAAATCCATCATCCAAAAGACACAATGACGACATGGCCCACGCCGACACTGTGGGTCATGACGACAGCTTCGCTCCACATCACCCTGATCACCGAAACCTTCCCGCCTGAGATCAACGGGGTGGCCAATACCCTTGGCCGCCTGTGTGACGGTTTGCGCGCGCGCGGGCATCAAGTCGAACTGGTTCGCCCGCGCCAGGGCAGCGACCAGAGCCGGCCCAGCGACGACGGCCTGATGCTCTGTCGCGGCTGGCCGCTGCCGGGCTACCCGGGGCTGCAATGGGGCCAGTCGTCGATGCACAAGCTGTTGCGGCGCTGGACCCGCCAGCGCCCGGATGTGTTGTATATCGCCACGGAGGGCCCACTGGGTTTGTCGGCGTTGCGGGCGGCGCGGCGCCTGGGGATCAGCGTGGTGAGTGGCTTCCACACCAACTTCCAGCAGTATTCCAACCAGTACGGCCTGGGCATGCTGAGCCGGGTGCTAACCCACTATCTGCGCTGGTTCCATAACCGCTCGACCCTGACCCTGGTGCCCAGCGCCAGCCAGCGACTGGAGCTGGAGCGGCGCCATTTCGAGCGCCTGGGCATGCTCGCGCGCGGTGTCGACAGCCAGCTGTTTCACCCGGCCAAACGCGACAATGCGTTGCGTGAAAGCTGGGCACTGACCAGTGAGCAAACTGCCGTGCTGCATGTCGGCCGCCTGGCCCAGGAAAAAAATCTCGGGTTACTCAAGCGCTGTTTCGAGACGCTGCAGGACACCTATCCACTGCGCCAGATGAAACTGATCATCGTCGGCGATGGCCCGCAACGGGCGATGCTGGAAAAGGAACTGCCGGAGGCGATTTTCTGCGGCACCTTGCGCGGTGAAGAACTGGCCCGGCATTACGCGTCCGGGGATGTGTTCCTGTTTCCCAGCCTGACCGAAACCTTCGGCAACGTGGTGCTGGAGGCCATGGCTTCAGGGTTGGGCGTGGTGGCATACGACCAGGCGGCCGCAACCCAGCACATTCGCCATGGCTACAGCGGCGTGCTGGCGATGCCGGGGGATGAAGAAGCGTTTTGCGATGCGGCCAATTGGCTGCTGGAAGAGCGCGAGAGCTTGCGCCGGGTGCGGCTCAATGCCCGGCAACACGCCAGCCGTCAGGGTTGGCCGGCGATTATCGAGCAGTTTGAGCGCCAATTACGCGGGGTGTGCGAGGACGAGCAACCGGTGCCCGCCCTGTCGCCCCTTACACCAACGTCGTCAACGCCTCACGACTGAACGGCAGGATGTCGCCTTCACGGCCTTCGCGAACCTTCAGTGCCCAATCCGGATCCACCAGCAGCGCACGGCCCACAGCGACCAGGTCGAACTCGTCGTTGTTCAGGCGCTCCAGCAGTTTTTCCAGGCTGGCGGGTTGCGCCACTTTGTCGGTGTTGACCATGAACTGCAGGAACTCGCCATCCAGGCCGACGCTGCCCACGGTGATGGTCGGCTTGCCGGTGAGCTTGCGGGTCCAGCCGGCCAGGTTCAGCTCGGAGCCTTCGAATTCCGGTTCCCAGAAACGGCGGGTGGAGCAGTGGAAAATATCCACGCCAGCGTCAGACAGCGGCTTGAGGAATTCACCCAAGGCTTCCGGGGTTTGCACCAGGCGCGCGGTGTAGTCCTGCTGCTTCCACTGGGAGAAACGCAGGATGATCGGGAAGTCCGGGCCCACGGCGGCGCGGACGGCCTGGATCAATTCGATGGCGAAACGCGAACGGTTGGCCAGGCTGCCGCCGTATTCGTCGGTGCGCTGGTTGGTGCCTTCCCAGAAGAACTGGTCCACCAGGTAGCCATGGGCGCCGTGGATTTCAACGCCGTCCATGCCGATGCTCTGGGCATCCCTGGCAGCCTGGGCGAACGCGGCGATCACGTCCTTGATGTCTTGCACGGTCATGCCGTGGACGACGACGTTGCCGTCCTTGAGTTTTTCGGTGGGGCCGTAAGCCGGCACGCTGGCATCCGGCTCGGTGCCGATGCGCCGAACGCTGCCCACATGCCACAGTTGCGGAACGATCTTGCCGCCTTCGGCATGTACCGCGTCGACTACTTTCTTCCAGCCGGCCAGGGCGGCTTCACCGTAGAAGTGCGGGACGTTCGGGTAGCCGTTGGAAGCCGGGTGGCCGACCACGGTGCCTTCGGTGATGATCAGGCCGACACCGGCGGCGGCGCGGCGGCGGTAGTACTCGATCACTTTGGAGTTGGGCACGCCACCCGGAGAAAAGGAACGGGTCATCGGCGCCATGACCACGCGGCTCGGCAGTTGCAGTGCACCGAGCTGGAACGGTTTGAACAAGGCTTGGACAGGCATGGGAGCACTCCATCGGAAAGGAATTTATGATGTGGATAATATGGAGTGTGCAGCGTGTTGGATAGCACTATTGATTGGGGTGATTAAGGGGTAAAAGCGGGAGGGCATGGGGCTGCTTCGCAGCCCAGCGGGAGCAAGCTCCCTCGCCACAGCAAGCTCCCTTGCCATAGGAAACTCCCTGCCACAGGAAGCTCCCTTGCCACAGAAACTCACTCGAGAATGCTGAAAAGTATCAGTTCAATGCTTTTTCGATCGCCTGAATAATGGAGGGGTCATCCGGCGGTGTACGCGGCGAGAAACGCGCCAGCACCCGGCCGTCCTTGCCCAACAGGAATTTCTCGAAGTTCCAGGTGATGTCCCCGGGAAATTCGGCGCCCTCGCCCGCCAGCAATCGATACAGCTGGTGGCGATCGTGGCCATTCACCTCAAGCTTGCTGCCCAGGGGAAAGGTCACGCCGTAGTTGAGGCTGCAGAATTCCTGGATTTCTTCTTCAGTACCCGGTTCCTGCCCGGCAAATTGATTGCACGGCAGCCCGAGTACGGTGAAACCCTGGTCTTTGTATTGCTGATAGAGGTTTTCCAGCGCGGCGTACTGTGGAGTCAACCCACATTTGGAGGCGACGTTGACCACCAGCACGACTTGCCCCTTGAAGGGCGCCAGAGGCAGCTCCTGACCATCCAGGGCTTTGAGTTTAAGGTCGTGGAAAGCACTCATGACGAACTCCAGATATCCCATGTTCTTCGTAACGGCCATTCGAGATTACAGCCGCCAAGTCGGCAAGAATAGCCGCCAAATGAAAAAGGCGCCCGAAGGCGCCTTTTTCCAACTGACAGAGCGTCGCTCAGTCAATTAATGGTGGTGACCACCTTCGCCGTGCACGTGGCCGTGGGCCACTTCTTCCTGGGAAGCGTCACGGATAGCGACGATCTTCACCTGGAAGTTCAGGCGCTGGCCAGCCAGCGGGTGGTTGCCGTCGACGGTCACGTCGTCGCCGTCCAGGTCACGGATGGTGACGATTTGCATCTGGCCGTCCGGAGCGGAAGCGTGGAACTGCATGCCCACTTCCAGCTCGTCGACACCTTCGAACATGCTGCGGCTCAGGGTGCTGACCAGTTCGGCAGCGTATTCGCCGTAGGCATCTTCAGGTTCTACGGCAACGGTCAGTTCGTCACCGACCTCTTTGCCTTCCAGGGCCTTTTCCAGGCCCGGGATGATGTTACCTGCACCTTGCAGGTAGACCAGCGGCGCGCCGCCGGCAGAACTGTCGATGACCTCACCAGCGTCGTTGGTCAGGGTATAGTCAATGGAGACAGCCTTATTGGCGGCGATCGGCATGGGGCGAGACCTTTTGCAGAAGAATGAAGAACGGACAAGTCTAAACAAGGATTTGCCCGAAAGCGAACACAACCCGGACGGACGGGGTCGAACAACTGACCCGACGGTCGTCGGATTTCACCAGGACGAAGACCGGCACTGGGTCGTCGAGCTTTCCTGCGGCCACACCCAGCACCTGCGCCACCAGCCACCCTGGCAATCCCGGGCCTGGGTCACGGACCCGGCGCAACGCCTTGAAAAAATAGACAAGCCCTTTACGTGCGGCTGGTGTGCGCAAGGCTCAGATAAAGATAACCTTGGCACCTGATTCCCGGTAGGCAGCCAGCCATAGGCCGCCACCGAAGCCATGCACCTCCAGAGAATTCGCATGCAGACTTTTTTTATCGCGCCCACCGATTTTGGTGTGGGTCTGACCTCCATCAGCCTTGGGCTGGTGCGCACTCTTGAACGGGCCGGGCTGAAAGTCGGCTTCTTCAAACCGATTGCCCAGCCGCACCCCGGCGACACCGGCCCCGAGCGCTCCACCGAGCTGGTGGCCCGCACCCACGGCCTGAAACCGCCCCAGCCTCTGGGCCTGGCCCATGTCGAACGGATGCTCGGCGACGGCCAGCTCGACGAGCTGCTGGAAGAAATCATCACCCTTTACCAGCAAGCCGCCGTGGGCAAGGACGTGCTGATCGTCGAAGGCATGGTGCCGACCCGCAGTGCCAGCTATGCGGCCCGGGTCAACCTGCACCTGGCCAAGAGTCTGGACGCCGAGGTGATCCTGGTCTCGGCCCCGGAAAACGAAGTGCTGACCGAACTCTCCGGCCGCGTGGAATTGCAGGCCCAGCTGTTCGGCGGCCCGAAAGATCCAAAAGTGTTGGGCGTGATCCTCAACAAAGTGCGCACCGACGAAAGCATGGAGGCGTTCTCGGCACGGCTCAAAGAGCATTCGCCGTTGTTGCGCAGCGGTGATTTCCGCCTGTTGGGCTGCATCCCCTACCAGCCGGAACTCAACGCCCCGCGCACCCGCGACGTGGCCGACCTGATGGGCGCGCAGATCCTCAACGCCGGTGACTACGAAACCCGGCGCATGACCAAAATCATCATCTGCGCCCGCACCATGCGTAACACTGTGGAGCTGCTCAAGCCCGGCGTATTGGTGGTGACCCCCGGCGACCGCGACGACATCATCCTCGCTGTCAGCCTGGCCGCCATCAACGGCGTGCCGTTGGCCGGCCTGCTGCTGACCAGTGACACCCTGCCCGACCCACGGATCATGGACCTGTGCCGGGGCGCGTTCCAGGCCGGTTTGCCGGTGCTGTCGGTGAGCACTGGCTCCTACGACACCGCCAACCAGCTCAACAGCCTGAACAAGGAAATCCCGATTGATGACCGCGAACGTGCGGAGATCATCACCGATTTCGTCGCCAGCCACCTCGACGCCCGCTGGCTGCACCAGCGCTGCGGCACGCCGCGGGAGATGCGCCTGTCGCCGGCGGTGTTCCGCTATCAACTGATCCAGCGCGCCCAGGCCGCCAACAAGCGCATCGTGTTGCCCGAAGGCAGCGAGCCGCTGACCGTACAGGCTGCGGCCATCTGCCAGGCGCGCGGGATTGCCCGTTGCGTGCTGCTGGCCAAGCCAGCGGACGTGAAAGCGGTGGCCCGCGCCCATGGCATCGAGTTGCCCGAAGGCCTGGAGATTCTCGACCCGGACTTGATTCGCCAGCGCTACGTGGAGCCGATGGTGGCCCTGCGCAAAACCAAAAGCCTCAACGCGCCGATGGCCGAGCAGCAACTGGAAGACACCGTGGTGATCGCCACCATGATGCTCGCCCTGGATGAAGTGGACGGCCTGGTCTCCGGCGTCATCCACTCCACTGCCAATACCATTCGCCCGGCCTTGCAACTGATCAAGACCGCGCCGGGCTGCACCCTGGTCTCGTCGGTGTTTTTCATGCTGTTCCCCGAGCAAGTGCTGGTATACGGCGACTGCGTGATGAACCCGCACCCCAGCGCGGCGGAGCTGGCGGAAATCGCCCTGCAAAGCGCCGACTCGGCCGCCGCATTCGGTATCACGCCACGGGTGGCGATGATCAGTTACTCCAGCGGTGATTCGGCCACGGGCGAGGAGGTCGAGAAGGTCCGCGAAGCCACCCTGCTCGCCCACGAAGCCCAAAGCTCGCTGCTGATCGACGGCCCGTTGCAGTACGACGCCGCCGCCAACGAAAGCGTGGCCCGGCAACTGGCGCCCAACAGCCTGGTGGCGGGCAAGGCCACGGTGTTCGTGTTCCCGGATCTCAACACCGGCAACACCACCCACAAGGCCGTGCAGCGCAGTGCCGATTGCGTGAGCCTGGGGCCGATGCTGCAAGGCCTGCGCAAACCGGTGAACGACCTGCCCCGCGGGGCGCAGGTGGACGACATCGTGTACACGATCGCATTGACCGCGATTCAAGCCGCCAACCGACCTATGGATGTCTAAATGCTGGATTTTCTACCTGCCGCCGTGCGCGGGGTGATCGCCTCGCTGTTGCTGGCGTTGAATACGATCCTGCTGTGCTCGTTCCTGTTTATCGTGGCGCTGTTCAAGGCGCTGCCGTTTGCCAAGCGCTTCAGCGAATGGCTGATGAACCAGACCCACGAGGCCTGGATCAGCAACAACAAGGCCTGGATGAACCTGGTGTGTCGCACCCGTTGGCACCTGAAGGGCCTGGAAGGCCTGGACTATGAACACTCATATCTGGTGACCAGTAACCACCAGAGCTGGGTCGATATCATGGTGCTGCAATACGTGCTCAACCGGCGCATTCGCCCGCTGAAGTTCTTCCTCAAGCAGGAGCTGATCTGGGTCCCGGTGATTGGCTTGGCGTGGTGGACACTGGGCTTCCCGTTCATGAAGCGCTACACCAAGGCGTACCTGGAAAAGCACCCGGAGAAGAAAGGCAAGGACCTGGAAACCACCCGCAAGACCTGCGCGAAGTTTCGCCACAACCCGGTGGGCATTTTCAACTTTGCCGAAGGCACGCGGTTTACTCCGGGCAAGCATGCACAGCAAAAGTCACCGTTTCGCTACCTGCTCAAGCCCAAGGCCGGCGGCATTGCCTTTGTGCTGGATGCCATGGGTGAACAGCTGAAGTCGCTGGTGAACGTGACCATTCACTATCCTGGTGGGCGCCCCGGTTATTGGGATTTGCTGTGCGGGAATGTGAAGGACGTTGTCGTGCAGTTTGAAGAGGTGCAGATTCCGGCCGAGTTTATCGGCAAGAATTATGAGCAGGATGGGGAATATCGGTTGGCGTTCCAGGGCTGGATCAACCGGTTGTGGGAAGAGAAGGATGTGCTGCTCGCCAAATTGCACACAGATTATCCCGCCAGTCACTGATCAAAATGTGGGAGCGGGCTTGCTCGCGAATGCGGTGTGCCAGCCTATACATGTGGCGGCTGACACTCTGCTTTCGCGAGCAAGCCCGCTCCCACATTTGACCGAGTTGTTTCCAAGGCCCCATAAAAAAGCCCGCCAACATGGCGGGCTTTTTTGCGCGCGTGAAGCTTAGATCGCGCCGCGCTGGCGCAGCAGCTCCAGCACTTGCTTGACGCTGTCTTCCAGCGACAACGCCTGGGTGTCGATCACCAGGTCCGCATTCAACGGTACGTCATACGGGAACGACTCACCCGGGATGTTATCGCCGCCCGCCGCGTACAAACCTTGCGGATCACGCTCGGCACACACCAGCGGCGAAGCCTGCACGTACACGGTCAGCAAACGATCACCGCCGATCAGCGCCTTGGCCTGTTCACGCCCTTCAGCATCCGGGGCAACAAACGCCGCCAACGTCAGCAAGCCGGCTTCGTTGAACTGACGCGCCACGTGCGCGGCACGACGCCAGTTCTCGGTACGCCCGGCACGGTCCTGCGGCAAGCCCTTGTTCAGGTCGTGGCGCAGGTTCTGGCCGTCCAGCACAAACACCGCACGGCCCATGTCGAACAGCTTGCGTTCAACCGCGTAGGCCAGGGTGCTTTTGCCGGCGCCCGACAAGCCGCTGAACAACACGGTCGCCGGTTGCTGGCCGAAGCGCTGGGCGCGCTCTTCGGTGGCCACGTGAGCCAGTTTGCCGTGCTGCGCCGCGCTGCCATGGGTCACCGGCGGCGCGATGATCATGCCCGCAGCCACGGTGCCGTTGGTCAAACGGTCGATGACAATGAACGAACCGGTGGTGCGGTTGCTCGCGTAACCGTCCAGGGCGATGACCGTGTCGAGGCTGACCTTGACCCGGCCGATCTCGTTCAACTGCAAGGCGCTCGCCGGGCCTTCTTCCAGGGTGTTCACATCCACGCGATGCACAATGCTGGTGATGGAACCCGGCACGTAGCTGGTGGCGCGCTTGATGTCGTATTTCTTGCCCGGCAGCATCGGTTCTTCAGCCATCCACACCAGCATGGCGTCGAAAGCGTCGGTCACTTGCGGCACGTTGTCGGCATGCACCAACAGGTCGCCACGGGAGATGTCGATTTCGTCCTCCATGGTCAGGGTCACGGCCTGGCCGGGACCTGCGTTTTCCAGTTCACCTTCAAAGGTGACGATGGATTTGACGCGGCTGCTCTTGCCCGACGGCAGCACCACGACTTCGTCGCCCTTGTGCACGATGCCGCTGGCCAGGGTGCCGGCAAAACCACGGAAGTTCAGGTTCGGACGGTTGACGTACTGCACCGGGAAACGCAGGTCGGTGTAGTTGCGGTCATTGGCGATCTCGACGGTCTCGAGGATCTCCATCAGCGACTGCCCGGTGTACCAGGGCGAACGCTCGCTCTTGTTCACCACGTTGTCGCCCTTGAGGGCCGACATCGGCACGAAGGCCAGGGTGCTCGGCTTGAACGCGATACCGTCGGCAAACTTCAGGTAATCAGCCTTGATCGACTCGAATACGCTTTGGTCAAAGCCATTGATGTCCATCTTGTTGACGGCCACCACGATGTGCTTGATGCCCAGCAACGAGGCGATGAAGCTGTGGCGACGGGTCTGGGTCTGCACGCCGTAGCGGGCGTCGATCAGGATGATCGCCAGGTCACAGGTGGAGGCACCGGTGGCCATGTTGCGAGTGTACTGCTCATGGCCGGGGGTGTCGGCGATGATGAATTTGCGCTTGGCGGTGGAGAAGTAGCGGTAGGCAACGTCGATGGTGATGCCCTGCTCACGCTCGGCCTGCAGGCCGTCGACCAGCAACGCCAGGTCGATGTCGTCACCGGTGGTGCCGGATTTTTTCGAATCGCGGGTGATGGCTTCCAGGTGATCCTCGTAGATCATCTTGGAGTCGTGCAGCAGGCGCCCGATCAGGGTGCTCTTGCCGTCGTCGACGTTGCCACAGGTCAGGAAGCGCAACATTTCCTTGCGCTCGTGCTGGCCCAGGTAGGCGAGGATGTCCTCGCTGATCAAATCAGATTGATGCGACATGACAGCCCCTTAGAAATAGCCTTGACGTTTTTTATCTTCCATCGAGCCTGCACCATCGTGGTCGATGACACGGCCCTGGCGCTCGGAAGTTCGCGTCAGGAGCATTTCCTGAATGATGTCCGTCAGCGTCTCGGCTTCGGACTCCACCGCGCCCGTCAACGGGTAGCAGCCAAGGGTACGGAAACGTACTTTCTTTTTGACGATTCGGGCTTTGTCTTCGTCGGACAGGTGCTCGAGGATGCGGTCGTCGTCGATCATGATCAACGTGCCGTTCTTCTCGATCACTTCGCGTTCGGCGGCGAAGTACAGCGGGACGATCGGGATACCTTCCAGGTAGATGTACTGCCAGATGTCCAGCTCGGTCCAGTTGGACAGCGGGAACACACGGATCGACTCGCCTTTGTTGACGTTGCCGTTGTAGACGTTCCACAGCTCCGGGCGCTGGTTTTTCGGGTCCCAGCGGTGCTTGCTGTCGCGGAACGAGTACACGCGCTCTTTGGCACGGGATTTCTCTTCATCGCGACGGGCACCGCCGAATGCAGCATCGAAACCATACTTGTCGAGCGCCTGTTTCAGGCCCTCGGTCTTCATGATGTCAGTGTGCTTGGCGCTGCCGTGGGTGAACGGGTTGATGCCCTGCGCCACACCGTCCGGGTTGACGTGAGTGATCAACTCAAGACCAAGCTCTTCGACCATCTTGTCGCGGAACTTGTACATTTCCTGGAATTTCCAGCGGGTGTCGACGTGCATCACCGGAAACGGCAGCTTGCCCGGAAAAAAGGCCTTGCGTGCCAGGTGCAGCATCACGGCGGAGTCTTTACCGATCGAGTAGAGCATCACCGGGTTATCGAACTCGGCGGCGACCTCGCGGATGATGTGGATGCTTTCCGCCTCCAGCTGTTTCAGATGCGTCAGTTTGTCGACCATGGTTACTCACGGAAAAACGATCTTATGGACGGCCAGCGGGCCGTGTTCGAGCGGGGCATGCTAGCACAGCGCCTGATTCTATTGAGGGGGCTGGCTAGATCGAAACGGTATATCAATATACCGCTGGGTTTGGCTCGACTCGATCAAATGTGGGAGCGGGCTTGCTCGCGAATGCGGTGTGTCAGTCAATGCATATGGCGACTGATGCACCGCATTCGCGAGCAAGCCCGCTCCCACATGTGTCCGGTGGTGTTCGTTAGATCGGGTTTGGGCAATCGATGAAGAGGTGTTCGAGGGCGAAGCGTCGCGCCAGGTAATCACCCAACGCCTGTACACCATACCGTTCGGTGGCGTGATGCCCGGCCGCTATGAAGCTGATGTCGTTTTCCCGGGCGCTGTGGAAGGTCTGCTCCGAGGCTTCGCCGCTCAGGTACAGGTCAACCCCGGCGAGCACCGCCTGGTCGATATAGCCCTGGCCACCACCGGTGCACCAGCCCACGCGGCGGATCATCTCGCTGCCTTCGATCAGCAGCGGCTCGCGGCCCATGGCTTCCTGCACGCGGCGGGCAAAATCACGGGGCGACGCCGGCTCGGCCAGGGAGCCCACCAGGCCGACGACCTTGAGGTTGTCCGGGTCCAGCGGGCCTTCGACGGTGATGTCCAGTTGCCGGGCCAGTTGCACGTTGTTGCCGACCTCAGGGTGCAGGTCCAGCGGCAAGTGATAGGCCAGCAGGCTGATGTCGTGCTTGAGCAGGGTTTTCAGGCGGCGCTGCTTCATGCCGGTGATGCACGGGCTTTCGCCTTTCCAGAAATAACCGTGGTGCACCAGCACCAGGTCGGCCTGGGCTTCGACCGCCGCGTCCAGCAATGCCTGGCTGGCGGTCACGCCGCTGACGATGCGCAGCACTTGCGGTCGGCCCTCGACCTGCAGGCCGTTGGGGCAGTAATCGGCGATTTTGGCACTATTAAGGTAGCGGTCCGCTTCCTCGACTAAGGTGCTCAGGGCAACGGCCATAAAAGACTCCTAAATATCCCGTTCAGAGGCGCTCACGGCCTCGTATAATGCGCGACATTATGGGCGCTCTCCCGCCCCCTGCAACCTGTCAGGATTTTTCTTCATGCTCAAGGCACTGCGTTTTTTTGGATGGCCATTGTTGGCTGGCGTGCTGATCGCGATGCTGATTATTCAGCGTTATCCACAACTGGTCGGCCTGCCGACCCTCGATGTCAACCTGCAACAGGCACCGCAAACCAGCGCGGTGGTACAAGGCCCGGTGACTTACGCCGATGCGGTGGTGATCGCCGCCCCCGCCGTGGTCAACCTGTACACCACCAAGGTCATCAACAAACCGGCGCACCCGCTGTTTGAAGACCCACAGTTTCGTCGCTATTTCGGCGACAACTCGCCCAAGCAGCGGCGCATGGAATCCAGCCTCGGCTCCGGCGTGATCATGAGCCCGGAAGGCTACATCCTCACCAACAACCACGTCACCACCGGCGCCGACCAGATTGTGGTGGCCCTGCGTGATGGCCGGGAAACCCTGGCCCGCGTGGTCGGCAGCGACCCGGAAACCGACCTCGCGGTGCTGAAAATCGATTTGAAAGGCCTGCCCTCGATCACCATCGGGCGCTCCGAAGGGCTGCGCGTAGGTGACGTGGCGCTGGCCATCGGCAACCCGTTCGGCGTCGGCCAGACCGTGACCATGGGCATCATCAGCGCCACCGGGCGTAACCAGTTGGGCCTCAACAGCTATGAAGACTTCATCCAGACCGACGCCGCGATCAACCCGGGCAACTCCGGCGGCGCGCTGGTGGATGCCAACGGCAACCTGACCGGCATCAACACCGCGATCTTCTCCAAGTCCGGCGGCTCCCAGGGCATCGGTTTCGCGATTCCGGTGAAGCTGGCCACTGAAGTGATGAAGTCGATCATCGAGCATGGCCAGGTGATTCGTGGCTGGCTGGGGATTGAAGTCCAGCCGCTGACCAAGGAATTGGCCGAATCGTTTGGCCTGACCGGGCGCCCTGGCATCGTGGTCGCCGGGATCTTCCGCGACGGCCCGGCGCAGAAAGCCGGCCTGCAACTGGGGGATGTGATCCTCAGCATCGACGGCGAGCCGGCCGGAGATGGTCGCAAGTCGATGAACCAGGTGGCGCGGATCAAACCCACCGACAAGGTGGCGATCCAGGTGATGCGCAATGGCAAGGAAATCAAGCTGTCGGCTGAAATTGGCCTGCGTCCGCCGCCTGCACCGGTGAAAGAAGAGGAATAACGGCTTCGGGAGCCCGTTCGCGGGCTCCTGTTACCTAATATTTCAAAAGAAATTCATTCTCATTAGTCATGTTATATTGTTTCAATATCGCTATTGGAACGCTCTATCATGCCGTCTCGAAGATTTGCCCGGCTGGCGGGAATCGCCCTGGGTTTGCTGGTGGACCCGGCCTACGCCGAAGACACCGCCACCCTTGAACTGGAAGCCACCCGCATCACCAGCGAGGCGTACGAATCAGCCACCGGCCCGGTCAAGGGCTATCGCGCCACCCGCTCCGCCAGCGCCACAAAAACCGACACCGCCTTGCGGGATATCCCACAGTCCATCAGCGTGATTCCCGCTTCGGTACTCAACGACCTGGGCAGCACCAACGTCGAGCGTGCCCTTGAGTTTGCCGGCGGCGTGTCCAAACAGAACAACTTCGGCGGCCTGACGCTCTACGAATACAGCGTTCGCGGCTTCACCACGTCAGAGTTTTACGTGGACGGTTTCAGCGCCAACCGCGGTTACCCGAGCACGCCGGACGCGGCGAATATCGAGCGCATCGAGGTGCTCAAAGGCCCCGCCGCCAGCCTGTATGGCCGTGGTGACCCAGGCGGCACGGTGAATATCGTCAGCAAAAAGCCGCAGCCCGAGGCCTTCACCACACTGCAGACCAGCGCCGGCAGTTGGGACCGCTACCGCACCGCGCTGGACGTGAACACGCCGCTGGACAGCGAGGGCAACGTGTTATCGCGGGTCAACCTGGCGGTGGAAGACAACCACAGCTTTCGCAACCACGTTGAGGCCAAACGGGTCTTCGTCGCGCCCTCCATCAGTTGGCAACTGGACCCGGACACCCGCCTGCTGGTGGAAAGTGAATTCGTGCGTCACCGCTCCACTTTCGACCGCGGCATCGTCGCGCCCAACAACCGCTGGAGCGGCGTCTCCCGCTCGACCTTTCTCGGCGAGCCCGACGACGGCGATATCCGCAACCACAACAACCGCCTGCAAGCCAGCCTCGAGCATCACCTCAACGATGCCTGGCAACTGCGCCTGGCCAGCCATTACAAACAAGGCAGCCTGTGGGGCAACGCCTCGGAAAACCGCGCGCTGGATGCCGATGGCCACACCCTCAGCCGCCGCTACCGCGAGCGCTCCACCGGTTGGCATGACAGCATCACCCAGCTCGAACTGCGCGGTCGGTTCGACATCGGCAGTTGGCAGCACGAATTGCTGATCGGCACCGAGTACGAGGACTACCGCAAGAAAGAACGGGTGACCGCCATCGCCGGCGGCGATTACGCCATCGACATCTATGACCCGGTCTATGGCCAGCCCAAACCGAACGGCAAGCGCTCCGGCACTGACTTTTTCGAACAGGTGAAAAGCCAGGCGCTGAACCTGCAGGACCAGATCATCTTCACCGACCGCCTGCGCGGGATGATCGGCGCGCGGTTCGAACACTTCGAGCAACACACCGACGACTTCAGCCGCAACCATGCCAAAAGCCGGCAGACCCACGACGCCCTGACCCAACGCGCCGGCCTGCTCTACCAACTGACGCCTGAAGTGGGCCTGTTCGCCAACGCCTCCACCTCGTTCAAACCCAACAATGGCCTGGACGCCGGCGGCAAATCCTTCAAGCCGGAAGAAGGCGTGGGGTATGAAATCGGGATCAAGAGCGAGCTGTTCGACGACCGCCTGAGCACCACCCTCGCCGCCTTCCATATCGAGAAAGAAAATGTCCTGGCCCTGGACCCGACTACCGACACACAGCGCGCCATGGGCAAGGCCCGCAGCCAGGGTTTTGACCTGCAACTGACCGGCCAGGTGACTGACGCCGTACGGGTGATCGGCGCCTTTGCCTACATCGACGCCGAAGTGACCAAAGGCGACAAAGCCATCCCCACTGGCAGCCGGATTCTCGGCGTAGCCAAACGTAGCGGCAGCTTGCTCGGCGTGTATGAATTCCAGGACGGCCTGTTGCGTGGCTCCGACCTCGGCGCAGCCTTTACCTACGTCGGCGACCGCTCCGGTGAAGCCGGGGGCCGCTTTGAATTACCGGCCTACCACACCGTCGATTTACTGGCCCATTACAAGGCCAGCGACAACGTCACCGTGGGCCTGAACCTCAACAACCTGTTCGATGAAAAGTACTACGAGCGCTCCTACAGCAACTACTGGGTCAATCCCGGCGAGCCGCGCAACTTCACCGTCAGCCTGACCCTCAACCTGTAAAAGGACGTCACCATGCAAGCCTTCAAATCCCTGGCCGTGCTCGGCCTGCTGTTTGCCACCCAAGTCTCGGCCCACGGACTGTGGACCGAACAACGGCGCGGCAATATCGAAGTGATCTACGGCCACGGCGCCGAAGACAATGCGTTCAAGGCGCAGAAAATCAGCGGCGCCTGGGCTTATGACGCCAGCGGCAAAATGATCCCGGTGACCGTGGAACGTCTGCCCGACCATGCGCGCCTGAAGCCGCTCAAATCGCCGGCTGTACTGGCGGTCGCCCTGGATAACGGGATGTGGTCACAGACGCCTGACAAGAAGTGGATCAACGAGGGCCGCAGCAAGGTGCCGGGGGCGATTGAGTCGACCCAGACCTTCAAGTACAGCCTGGCGATCTACCAGCCGGGGGCGAAGGTGCCGAAGCTGGATCAGATCAAGCTACTGATCTTGCCGGAAGTTGATCCGCTGACGGTCGGCCCGGGTAAATCACTGCCGGTACGGGTGCTGCTGGATGGCAAGCCGGCGGCTGGGGTCAAGCTGATCGGAGACTATCGCAACGCACCGAACACCCTGAGCACCGAGACCGATAAAGACGGTCGCGCCCAGGTGCTGGTGAGAAATGAAGGATTGAATGTGATTGCGGCGCAGGTGGAAATCCCGCTCAAAGACAATGCTGATGTCGCGACTCGCGGACTGTTCAGTTCCCTGACTTTCCTGGGCGAGCCGCATCACGAGTAACCCCGCAAATCCAGAGTGGGCACAGTCAATGTGGGAGCGGGCTTGCTCGCGAAGGCGGTGTGTCAGTCGCTATCTTCATTA
>NZ_JACAPH010000001.1:73652-73835 GCF_013385805.1 Pseudomonas sp. C6002 | reverse complement strand
AGCCCGCTCCCACATTCAGTCCTCACTCGGCTTGATTACAGTGCAACCGGCGCTCTTTCCAGTTCCCTGAGCTTTCAGGGCGAGCCGCATCACGAGTAACCCCGCAAATCCAGAGTGGGCACAGTCAATGTGGGAGCGGGCTTGCTCGCGAAAGCGGTGTTTCAGTCGCTATCTTCATTAACT
>NZ_JACAPH010000001.1:73427-73606 GCF_013385805.1 Pseudomonas sp. C6002 | reverse complement strand
ATTTAGTCCTCACTCGGCTTGACTACAGTGCAACCGGCGCTCCTTCCAGCTCCCTGACCTTCCTGGGCGAGCCGCATCACGAGTAACCCCGCAAATCCAAAGTGGGCACAGTCAATGTGGGAGCGGGCTTGCTCGCGAAAGCGGTGTGTCAGTCGCCATCTTCATTAACTGACCCACCG
>NZ_JACAPH010000001.1:0-73385 GCF_013385805.1 Pseudomonas sp. C6002 | reverse complement strand
ATTTAGTCCTCACTCGGCTTGATTACAGTGCAACCGGCGCTTTTTCCAGTTCCCTGACCTTCCTGGGCGAGCCGCATCACGAGTAACACCGAAAATTCAGAGTGGGCACAGTCAATGTGGGAGCGGGCTTGCTCGCGAAGGCGGTGTGTCAGTCGCTATCTTCATTAACTGACCCACCGTCTTCGCGAGCAAGCCCGCTCCCACATTCAGTCCTCACTCGTCTTGATTACAGCGCGACCGGCGCTCTTTCACACAGGGTATTGAGCGCCGCCGCCCACTGCGGGTCATCGTTCAGGCACGGCACCAACACCAACTCCTCGCCCCCCGCCTCGCGGAATTGCTCCAGGCCGCGATCACCAATTTCCTCCAGTGTCTCGATGCAGTCCGCAACAAACGCCGGGCACATCACCAGCAGCTTCTTCACGCCCTGTTGAGCCAACGCTTCAAGGCGTGCCTCGGTGTACGGTTCGATCCACTTGGCCCGGCCCAGCCGCGACTGGAACGCCACCGACCATTTGCCATCCGGCAAGCCAAGGCGCTCGGCAAAATCCTGCGCAACGCTGAAACACTGTGCGCGATAGCACGTGGCAAGCACCTCGGGAGAGGCGTTCTGGCAGCAGTTGGCGTCCTTGAAGCAGTGTTGCCCCGTAGGGTCGAGCTTTTTCAGGTGGCGCTCGGGCAACCCATGAAAGCTCAGCAGGAGGTGATCGAAATCCTCTTCCACATAGGCTCTGGCGCTGTTGGCCAAGGCGTCCAGGTACTCCGGTTCATCGTAGAACGGCTGCAGAATCGAAAACTCGATCGCCAGCTTTTTGTGCCGTACCACGCGCCGGGCCTCTTCGATTACCGTGGTCACGGTGCTGTCGGCAAACTGCGGGTACAACGGCGCCAGGGTCACTTTCTGGATGCCTTGGGACGCCAGCCGGGTCAGTACGCTTTCAATCGACGGCTCGCCATAGCGCATGGCCAACTCCACCGGCCCCTGGGTCCACTGTGCAGTCATCTGTTGTTGCAAGCGACGGCTAAGAACTACCAGCGGCGAGCCTTCGTCCCACCAGATCGAGGCGTAAGCATGGGCCGATTGCTCCGGGCGCTTGATCAGGATCAGCGACACCAGCAAACGCCGAACCGGCCATGGCAGGTCAATGACGTAAGGGTCCATCAGGAACTGATTGAGGTAGCTGCGCACATCCGCCACCGAAGTGGACGCCGGTGAACCCAGGTTGACCAGTAACAACGCGTGATCCGTCATGCAACATCCTATCTCTAGAGGCGGCTGGACAAGTCGTCCAGGGCCGCATGCAACTCAGTGAACTGGAAAGTGAAACCGGCCGCCAACAGCCGCTGCGGCAAAGCCCGCTGGCCACCCAGCAACAAACCGGACAACTCGCCCAGGCCGATACGCAAGGCAAACGCCGGCATGGGCATGAACGCCGGGCGGTGCAGCACCTTGCCCAGGGTCTTGGCGAACTCCAGGTTGCGTACCGGGTGTGGCGCGCAGGCATTATAAGGACCGCTGGCATCGGTCTTGTGCAGAAGAAAATCAATCAGGGCGATTTGATCCTTTATATGGACCCATGGCATCCACTGCCGACCATTGCCGATAGGCCCGCCCAGCGCCAGTTTGAACGGCAGCAACAGCCGCGACAAAAAGCCGCCCTCCGCCGCCAGCACCAGCCCGGTACGCACCAGTACCACGCGGATGCCCAATGCCTCGGCACGCTGGGCGGTTTCTTCCCAGGCAATGGATAACTGGCTGCCGAAATCGTCCTGCACCGGGCCGCTGTCTTCGGTCAGCTCGCGCTCACCGCCGTCGCCGTACCAGCCCACCGCGGAACCGGAGATCAACACCGCCGGTTTGTGCTCAAGGCCCTCAAGCCAGGCCAGCAGCGTTTCGGTGAGGCCGATACGGCTGCTCCACAACAGCGCCTTGCGTTTATGCGTCCAGGGCCGGTCGGCAATCGGCGCGCCGGCCAGGTTGACCACCGCGTCCACCGCCTCGTTTATGTCCTGCAGGCGGGCGACGCCACGCACCTGGGCGCCGCACAATTTAGCCACTTGTTCGGGATGGCGGCTCCAGACCGTGAGGCGATGGCCCTGGGCAAGCCAGTATTGGCAAAGTTGACGGCCGATCAAACCGGTACCGCCGGTCAGCAAAATGTGCATGAGTTGTTCCTCGTGTAACGTTCGCCGACCACCGTTAGTCTATTTTATAAACAGGGATGTTTTAATCGGGCGCAACGCTGGTTAAACCTTCAGGTTTAACCATAGGTCACGCCAAACGATCAGGTACGCCAAAACTTATACCAAAAAACAATATTGTACAGCTATTGGTGTCGGCGTAGTCTGTACCCAACGGTAAAACGAGGCCTCCCATGACTGTTCCCATCGCGATCATTGGCACCGGCATCGCCGGTCTCTCCGCCGCCCGAGCGTTGAAAGACGCGGGGCACGTTGTACAACTCTTCGATAAAAGCCGCGGCAGTGGCGGTCGCATGTCCAGCAAGCGCAGCGATGCGGGCTCGCTGGACATGGGCGCACAGTACTTCACCGCCCGCGACCGGCGCTTCGTCAACGAGGTGCAACGCTGGCAGGTCAATGGTTGCGCCGAGCAATGGAAGCCACAGCTGTACAACTTCAAGTCCGGCCAACTGACGCCCTCCCCCGATGAACAGATCCGCTGGGTCGGCACGCCGCGCATGAGTGCGATCACCCGCGCCCTGCTCGATGACTTGCCGGTGCAGTTCGGTTGCCGCATCACCGAAGTGTTCCAGGGTAAACATCACTGGAACCTGCTGGACGCCGACGGCGAAAGCCACGGCCCGTTCAGCCACGTGATCATCGCCACCCCAGCGCCCCAGGCCACTGCCTTGCTGGCCGCTGCGCCCAAGCTGGCGAGTGTCGCCGCCGGGGTCAAGATGGACCCGACCTGGGCCATTGCCCTGGCCTTCGACAAGCCGCTGGATACGCCCATGGAAGGCTGCTTCGTCCAGGACAGCCCGCTGGACTGGCTGGCGCGCAACCGCAGCAAACCGGGGCGCGACACCACCCTCGACACCTGGGTTTTGCACGCCACCAGCACCTGGAGCAAGCAACACCTGGACCTGTCCAAGGAAGCCGTGATCGAACACCTGCACGGCGCCTTCGCCGAGCTGCTGCACAGCGCCATGCCGGCGCCATCCTTCACCCTCGCCCACCGCTGGCTGTACGCGCGGCCGTCCACCAGCCATGAATTTGGCGTGCTGGCCGACGCCGACCTGGGCCTGTATGTATGTGGCGACTGGTGCCTGTCAGGCCGCGTGGAAGGCGCGTGGCTCAGCGGCCAGGAGGCGGCGCGGCGGTTGATCGAGCACCTGCGATGAACCGCATCAATCCCGCCAAGTTGCTGCTGTCGAAGTGGACAGCAGCCCGTCCGCAGCACAAGGAAAAACATTTTCTGGTGACCAAACTGCTGCGTGATGACGAAGGCGATGTGCAGGAAATCGAGCTGGAAGCCGTGATGAGCCATCGCGTGCAGCGCCTGGCCTGGCAAACCCTGCAGAACGCCGAAGACTGGAAAATCGGCTGGAAATAGCCATTCCGCAAATACCTGTACAAATTATTTGACTTGTACAGCTTCAAACCTATGATGAGATTAAGTTGTACAGAAATTTAACTCTGTACAGGAATTTCATCGAGGTTTGGCCATGTCCAGCACCCTGCCCGCCACCGGCAAACCGAAAATCGCCATCAGCGCCTGCCTGTTGGGCGAGAACGTGCGCTTCAACGGCGGGCATAAACAATCCCAGCTGTGTAGCCAGACCCTGGCCGATTATTTCGACTTCGTGCCGCTGTGCCCTGAAGTCGCCATTGGCCTGGGCATCCCCCGCGAACCGATTCGCCTGGTGGGCGACCCGCTCAATCCACAGGCCGTTGGCACCGTAAACCGCGAACTTAACGTGACCCAGCCGCTGGACGATTACGGCCAGCAAATGGCTGCTGAACACACCGACCTCTGCGGTTACATCTTCATGCAGAAATCCCCGTCCTGCGGCCTGGAACGGGTCAAGGTCTATCAGGACAACGGCATGCCCATCGACGGCGGCGGGCGCGGCATCTACGCCCAGGCGTTTTGTGCACGCCACCCCAATCTGCCGGTGGAAGAAGACGGTCGGCTGAATGACCCGGTGCTGCGGGAAAACTTCCTGACCCGGGTGTTCGTCTACGCCACCTGGCAGCAACTGCTCGCCGAAGGCCTGACCCGTCACCGCCTGCTGGAATTTCACTCGCGCTACAAATACCTGCTGATGGCCCACAGCCCGGTGCATTACAAAAGCCTCGGCAACCTGCTGGGCAGCATGCCCAGGGACGTCGACCTCGACGCCTTGGCCGCCGGTTACTTCAGCGAACTGATGAGCGCCCTGACCCAGTGCGCCACACGCGGCACCCACACCAACGTGCTGCAACACATCAGCGGCTACCTCAAGCAAGCCATCAGCGCCGAAGACAAACAGGAAATGCAGACCATCATCAGCCAATACCGCCAGGGCATCGTGCCGCTGGTGGTACCGCTGACGCTGCTCAAGCACCACTTTCGCCAGCATCCGGACCGCTATATCGCGCAGCAGGCCTACCTGCAACCGCACCCGGAAAACCTCAGCCTGCGTAATGCGATTTAACCTATGACTTTTCCCCTGCAAGAACCTGGCGAAGACATCGCCGAGGCCATCGAACAAGGCTGGCTGCCGATCCGCGAAGTGGCGCGCCAGACCGGCGTCAACGCCGTGACCTTGCGCGCCTGGGAGCGGCGCTACGGGCTGATCGTGCCCCAGCGCACGCCCAAGGGGCACCGCCTGTTCAGTGACGAGCACGTGCAACGCATCCATACCATCCTGACCTGGCTCAACCGCGGTGTGCCGGTCAGCCAGGTCAAGAGCCTGATCGACACCGCGCAAGCCACCAGCGAGCCGCCGGTGGAAAACGAATGGCACAACCGCCGCCAGCACCTGGTGCAGGCCATCAGCGAACTGGCCGAGCGCCGGGTGGATGATGCCTTCAACCAGGCCATGGCGCTGTACCCGCCGCGCACCTTGTGCGAGCAACTGTTATTGCCGTTGCTCAAGGAGCTCGAACTGCGCTGGCAAGGCCAGTTCGGCGCGCAGATGGAACGGGTGTTTTTCTATTCCTGGCTGCGCAGCAAATTCGGTGCGCGGATGTATCACAACAACCGCCAGCTCAACGGCGCCCCCCTGCTGCTGATCAATCATTCCGACCTGCCGCTGGAGCCGCACCTGTGGCTCACCGCCTGGCTCGCCAGCAGCGCCGATTGCCCGGTGGAAGTTTTCGACTGGCCATTGCCGGTGGGCGAACTGGCCCTGGCCGTCGAGCATCTGCAACCCCGCGCGGTACTGCTGTATTCGAGCAAGGCACTCCATACCTCGGTGCTGGGCAAACTGTTGAGCGGCTTCAGTTGCCCAAAACTGATAACCGGACCAACGGTATGCATCCACCAGGCGGAGCTGTCCGTATTAACCCAAGAGATTCCTGAATTGCTCCTGGCCGAAGACCCGTTGTCGGCCCATCAGGTACTGATCCAGCGTGGACTTATTTAAATGCACTTGATCTGGCTGCGCACCGACCTGCGCCTACATGACAACACCGCCCTCGCCGCCGCACAGCGTGGCCCGACAGCGGCCGTCTACCTGATCAGCCCCGGGCAATGGCTGGCCCACGATGACGCGCCGTGCAAGGTCGATTTCTGGCTGCGCAACCTGCAGCGCTTGAGCTCGGCACTGGGCGAGTTGAACATTCCGTTATTGATCCGCCATGCCGACACTTGGGATCAAGCACCTGAAGTTTTGGCAGGCCTGTGCCAGGAACTGTCGGTGGAGTCGGTACACGTCAATGACGAATACGGCATCCACGAAGAGCGCCGCGACGCCGCCGTGGCCAAGGCCCTCGAAGCTCAAGGCATCACGTTCCACACCTATCTGGACCAGTTGTTTTTCCAGCCCGGCAGCGTGCTGACCAAGACCGGCACCTACTTCCAGGTGTTCAGCCAGTTCCGCAAGGTCTGCTACAGCCGCCTGCATGGCGCCTTGCCGCGTTTGGTCGCCACGCCCAAGGCGCAGGCGCCGCTCAAACTCAAAAGCGACGAGGTTCCGGGTCACGTCGAGGGCTTCGCTACCCCGAGCGAAGCCTTGCGCGCCCTGTGGCCTGCCGGCGAAGCCGAAGCCCGGCGCCGTCTCGACCAGTTCGCCGACGCACAAATCAGCTACTACAAGGACGAACGCGACTTCCCGGCCAAGCCCGGTACCAGCCAGCTTTCGGCCTACCTTGCAGCGGGCGTGGTTTCACCGCGCCAGTGCCTGCATGCCGCGCTGCAAAGCAACCAGGGTGAATTCGAAAGCGGCGACATCGGCGCGATTACCTGGATCAACGAGCTGCTGTGGCGCGAGTTCTACAAACATATTCTGGTGGGCTACCCACGGGTCTCGCGCCACCGCGCATTCCGCCCGGAGACCGAAGCTGTGGCCTGGCGCAACAGCCCGGAAGACTTGAAAGCGTGGCAGGAAGCACGCACCGGCCTGCCAATCATCGACGCCGCCATGCGCCAGCTGCTGGAAACCGGCTGGATGCACAATCGCCTGCGCATGGTGGTGGCGATGTTCCTGACCAAAAACCTGCTGATCGACTGGCGCGAAGGCGAGCGCTTTTTCATGCGTCACCTGATCGACGGCGACCTGGCAGCCAACAACGGTGGCTGGCAGTGGAGCTCGTCCACCGGCACCGACTCGGCCCCGTACTTCCGGATTTTCAGCCCCTTGAGCCAATCGGAAAAATTCGACGGCGAAGGTGTGTTTATCAAGCACTGGCTGCCGCAACTGGCGGCGCTGAACAAAAAGGAAGTGCACAACCCCGACGCCGTGGGCGGCCTGTTTGGTGTGGCCGACTATCCTCGTCCTATCGTCGATTTGAAAAAATCCCGCGAGCGCGCCCTCGCCGCTTTCCGCAGCCTGCCTTCACGCCAGGCGGTCGGAGGTGCTTATGAGTGATTTCCTGCGCCGCTTCGCCCAGGTGTTCGCCAGTGTGGACAAGCACAACCTGCACCTGCTCGATGGCCTGTACAGCCAGGACATCAGTTTCACCGACCCATTGCACGAGGTGCACGGGCTGCCGGCGTTGCACCGCTACTTCGCCGAGCTGTACGACAACGTTACCCAGTTGCGCTTTGACTTCCATGGCTTTGATCACGTGGCGGAAGGCGAAGGCTACCTGCGCTGGACAATGAGCTTCTGCCACCCGCGCCTGGCCAAGGGCGAAGTGATTCGTGTGGAAGGCTGCTCGCACCTGCTGTGGCGCGACAAGGTGTATCGCCACCGGGATTATTTTGACGCTGGACAGTTGCTGTATGAACACGTGCCGGTCCTTGGCGGTGTGGTCAGCTGGCTGAAAAGGAGAATGGGATGAGCCTTAACCTTCCACGTCGTTACTGGTTGACCGGTGCCAGCAGTGGCATCGGGGCCGAACTGGCCAAGACGCTGCTCGAAAGCGGTGCCCATGTGGCCCTCAGTTCCCGCTCCAAGGCGCCCCTGGAACAGCTTGCCCAGCAATACCCCGGGCAAGTGCTGGTGGTGGCCGGCGACCTGACCAACAGCCAGACCGTACGCGAGATCGGTGAACACATCGCGGTGGCCTGGGGTTCGCTGGATACGGTGATCCTGAATGCCGGCACCTGCGAATACGTGGATGCCAGGCAATTCGACGCCTCGATCATCGAGCACGTGGTGCGCACCAACCTGCTGGCCAGCAGTTACTGCATCGAGGCCGCGCTGCCGCTGTTGCGTGCCGGTCATACACCGCACCTGGTCGGTGTGGCCAGTGCGGTGACCTACCTGCCGATGCCCAGGGCGGAAGCCTATGGTGCGTCGAAGGCCGGCCTGCGTTACCTGTTCGAGTCCCTGCGTATCGACCTGTCACCTGAAGGGATCGACGTCACCGTGGTCAGCCCGGGGTTTGTCGACACGCCGCTGACCGCCCGCAATGATTTCCCGATGCCCCTGAGCTGGCCGGCGGACAAGGCCGCGCGACATATCTTCGCCAAGCTGCAAAACCGCCCATTGGAAATTGCCTTCCCTGCCCTGTTTATTGCCGCCTTGTGGCCACTGTCGAAACTGCCGAACCGCGTCCAGTTGATCATTGGCAAACGCATGCTGCGCAGCCCGCCGCCGAGAAAGGACGACCTGTGAAGATCGCCATTATCGGCAGCGGCATTGCCGGGCTGACCAGCGCCTACCTGCTCGGTCGCCGCCACGACATCACCCTGTTCGAAGCGGGCGACCGCATCGGCGGCCACACTCACACGGTGAATGTCACAGTGGAAGGCAAAAGCCATGCGGTGGACACCGGCTTTATCGTGTTCAACGACTGGACCTATCCCAACTTCATCAAGCTGCTGGGGCAAATTGGCGTGACGTACAAACCCACCGAGATGAGCTTTTCGGTGTGCGACCCGAACGCCGGGTTCGAGTACAACGGCAACAACCTCAACAGCCTGTTTGCCCAGCGCCGGAATATTCTGTCGCCGGGGTTCTGGGGCATGTTGCGCGATATCCTGCGCTTCAACCGCCAGGCGCCCCTGGACCTGCAAGAGCAACGCATCAGCGCCGAGATGACCCTGGGCGAGTACCTGCAAGCGGGCGGCTACGGCCAGCGATTTATCCAGCACTACATCGTGCCGATGGGCGCGGCGATCTGGTCGATGTCCCTGGCTGACATGCTCGGGTTTCCCCTGCAATTTTTCGTGCGGTTCTTCAAGAACCATGGCTTGTTGTCGGTGAGCAACCGGCCGCAGTGGTGCGTGATCGAAGGCGGTTCCAGCCGCTATATCGAACCGCTGACCCAGTCCTTCCGCGAAAATATCCGCCTCAATTGCCCGGTCACCCGGGTTGAGCGTTCAGCCATCGGCGCAGTTATCCACAGCGCCGCCGGCAGCGAGGCATTCGACAAGGTGGTGTTCGCCTGCCACAGCGACCAGGCCCTGGCGTTGCTGGGGGATGCGAGCCTGGCCGAGCAACAGATCCTCGGTGCCCTGCCCTACGCCGACAATGACGTCGTCCTGCACACCGATACCCGTCTGCTGCCCGAGCGCAAACTGGCCTGGGCCAGCTGGAATTACCGCCTGGATGGCCGCGCGCAAAAACAGGCGGCGGTGACCTACGACATGAACATCCTGCAAGGCATCGACAGCACCACCACCTTTTGCGTGAGCCTCAATCAAACGGCGCTGATCAACCCGCTCAAAGTCCTCGCCCGCTACACCTACGCCCACCCGCAATACAGCCTGGCCGCCGTGGCCGCCCAAGCGCGCTGGGAAGAATTGCACGGCACGCAGCACACCTATTACTGCGGCGCCTACTGGGCCAACGGCTTTCACGAAGACGGTGTGGTCAGCGCGTTGCGCGTGGCCAAAGCGTTTGGGGAAGCGCTGTGAACAGCGCACTGTATAGCGGCTGGATTGCCCATCGGCGATTTACGCCCAAGGGCCACGCCTTCCGTTATCGGATTGGCCTGCTGTACCTGGACCTCAGCGAACAGGACGAAGTGTTCGGCTTGTCGCCATTGGCGGGCGAGCGCTGGGCGCCGTTCGCGTTTCGCCAGCAGGATTACCTGCGTGAATTTACCCGTCACGGCATGAGCTTGACCGATGCCGTACGCCAAGAAGTCGGCAAGGCCCTGGGGCGCATCCCCTCGGGCGTTATCTGCCTGCTGACCCAGGCCCGCAGTTGGGGCCTGGCCTTTAACCCGGTGAGTTTCTTCTACTGCTTCGAGGCCGACGGAACGCTGGCCGCGATCCTTTGTGAAGTGACCAACACCCCGTGGCGCGAGCGCTATCACTACGTGCTACCGGCCCAGGCGCTGCCTGCCGGTGAGCATCAGCACTTCGCCGTGGCCAAGGCGTTTCATGTGTCGCCGTTCTTGCCCCGGGACCTGGAATACCGCATGAGCTTCAGCCCGCCCGCCGCCAGGCTCGGCGTGCACATGGCCGACTGGCAGGGCGAACTGAAAGTCTTCGACGCCACCTTGAGCCTGCAACGCGAAGCCCTGAACCGCGCCAGCCTGCACCGCTACCTGTGGCGCTTCCCGTGGATGACCGCCAAGACCTGCCTGGCCATTTATTGGCAGGCCTTGCGCCTCTTGCTTAAACGCACGCCGATTTTTTCCCATCACGCCGCCGAAGGCGCTTCTCGCACCGCAGTCGGTTACACCAAGGATCGCCGCCATGAAATCCCCTAGCTTATCGGTCAAATCCAACCGCTTGAACGTCAACGGCATGACCGCCGCGCTGCTGCGCAAAGCCGTGCTGCGCCAGCTCGGCCAACTGCGCCACGGCCAGTTGGTGGTGATCGAGGACGGCGAACGGCAAGTCTTCGGCGCACGGGAAGCGCACCTGCTGGGGGAGATCCAGATCCTCGATTCAGCCGTGTGGGGGCTGGTGGCGGCCAACGGCTCCATCGGCGCCGGCGAGGCATTTATCCATGGTTACTGGAGCAGCCCGGACCTGACCGCCGTGGTACGGGTGATGGTCAGCAACCTCGACGTGCTGGATGCGCTGGAAGGTGGCCTGGCCAAACTGGCGCGGCCCTTCACCCAGGGCCTGCACTGGCTCAACCGCAATACGCGCAAGGGCTCGCAGAAAAACATCGCCGCCCACTACGACCTGGGCAACGACCTGTTCGAGGAATTCCTCGACCCGACCATGATGTATTCGGCCGCGCAGTTCCTCACCGCCGATGACACACTGGAACAGGCACAACTGAACAAGCTGGAACGCATCTGCCAGAAGCTCGCGCTGAAACCGTCCGACCACCTGCTGGAAATCGGCACCGGCTGGGGCAGCATGGCGATTTATGCCGCGCAGCAGTACGGCTGTAAGGTCACCACCACGACCCTGTCCAAAGAGCAGTTTGCCTACACTGAAAAACGCATCGAGGCCCTGGGTTTGCAGAATCAGGTGACGTTGCTGCTGGAGGACTACCGCGACCTGACCGGGCAGTACGACAAGCTGGTGTCGATCGAGATGATCGAAGCCGTGGGCCACCGCTTCCTGCCGACCTATTTCAAACAGTGCGCGCAGTTGCTCAAGAGCAACGGCCTGATGTTGCTGCAAGCCATCACCATTCGCGAGCAGCGCTACGAACAAGCCAAGAGCAGCGTGGATTTTATCCAGCGCTATATCTTCCCCGGCGGCGCCCTGCCCTGTGTACAGAAGATGCTGGAGGTCGTCAGCCGCGACACTGACATGAACCTGCTGCACATGGAGGACTTCGGCCTGCACTACGCGCGAACCCTGCGCCTGTGGCATGAGAACTTTCGCCGCGCCCACAGCCGCCTGACGGAAATGGGCTACGACGAATACTTCCTGCGGCTGTGGGAGTTTTACCTGTGCTACTGCGAAGGCGGCTTTATGGAGCGCACCATCGGCACCGCGCAGATGCTGCTGGCCAAGCCGGCGGCGCTGACCCAGCCACTGCTCGGGCGCTTTGATGCTTAAACCACTGGCAAATGCCGTGCTGTTCCAGTGCGGCTGGTTTGCCTGTGTGCTGGGCGGCGACAGTCTGTGGCTGTTGGTGGGGTTGGCGGTGCTGGTAATCCATCTGCTGTGGATAAGTTCGTGGTCAGCGGAAGGCCAGGTGATTCTTGCCGTCACCTTGTTGGGCACCGTGATCGACACCGTGCTACGTGCATTCGGCGTGTTTCATTTCAGCCTGCCCGGGCCGTTGGCGCCATTGTGGCTGATCCTGTTGTGGGCATTGCTGGCGACCACGCTGCGCCATTGCCTGGCCTGGAGCGCGCAGCCCTGGTGGCGTGCGAGCTTGTTGGGGGCGGTGGGCGGGCCGTTGTCCTATTACGCGGGCAGCCAACTGGCGGGGGTGAGTTTCGGCTATGGCACCGTGCCGACCGTCATCGGCCTGGCGTTACTCTGGGGGATGATTTTTCCGTTGTTGCATTGGGTTGCCAGGCAGTTGGCACATTGACGTCCGTCAGGCCTTTCACACACCTATGAGCCGCTTGCCTTACACTGCGCGCCTATGACCAACATCCCCCATACCCAAATCGCCGAACCTGCCGTCACCTGCTCCACCTGCGCCGCGTGCTGCTGCCAGCTGGAAGTCATGCTGATCACCGACACCGGCGTGCCCGATCGCTTTATCGATACCGACGATTGGGGCGGCGAAGTCATGCTGCGCCTGGATGACGGCTGGTGCGCGGCGCTGGACCGCGACACGATGATGTGCACGATTTACGAGAAGCGGCCGCTGATCTGCCGGGAATTCGAGATGGGCGCGCCGGAGTGCATCGATGAGCGCCAGGGGATTGCGACGGTGTATCGCTGATTTCGGAACCAATGAGTAGCAAATGTGGGAGCGGGCTTGCTCGCGAAAGCGGTGTGTCAGTCAACTGATTCGTGGCTGATATACCGCTTTCGCGAGCAAGCCCGCTCCCACAATGGTTTTGCAGTGTGCTTAAAAAACTACAACGGCAGCGTGTAGTGCAGCGAATAACTCTCTACACCATCGTTATTGCTGCTGATCCCGGCATTGGAGTAATGGGTGGCCCGAATCCCCACTTCACTGCCACCGACAAAGCGCAAGCCAAAGCCCAGCCGGTCTTCAAACTGGAAAGCCTGGCCGATATTGTTGTCTTCTACCCGCGTGCGGGAGAACACGGCCACACCCACGCCGGCCTCGATGTACGGCTTCACCCTCTCCCCGGCAAACTCATACACAAACACGGGTGAGAACGACAGGCTGCTGACGCTGGCCCGCTTGTCACCGTCCCAGTAGGTGTAGGCGCCGCTCCAGTACCCGGTCACGCGCCCCGTATCGGTCTGCCACCAGCTTTTATCCCAGTCCGAGGTCAGCCCCAACCGATAGGTCATGGTCGAATCGCTCGTACTTCCCACCCCAAGTTCCAGGCCTGCCGCCTGTGCGGAAAAAGAGTGCCCCAACATTGCGGCCGCAATCGCAGCCAAACAGAACAAGCGCTTCATAGAGAAACATCCCTTCCGAACGAAGTTGTATGATTTTGTACCGGCTAACTTGCTATAGAAGCTGCCGTATAGCCAGAAGTTCAGCGGATAAAGGCGTTATTTCACGTTTTTTTCACACGCCAAAACTACTCACAACTCCGGGAGATTTCCATAGGGTCGGTAGGATATTTCTTAGATGCTGCGGATCGCCGCTGGTCCAGAACTGTACAGGCGGCGGATTGCCAGTGGCCAGCAGTTCGCGATCACTCAAAAGACGCTGCAATTGACGCGCTACTGCCGCCCCGGTGTCGATCAAAATGATCGTCGGCGGGAGCATCTCGGCGAGCAGGGGCTTGAGGAACGGGTAGTGGGTGCAGCCAAGGATGATGGTGTCGCAACCGGCCGCAATCAGCGGCTCCACGTAGCCTTGCAACAGCAGGCGCAGGGCCGGGCTGTCCAGGTCGCCGGTTTCGATCAGCTCCACCAGGCCCGGGCAGGGTTGGGTGATTACCCGCACATCGGTGGCGAAGCGGTCGAGCAAGGCGGCGAACTTGGCGCTTTGCAGGGTGCCGGTGGTCGCCAGCACGCCGACGACGCCACTGCGGGTCGCGGCAGCCGCGGGTTTGACTGCCGGTTCCATGCCCACCAATGGCCAGTCGGGATAGTCCTGGCGCAAATCGGCAACCGCCGCAACGGTCGCCGTGTTGCAGGCAATCACAAACGCTTTGGCGCCCTTCTCACGGAAGAACGCCGCCACCTGTCGCGAACGATCGAGGATGAACGCCGGGGTTTTCTCGCCGTAGGGGATATTCCCGCCATCCGCCACGTACAGCAGCGACTCATGGGGCAGCAGACGCTGGATTTCGTCCAGCACCGACAGGCCGCCGACACCGGAGTCGAACACACCAATCGGCGCATCCTTAACCATGGTGGCTACCGCAGACGATGCAACCGGGGTCACGCTTGACCCGCAGCTCGCGAAAACGCGTGGTCAGGGCGTCGATCAACAAAAGCCGCCCCACCAACGGCTCGCCGAAACCGGCCAGTAACTTCAAGGCTTCCAGGGCCTGCAGGCTGCCGACCAGGCCCACCAACGGGCCGATGACGCCGGCT
This sequence comes from Pseudomonas sp. C6002, assembly GCF_013385805.1. Lineage (NCBI taxonomy): Bacteria > Pseudomonadati > Pseudomonadota > Gammaproteobacteria > Pseudomonadales > Pseudomonadaceae > Pseudomonas > Pseudomonas sp. C6002. The sequence goes on along the minus strand of NZ_JACAPH010000001.1, from coordinate 59,260 downwards.
TCGCTGCAGGTCAGTTCGGCGTCGCTGCCGTGCCCGTATAAACAGTGGTAGCAGGGGCTTTCGGCGCGACGAGGGTCGAACACCGACAGCTGGCCTTCGAGGCGAATCGCCGCACCGCTCACCAAAGGCTTGCCGGCAGCGACACACGCAGCGTTGACCGCTTCGCGGGTGGAGAAGTTGTCGCTGCAATCCAGTACCACATCGACCACCGCAACGGCGGCCGCGAGGGAATCCTCATCCAGCGCGCTGCGATGGGCAACCAGCTGTATTTCAGGATTGATCGCGCTCAGGCGGCGAATCGCCGAGTCGACCTTGCTCAGGCCGACGCTGTCGGTGTCGTGAATGATCTGGCGTTGCAGGTTGGTCAGGTCGACAGTGTCGAAATCCGCCAAATGCAGCTCACCCACACCCGCCGCCGCCAGGTACAGCGCCACTGGCGAACCGAGGCCACCCAGGCCGACGATCAGCGCGCGGCTGTTTTTCAGGCGCAACTGGCCTTCGATGTCGACATGCTGCAACAGAATCTGCCGGCTATAGCGCAACAGCTCCTGGTCGTTCATCACGGGCGGCGTCCCAACGTGATGCGTTCGTGGCCGCCCAGGTCGATGCGGCTGTGGACTTCTTCAAAGCCTTCCCCCAGCAGCAGGTCGCGCACGGCGGGCGCCTGGTCGTAACCGTGTTCCAGCAGCAACCAACCCGCGGCGTCGAGGTGCGCAGGCGCCTGGGCGATGATCAGCCGCAGGTCGTCCAGGCCGTCATGCCCGGATACCAGCGCGCTGGCCGGTTCAAAGCGCACGTCACCGGCCACCAGGTGCGGGTCGGTGTCGGCTATATAAGGTGGGTTGCTGATGATCAGGTTGTAAGTGTGGCCTTCGAGGGCACTGAACCAATGGCTGTTCAGCACCGTGGCGTTGTTCAGGTGCAGGCGCTGGCGGTTGCGTTCGGCCAGGGCCACGGCTTCCAGCACGCGGTCGACCGCCGTGACTTGCCAGGCCGGGCGTTCGCTGGCCAGGGCCAGGGCAATCGCGCCGCTGCCGGTGCCCAGGTCCAGGACCTTGGCCGGTGTGGCAGGCAGCAATTCCAGGGCGGCTTCCACCAGCATCTCGGTTTCCGGACGCGGGATCAGCGTGTGCGGTGCCACTTCCAGGTCGAGCTTCCAGAAGCCTTGCTGGCCGAGGATGTAGGCCACGGGCTCGCCGGCACGACGGCGTTGCAGGTAGTCGGCAAAGGTCAGCGCGTGTTCACTGCTGACGATTTTTTCCGGCCAGGTGTGCAGGTAGCTGCGGGACTTGCCCAAGGCGGCGGCCAGCAACAATTCCACGTCCAGGCGCGCAGTCGGCGAGTCCGGCAGGTCGGCGGCGCGTAACAAACTGGCAATAATGGTCATTTATTCACCTATCGCCGCAAGCTGGTCGGCCTGGTATTCGGCCAACAACGGCTCGATTACCGCATCGACGCCACCGGCGAGGATTTCGTCCAGGGAGTACAGCGTCAGGTTGACGCGGTGGTCGGTGACCCGGCCCTGGGCAAAGTTGTAGGTACGAATGCGCTCGGAACGGTCGCCCGAGCCCACCAGCAGCTTACGCTCGCTGGCAATCGCATTGGCGGCGGCGCTGGTCTGCTGGTCATTCAGCTTGGCCGACAGCCAGGACATGGCCCGCGCACGGTTCTTGTGCTGGGAACGTTCTTCCTGGCACTCCACCACGATGCCCGAAGGCAAGTGAGTGATACGGATCGCCGAGTCAGTCTTGTTGACGTGCTGGCCACCGGCGCCCGATGAGCGGTAGGTGTCGACCCGCAGGTCTGCGGGATTGATCTCGATGGCTTCCTGCTCGTCGGGCTCGGGCAACACGGCCACGGTGCACGCCGAGGTGTGGATACGGCCCTGGGATTCCGTGGCCGGCACCCGCTGCACGCGGTGCACGCCGGATTCGAACTTCAGTTTGCCGTAGACATTCTCGCCCTCAACCCGGGCGATGACTTCTTTATAGCCGCCGTGTTCGCCTTCGTTCTCGGACAAAATCTCCACACGCCAGCCGCGACGCTCGGCATAGCGCGAATACATGCGGAACAGGTCGCCGGAGAAAATCGCCGCTTCGTCACCGCCGGTGCCGGCGCGGATTTCAAGGAATACGTTGCGCCCGTCGTTCGGGTCCTTGGGCAACAGCATGCGTTGCAGGTCGCCTTCCAGTTCGATCAGCTTGTCCTTGGCCTCTCGCACTTCTTCAACGGCCATTTCGCGCATGTCCGGGTCGCTGTCCTTGAGCAGCGCCTGGGCGCCCTCGAGGTCAGCCTGAACCTTGAGCAACTGTTTATAGGTGCCCACGATCGGCTCAACTTCCGCGTACTCCTTGGAATAGGTGCGGAACTTGGTCTGATCGGAGATGACCTCGCCATCGCCGAGCAAGGCGGTCAGTTCTTCGAAACGGTCCTGAAGGACGTCCAGTTTATTGAGCAGTGACGCTTTCATTGCGGTTTTTTATCCGAAGAGCTTTCTGTCGCGCCCTCACCGAGGGCAAAGAGTTCCTGGGCCATGGCCAGCGCATCGAGGCGGCCTTCGGCGGTAAGCTTTTTCAACTGGACACTGGGAGCATGCAGCAATTTGTTGGTCAGGCCGCGCGCCAACTGCATCAGCACGTCTTCGGCGCTGCTGCCGTTGGCGAGCATACGCTGGGCCTTGATCAATTCCTCGTCCCGCAGGCGTTCGCCTTGCTGACGGTAGGCCTTGAGCACGTCCACTGCCGCCAGTTCACGCAGGCGCACCATGAAATCGTCGGCACCGGTGCTGACCATTTCCTCGGCAGCCTGGGCAGCGCCCTGGCGACTCTTCAGGTTTTCGGCGACCACTTCGTGCAGGTCGTCGACGCTGTAGAGGTAAACGTCGTCCAACTCGCCGACTTCAGGCTCGATATCCCGGGGAACGGCGATATCCACCATGAAGATCGGCTTGTGCTTGCGCAGTTTCAGGGCGCTTTCCACCGCGCCCTTGCCGAGGATCGGCAACTGGCTGGCAGTAGAGCTGATGACGATGTCGCTGCGCACCAGCTCGGCCGGGATGTCGGAAAGCAACACCGCGTGGGCACCGAACTGCTCGGCTAGGATGCTGGCGCGTTCCAGGGTACGGTTGGCGACGACGATGCGCTTTACGCCCAGCTCGTGCAGGTGGCGGGCGACCAGGGTGATGGTCTCGCCGGCGCCGATCAGCAGGGCCTGGCTGCGCTGCAAGTCACTGAAAATCTGTTTGGCCAGGCTGACGGCGGCAAACGCCACGGACACCGGGTTTTCACCGATGGCGGTGTCGGTGCGCACCTGCTTGGCGGAGTTGAAGGTGGCCTGGAACAGGCGCCCCAGCAGCGGGCCGATGGTGCCGGCCTCGCGGGCCACGGCGTAGGCGGACTTCATCTGGCCGAGAATCTGCGGTTCGCCCAACACCAGCGAATCCAGCCCGGAGGCGACGCGCATCATGTGACGAACTGCCGCATCCTCTTCGTGCACATATGAGCTTTGGCGCAGCTCATCGAGGCTCAAATGGTGGTAATCGGCCAGCCAGCGCAGCACCACATCCGCTGAAAGATGTTCCTGCTCTATATAGAGCTCGCTGCGATTACAGGTCGAAAGGATCGCAGCTTCGCGACTGTCGGTGAGCCGGCAGAGCTGCTGCAAGGCCTCAACCAACTGCTCGGGAGTAAAAGCCACGCGCTCGCGGACGTCTACAGAAGCAGTCTTGTGGTTAATACCGAGTGCAAGGAAGGCCATTCAATATCGCTGATGATGTCGGGAAGCCGACAATTGTCCTACTTCGAATGATTCAGAACAACCACCGTAGGCTATTGTCCTAGTAGCTTACGCCTATAAAGGCCATCTGTAGGAGCGAGCTTGCTCGCGATGGTCGTTAACGATAACGCTGGCTTACGGGATAAAACGCGTTGTCCTCTGGTTCTTCGCGAGCAAGCTCGCTCCTACACGGTTATGTTTGGCCGAAGGCTTGTGTCATGATGATCCGACCGCAGGTTAGTCGTCCTCTTCCTATATGAATAGATCTTCCGCGTTGCTCCTTGCTTTTGTCTTTCTCAGCGGCTGCCAGGCCATGGCACCCGTGTCGCCGGACGGTACGCCGCCGGTAGAAGACAGCACCCCCGCCCCTGAAAAGCCCAAGGTTTATTCCTCGTTCAGTGAAGAGACGATCTTCAGCCTGCTGAGCGCGGAGCTGGCCGGCCAGCGCAATCGTTTCGACATTGCCCTGGATAACTACGTGACCCAGGCCATCAATACTCAGGATCCGGGGATTTCGGAGCGGGCGTTTCGCATCGCCGAGTACCTGGGCGCCGATCAGGCGGCCCTGGACTCCTCGCTGATCTGGGCGAAAAACGCCCCGGACGATCTCGAGGCACAACGGGCAGCGGCCATTCAACTGGCCCGCGCCGGACGCTATGACGACTCCATGGTGTATATGGAGAAGGTCCTGCAGGGCAAGGGCGACACGCATTTTGACTTCCTCGCGCTGTCGGCCGCCGACACCGATCAGGACACCCGCAACGGCCTGATGAAGAGTTTCGACCGCCTGCTGCAAAAACACCCGAACAACAGCCAGCTGATTTTCGGCAAGGCGCTGTTGTTGCAACAGGATGATGAGCCCGAGGCTGCGCTGAAGCTGCTGGAGCAACACCCGCCGGAAGAGGGCGAGATCGCGCCGATCCTGCTGCGTGCCCGCCTGCTGCAAAACCTCAACCGCGGCAAGGAAGCGATTCCGCTGCTGGAAAAAAGCATCAAGAAGTACCCGGGCGACAAACGCCTGCTGCTGACCTATGCCCGCATGCTGGTTGAACAGGACCGCATGGAAGACGCCAAGGTGCAGTTCGCCAACCTCGTGCAGCAATACCCGGACGATGACGAATTGCGCTACTCCCTGGCGCTGGTGTGCCTGGAAGCCAAGGCCTGGGATGAGGCCAAGGGTTACCTGGAAGACCTGATCGCCCGCGAGAGCCACGTGGATTCGGCGCACCTGAACCTGGGCCGCATCGCTGAAGAGCGTAACGACCCGCAGGCTGCATTGCTTGAATACGCCCAGGTCGGCGCCGGCAACGACTATCTGCCGGCGCAACTGCGCCAGGCCGATATCCTGATGAACAACGGCCGTACCGACGAGGCGGAAAAACGCCTGGCTGCCGCACGGGATGCCGAACCGGACTACGCGATCCAGCTGTACCTGATCCAGGCCGAGACCCTGTCGGCCAACAAGCAGGGCGATCGCGCCTGGAAAATCCTCCAGCAAGCCTTGCTGCAATATCCGGACGACTTGAACCTGCTGTACACCCGCGCCATGCAGGCGGAAAAACGCAATGACCTGGCGCAGATGGAAAAAGACCTGCGCCTGATCATCAAGCGCGACCCGGACAATGCCATGGCACTGAACGCCCTGGGTTACACCTTGTCCGACCGTACAACGCGCTACGCCGAAGCCAAGGAGCTGATTGAAAAAGCTCACCAGCTCAACCCGGAAGACCCGGCCGTACTCGACAGCCTCGGCTGGGTGAATTACCGCCTGGGCAACCTGGACGAAGCCGAACGCTTGTTGCGCCAGGCGCTGGAGCGCTTCCCCGACCAGGAAGTCGCCGCACACTTGGGCGAAGTACTCTGGGCCAATGGCAAGCAGCGTGAAGCGCGACAAATCTGGGAGAAGTTCCTCAAGGAACAGCCCGAAAGCCCAATCCTGCGCAGCACCATCAAGCGCCTGACCGGATCCGAGACCCTTTAACTTTATGTTTTTGCGCCACGTTATCGTTTTCAGCTTTATTGCCCTGCTTGCCGGCTGTTCCGGTCTTGGCACCCGTGAATCTGTCGAAGGCCCGGGCAACCCGGCGCAGTGGCAGCAGCACAAGGATCAACTGAGCAGCCTTGATGGCTGGCAGATCGAGGGCAAGGTGGGCATTCGCGCCCCGAAAGATTCGGGCAGCGGCACCTTGTTCTGGCTGCAACGCCAGGACTATTACGACATTCGCCTGTCTGGCCCGCTGGGCCGCGGTGCGGCACGCCTGACCGGCCGGCCGGGGCAAGTCAGCCTGGAAGTGGCCAATCAGGGCCGCTATGAAGCGCCAACGCCGGAAGCCCTGCTGGAAGAACAGATGGGCTGGAAACTCCCCGTATCGCACCTCGTGTGGTGGGTACGCGGTCTTCCTGCGCCAGACAGCAAGAGCCGCCTGAGCCTCAATGGCGACAGCCGCCTGGCTTCGCTGGAACAGGATGGCTGGCAGGTCGAATACCTGAGCTATGTGCAACAGAACGGTTACTGGCTGCCCGAGCGCATCAAGCTGCATGGCACCGACCTTGACGTCACGCTGGTGATCAAGGACTGGCAACCGCGCAAGCTGGGGCAGTGAGATGAACGAACAACGCCTGACCCTGCCCTCCCCGGCCAAACTGAATTTGATGCTGCACATTCTTGGTCGCCGTGAAGACGGCTATCACGAGTTGCAGACGATTTTTCAATTTCTCGACTACGGCGATGAGCTGACCTTCGCCGTTCGCGATGACGGCGTGATTCAACTGCACACCGAATTCGACGGCGTGCCTCACGACAGCAACCTGATTGTGAAGGCCGCGAAAAAACTCCAGGAACAATCCGGTTGCCCATTGGGCATCGACATCTGGATCGAAAAAATCCTGCCCATGGGCGGCGGCATCGGTGGCGGCAGCTCAAATGCCGCAACGACATTGCTCGGCCTGAATCACTTGTGGCAACTGGGCTGGGACCACGATCGCCTGGCGGCGCTGGGCCTGATACTGGGCGCGGACGTCCCGGTTTTCGTGCGTGGGCACGCCGCTTTTGCCGAAGGCGTGGGGGAGAAACTCACCCCTGTAGACCCCGAAGAGCCGTGGTATGTCGTGCTTGTTCCGCAAGTATCTGTAAGTACAGCAGAAATTTTTTCAGATCCACTGTTGACACGTAACTCTCCTCCCATTAAAGTGCGCCCCGTTCCCAAGGGAAACAGTCGAAATGACTGCTTACCGGTTGTAGCAAGGCGTTATCCAGATGTACGTAACGCTTTGAATTTGTTAGGTAATTTTACCGAAGCAAAATTAACCGGAACTGGAAGTTGTGTGTTTGGGGGCTTCCCAAGCAAAGCTGAAGCTGATAAAGTCTCGGCCCTTCTTACAGAGACCCTTACAGGGTTTGTAGCAAAGGGAAGCAACGTTTCGATGTTGCATCGCAAGCTGCAAAGTCTGCTCTAAAGGAACCGAGTACTGGGTACTCGTTGCAACAGATACAGGGGCGTCGCCAAGCGGTAAGGCAGCAGGTTTTGATCCTGCCATGCGTTGGTTCGAATCCAGCCGCCCCTGCCATTTTCTATACTCATCCAGGTTACCCTCAGCCTCTAGGTACTGCGCGTGTCCAAGATGATGGTCTTTACGGGGAATGCTAACCCCGATCTGGCTCGGCGTGTTGTACGTCAGCTGCATATCCCTCTCGGTGACATCTCTGTCGGTAAATTCTCCGACGGCGAAATTACAGCCGAGATCAATGAAAACGTCCGCGGTAAAGATGTCTTCATTATTCAGCCGACTTGCGCTCCGACCAACGATAACCTGATGGAACTCGTCGTGATGGCTGATGCCTTCCGCCGCTCCTCAGCGACTCGAATCACAGCTGTAATCCCTTACTTTGGTTATGCCCGTCAGGATCGCCGTCCGCGTTCCGCACGTGTGGCTATCAGTGCGAAAGTCGTTGCTGACATGCTGACCGTGGTAGGTATCGACCGTGTTCTCACGGTTGACCTGCACGCTGACCAAATCCAGGGGTTCTTCGATATTCCGGTAGATAACATCTACGGCTCCCCCGTCCTGGTGGATGACATCGAAGACCAGCGCTTTGAAAACCTGATGATCGTGTCCCCGGACATTGGTGGCGTCGTGCGTGCACGGGCTGTTGCCAAATCCCTGGGCGTGGATCTCGGGATCATCGACAAACGCCGCGAGAAAGCCAATCACTCTGAAGTGATGCATATCATCGGTGATGTCGAAGGGCGTACCTGTATTCTGGTTGATGACATGGTCGACACCGCCGGCACCCTGTGCCACGCGGCGAAAGCCTTGAAAGAGCACGGTGCAGCAAAAGTCTTCGCCTACTGCACACACCCTGTGCTGTCGGGCCGAGCGATCGAGAACATCGAGAACTCAATGCTGGACGAACTGGTGGTGACTAACACCATCCCGTTGTCCGCTGCCGCTCAAGCCTGTTCGCGTATCCGTCAACTGGATATCGCACCGGTAGTTGCCGAAGCGGTTCGCCGCATCAGCAACGAAGAATCGATCAGCGCGATGTTCCGTTAAGGGTCAAACCTTAGCGGCATCAACCTGACGAAAAGCGCCCCGCCCCAGCATTCTGCCGGGGCGGGGCTTTTTTGCCCATATCGCCTTTAGCGCTGGTCGCAAACGCTAGGGCGAATGTGGTTATTTTGGAGATACAACATGAACGATTTTACTTTGAATGCTGAACTGCGTTCCGACCTGGGGAAAGGTGCGAGCCGCCGCCTGCGTCGTCTCGCAAGCCTGGTTCCAGCTGTAGTTTACGGTGGCGAAAAAGCCCCTGAATCCATCAGCATGCTGGCTAAAGAAATCGCCAAACTGCTCGAAAACGACGCGGCTTACAGCCACATCATCGAGCTGAACGTTGGCGGCACCAAGCAGAACGTCATCATCAAGGCACTGCAACGTCACCCAGCTAAAGGCCACGTGCTGCACGCTGACTTCGTACGCGTAGTAGCTGGTCAGAAACTGACCGCTATCGTGCCTGTGCACTTCGTTGGTGAAGAAGCTCCGGTCAAGAAAGGCGGCGAAGTTTCGCACGTTATCGCCGAGATCGAAGTGACCTGCCTGCCGAAAGACCTGCCTGAGTTCATCGAAGTCGACCTGTCGGCTCTGGAAATCGGCGCAATCGTTCACCTGTCCGACCTCAAGGCTCCTAAAGGCGTTGAGTTCGTTGCACTGGCTCACGGTGACGACAAAGCTGTTGCAAACGTACACGCTCCACGCGTTGCACCAGAAGCTGAAGAAGGCGCTGCAGAGTAATTCACTCTGTAATGCCGGAGCTTGAGGAAACATCGCGGACCGGAACGTAGCGAGAAAGCGGGCGAGAATGCGAAGTTGGCCTCTAACGGTTAATGAGTTTTTGTCGTCCACTTTCGCCGCACCAACGGCGATGTTATCCACAACTCCAAAGGAAGGGCCCCTGTCGTGACTGCCATTAAACTGATCGTTGGCCTGGGAAATCCAGGCGCCGAATACGAACAGACCCGGCATAACGCGGGGGCCCTTTTTGTTGAGCGTATCGCCCACGCCCAAGGCGTCAATCTTGTGGCCGATCGCAAATATTTTGGCCTGACCGGACGCTTTTCGCATCAGGGTCAGGATGTTCGTCTGTTGATTCCCACCACCTACATGAACCGCAGCGGCCAGGCTGTCGCGGCGCTTGCGGGCTTCTTCCGGATCAAACCCGAAGAAATCCTGGTGGCCCATGACGAACTAGACCTGCCACCCGGCGTTGCCAAGCTCAAGCAAGGCGGCGGCCATGGCGGGCATAATGGCCTGCGCGACATCATCGCGCAGTTGGGCAATCAGAATACGTTCTACCGCTTGCGGCTTGGCATTGGCCACCCGGGCGTTGCCAGTATGGTTTCAAATTTCGTCCTGGGTCGTGCGCCACGCGCCGAACAGGAAAAACTCGATGCCAGCATCGATTTTGCCCTCGGCGTGCTGCCGGATATCTTCGCCGGTGAATGGAACCGTGCGATGAAAAACCTGCACAGCCAGAAGGCCTGACTCTTTACCCGAGGGGAAACACCATGGGATTCAATTGCGGCATCGTCGGCCTACCTAACGTCGGCAAGTCCACCCTGTTCAACGCCCTGACCAAATCCGGTATTGCGGCGGAGAACTTCCCCTTCTGCACCATCGAACCGAACACCGGTATCGTGCCGATGCCCGATACACGCCTGGACGCCCTGGCGGCCATCGTGAATCCAAAGCGCATCCTGCCGACCACCATGGAGTTCGTCGACATCGCGGGCCTGGTAGCCGGCGCGTCGAAAGGTGAAGGCCTGGGCAACAAGTTCCTCGCCAACATCCGCGAGACCGATGCCATCGCCCACGTGGTCCGCTGCTTCGAAGACGAGAACGTGATTCACGTCTCCAACAGCGTCGACCCGAAACGCGATATCGAGATCATCGACCTGGAACTGATCTTCGCCGACCTCGACAGCTGCGAGAAGCAACTGCAAAAGGTCACGCGTAACGCCAAGGGCGGCGACAAGGACGCAGTGGTCCAGAAAGCCTTGCTGGAGCAACTGATTGCCCACTTCACCCTGGGCAAGCCGGCACGCAGCCTGATGAAGAACATGAGCACCGACGAAAAGGCGGTGATCAAGGGCTTCCACCTGCTGACCACCAAGCCGGTGATGTACATCGCCAACGTGGCTGAAGACGGTTTCGAGAACAACCCGCTGCTCGATGTGGTCCTGGCCATTGCCGAAGAAGAAGGCGCGATGGTTGTTCCGGTGTGCAACAAGATCGAAGCGGAAATCGCCGAGCTGGAAGACGGCGAAGAAAAAGACATGTTCCTCGAGGCCCTGGGCCTGGAAGAGCCTGGCCTGAACCGCGTGATCCGTGCCGGCTACGAAATGCTGCACCTGCAGACCTACTTCACCGCCGGTGTTGAAGAAGTACGCGCCTGGACCGTCAAGGTCGGTGCCACTGCCCCGCAAGCGGCTGGCGTGATCCACACCGACTTCGAAAAAGGCTTCATCCGCGCCGAAGTCATCGCCTACAACGACTTCATCCAGTTCAAGGGTGAAGCCGGTGCCAAGGAAGCCGGTAAATGGCGCCTGGAAGGCAAGGAATACATCGTCAAGGATGGCGACGTGATGCACTTCCGCTTCAACGTATAAGCTTTACCTGCGGCCTATGCCGCAAAACAAAAAGCCGATGCACTGCATCGGCTTTTTTGTGGGCGCTCACTTCCCCGCCACCGAAAAAAACTTCGGTATTCAATATTGTTAGAGCCAGTCCCATCTCTAAAATTAGCAGCGAGAACTTCAGAATTCGATTCGGTAGATATGAAAAATCACCAGCCCGGTAGGCAGTCCAGCTCGCTACCAACGTGCGCATGCCCCTGGGGAAGCGCCTCCCTGCGATAGGGCGCCGTTGTAAGCTAGTAAGCGGCCTACCCTGCCGTTACTGCTAACGACGGCACCTGGGCGGAATCGGACTACTTGCCTCGATGTTAGACAGCCGGACCTTCTACTGCTCCAGACCGTCACAGCTTTCCTAAACTCCCTGTGACTGTTAGCTCAGCAATTCCCTGACGAATAAACACAAGGTTCTCATCCAGTGTTTCGAGCGCACCGCGAACGTTGTTGGCAATTTCTGCCGACCCACGTTGTTCGACCCACTTGGAAAGCTCTTCAACTGCGGCGCCTAGGGCGAGTTGGTTCTGATTAAGGCGATCAAACAAGCTAGCAATCAGTTTGATATCCGTCATGGCGGCTCTCCGTGTTTTGAGCAAGCGTAGCACCGACGCCTTAATCACTCGGAATCACTTTCATGGAAAGCATATCTACCGGCGGCTGGAACCTGCTGACTTAGTACAGCAACAAGCACTTGCCGATGGAAACGCCCAATACACCGCCGACACCTTGGACATCCCCATTAGCACGGTGCGCCTACGTTTGTCCCGGGCGCGAGAACAGCTCAAGCGGGCCACCTACAACCCGCTACAACCGTAAATCAGCGCACCGGCGCAACGCCGACACCCTTTGCAGGAGCAGTTGATTTACCCGTTTGACGCAAGCGTTGGGCAGCAGGGATATCTGCCCGACTCGATTGATCTGGTATCAGGCCTTTTTGGTACGCGGCAACAGAATCGCCAACACCCCGAACAGCGGCAGGAACGAGCACAGCGTGTACACGTACTCGATGCCGTGGATGTCTGCCAGGTGCCCCAGCAGCGCCGCACCAATCCCGCCAAAACCGAACATCAAACCGAAGAACACCCCGGCGATCATCCCCACATTGCCCGGCACCAACTCTTGCGCATACACCACAATTGCCGAGAACGCCGAGGCCAGGATAAAGCCGATCACCACGCTCAGGATGCTGGTCCAGAACAGGTCCACATGGGGCAGAATCAGGGTGAACGGCGCCACCCCGAGGATCGAAAACCAGATCACCGCCTTACGGCCGATCTTGTCGCCAATCGGCCCGCCAAAGAACGTGCCCGCCGCCACCGCGCCGAGGAACAGGAACAGATGCAGCTGTGAACTGGCCACCGACAGGTCGAACTTCTCGATCAGGTAGAAGGTGAAGTAACTGGTGAAACTGGCCATGTAGAAGTACTTGGAAAACACCAGCAGGCCCAGCACCACCAGCGCGCTCAAGACCCGGCCCTTGGACAGGCCGTGAGTGGCCGCCTGGCCTTGCTTGAGCTTGAACAGGTTCAAGTGGTGGGCGTACCAGCGGCTGATCGCATACAGCACAAACAACGCAAACACCGCGAACAGGCCGAACCAGGCCACATTGCCCTGGCCGAACGGAATGATGATCGCCGCCGCCAGCAACGGGCCGAAGGCCGAGCCGGCATTACCGCCCACCTGGAACGTCGACTGCGCCAAACCATAACGCCCGCCCGAGGCCAGGCGCGCCACGCGGGACGCTTCCGGGTGGAAGGTCGACGAGCCGATGCCGATCAACCCCGCCGCCAGCAGGATCAGGGGGAAGCTGCCCACCTGGGACATCATCAGGATGCCCACCAGCGTGCAGATCATTCCGCAGGGCAACAGGTACGGCTTGGGATGGCGATCGGTGTAATAACCCACCCACGGCTGCAGCAGGGACGCGGTGAGCTGGAACGTGAGGGTGATCAAGCCGACCTGGGTGAACGTCAGGCCGTAATTGGCCTTGAGCATCGGGTAGATCGAGGGCAGTACCGACTGGATCAAGTCATTGATCAAATGCGCCAGCGCCACCGCGCCGATTACACGCATCACCAACGGGCTGGTTTGCCCGGCGGCAGGCGTCGTAGCCACGGAGGGCTGGGAATTGCTCAGAGCCATGGGAGGTTTTCCGTACAGCAGATGGATGCACAGGTGCAGGTGCGACAATGTGCCACTTTTGGGTGCAGGAAGGCTATCCCGTTAGCAGGCTAACGAGTAGATGAATCGATGCAGCGGTCATGGTTTGTAAAGGGCCAGCAAGATGAATCCCTTTAATTTGCGGGACGTTTCCTAGAGAATCTTTCGGCCTTGTGCCTGGGGGAGTCGGTGGCTAGTCTTCGGTCCGTCGCTGGTTTTCAGTGATCGGGTTTAGTCGCCCGGACTTATATCAGGCGCATGCTCCCATGAGGTTTCATGGTGGCTGTGCGCAGGGCACCTTCGGGTGCGCCGGGTTTTCCTGATTAGCCGGTCGACTAACCTGCGTACAGCCGCCACCCTTCGTTTAGTCGCGAGCGGTACGGCTCCAAGTTAATCAGGAGCTATGCCATGTTTAAAATTGTCCCCGATCCACCCCGTGACCAGGCCAAAGACCGCGCCGCCTTCACCCGAGCGCTCGACCACTACTTGCCCACCGACCCGCCGCAACCCTCGACCAGCTTCTACGCCATCAGCGACGACATCAGCTTCGAAGACTCCCTGCTCTACACCGCCGACCTGCTGCACAGCGCCTCGGCCACCGCGCTCGACTGTGGCGAACAACTGCAAAGCCCCGAACGCGCCAAAGTGCTCGCCGTGTGGCACCTGCTGGAAATCGCCAAGGCCATGGTCGACCGCTCGATAGAGTGCCTGCACCCGCGCAAAACCTGACGCGCGAACGCCAGAACACCGCAGATCAAATGTGGGAGCGGGCTTGCTCGCGAAGGCGGTGGACCAGCCAATACCTCTGCTGACTGACACACCGCATTCGCGAGCAAGCCCGCTCCCACCTTTTGATCTTCGCTGCCTTGGGACCTGCGCAAACCCCAACCGCTCGTCACCAAACCCGGTGTTTCCCGTTAAACAGTTGATAGCGTAGATAAATTTTCAAAAAAAGCGCTTGACGCATTCCCGTTCTCCGCGAATAATGCGCGCCACTTGGCTACATAGCTCAGTTGGTTAGAGCATAGCATTCATAATGCTGGGGTCCGGGGTTCAAGTCCCTGTGTAGCCACCAAGTACTAAAAACGGCTTACCGAAAGGTAGGCCGTTTTTTTATGCCTGAAGAAAAGTAAACCGCCCTATTGCCCCACAGACGTCAGTGTTTATGCCGATGGTGCACATCGGGAAAATGCGCATGACTGTGCTGGATCGGTGCGTGCTCATGGGCATGACTATGTGGCTCGGTACCGTCCCACGCAAAGTTATGCACATGCTGGTGGTGCTCATCGTGTGTATGGCGATGACCGTGCATGAGGGGATCGTGCTGATGCTCGTGCGCATGATGTTCCATCAGATGAATCCACACCCCGATGGCCATCAAGGCGGCCGCGAGCAAGAACATCAGCGAAACCGACTCGCCCAGGATCAGGATCGAGATGACCGCGCCCAGGAAGGGAGCCGTGGAAAAATAGGCGCCGGTGCGCGCACTGCCAAGCCCGCGCAGAGCGAGCACAAACAGCACCAGACTCACGCCATACCCAAGCAGCCCAACCACCATGGTTGACCCGAGCGTGGCCACCGCTGGCAGTTGCGACCCGATGGCCAACGCCAAACAGCAATTGACCACACCCGCCGCCAAGCCTTTGCTGCCGGCGATAAACAGCGCATCCGAGGCAGAGACCTTACGGGTCAGGTTATTGTCGATGGCCCAACAAAAACAGGCGAAAGCCACGGCCAGCGGCCCCGTCCAATCATGAGCCGTCGCTGTCCCGTGCGGCCATGACAAAACGATCCCGCCCAGAACAATAGCGATCATGCCGATCACGATGCGGCGATCTGCGTTCTCTTTGAACACGACCCACGCCAGCACGGCCGTGAGCACCGACTCAAGATTGAGCATCAACGATGCGGTGGCGCCCGCGGTACGGGTGAGCCCGTACATGAGCGCCACAGGCGCAAGCACGCCCCCAAAGACAATGGCGCCCACCAACCAGGGCCACTCTCCGGCTGCAAGCCCGGGCCGTTTCCAGCCGTGGTCGCGAGCAAACCGAACGATGGCCAGGCCCAGGCCGCTGCCCAGATAGAGCAGCCCGGCCAACAGGATGGGCGGCGTATCGACCCCCAGGAGCTTGGCAAGCGGAGTGCTGGCGCCGAACAACGCCGCCGCCGCCAACGCGTAGAGAATGCTCACATTCATAATGGGTCGCCCTGTCAGGCTTATTGCATAAGGACGAGCATCATAGCCGTGCCCGGGTAAGAATTATGTGAATGCCAGCCTGGCTGGCGAACCACAAGAAGGTGACGCATAACATTCCCCGCTACCGGCATCAGCACTGAGCGCCTCTTACTGGGGCGCTGTATGTCAAACCCCTTGCCGCACAAAACACTGCTCCACCACCGACTTGCCCCACTGCTGCCCCTCCTGTTCCGACTCCAGCACAAAGCCCGCGTTTTCATAGAGCTTGCGCGCCACATCCAGGCCCTTGAACGTCCACAGCCGCACCGCCGGGAACCGGTGCCCGTCACAGAAATCCAGCGCCTCTTTCAACAACCGTTTACCCAAGCCCTGGCCGTGGGCAGACGGGTCGAGGATGAAGCAGCGCAGGATCGCCTCGCCGTTTTCGCCCTCGCCATCAATCGCGATCGAACCGACGATCTGCTCTGCGTCCAGCACTGCCCAGACTTGGTTGCGCGGGTTGGCCAGGCGCCCCATCAACTCGGCCATGTCCGCCGCCACCAGGCTTTCAAACGGCTGGCCAAAATTCGCATGCTGGGCGTAGTACTCGGCGTGCATCTGCGCGATACGCCCGATGATGCCTGGCCGGTAGCCATGGGCAATGCGGTAGTGCCTCGGCTGCCGGGCGCCAGTACGTTGGGTTTGCAGGGCTGCGGCGTATTGATCGAGCCCGCGGCTGACGGCCTGTTGCTGTTCGCTGGACAAGTCGCCAATCGCCTCGCCCACCTGGCGCCGGGCAAACGTTTCAATGTCGCGTAACGTCTTCTGGCCTCGTGTGGTGAGCCGCAGCTTTTTCGAACGGGCATCGTCCTCGTTGGCAAACTCTTCCAGCTCGCCCGCCTCGACCAGCTTGCGCACCATGCGGCTTACCGACGACTTTTCCAGCCCCAGCAACATGACCAGTTCAGCCGCTGTCAGCGCGCCACGCTCGCCGATTTCAACAATCGTGTGCACCGATGACGGTGGGTAACTGCTGGCCGCCAACTTCGGCTGCATGAAGCCCAGCTCTCGCACCATAAGACGCGAGGCACAGCGGATCTGATCGATAAGGTCTGGCTTGGAACGGTTCACGGGGGGAAACCTCTTGCCCGAATGACGAAGGATGTAGTTGTACTGCACAACCAAATACAGATCAATCTCCCAACCTGCAAACCACTGAGGTACATTCCCTCCCCACGGACAACAGATCATTCTCAAATGAACGGAGTCATCGCGTGTTTTCGATTTTTCGCCGCCAACGCCTTACCGCCCTCTCGCTGATCACCGCCGCCCTCACCCTCGCCGCCTGCCACAGCGCCACCGCGCCGGAACTGCCGCCCGCCCCGGAGCTCGGCTCGGGCTATCGCACCGACATGAGCCCCCGCCACGCCGAGCGCCACATGGCCGCCGCCGCCAACCCGCTGGCCGCCGAAGCCGGGCGCGAGATATTGCGCAAGGGCGGCTCGGCCATCGACGCCGCGATTGCCATGCAGGCCGTGCTGACCCTGGTGGAGCCGCAGTCCTCCGGGATCGGCGGCGGCGCGTTCATCATGCTGTGGGACGGCAAGCAGGTGCACGCCTACGACGGTCGCGAAACCGCACCGGCGGGCGCTACCGAGCGGTTGTTCCTCAACGCCGATGGCACGCCGATGTCGTTCCCGCAGGCGCAGATTGGCGGGCGTTCGGTGGCCACCCCGGGGGTGTTGCGTGCCCTGGAAATGGCCCATAAAAAAACCGGCCACCTGCAATGGGCCAAACTGTTTGAGCCGGCCATTCGCCTGGCCGAAGAGGGTTTCCCGATCTCTGCGCGCCTGCACAGCCTGATTGCCGCTGACCGCTACATCAGCCGCTCGCCGGAAATGACCGCGTACTTCCTGAATGCCGACGGCAGCCCGAAGGCCACCGGTACGCTGCTGAAAAACCCGGCGCTGGCCAACGTGTTCAAGCGCATCGCCAAGGAAGGGCCGGACGCGCTGTACTACGGCCCCATTGCCGACGAAATCACCCGCAAGGTGCAAGGCAACAGCAACGCCGGCAGCCTGACGCTGACCGACCTCAAGGGCTACAGCGCAGTTGAGCGGGCGCCGTTGTGCACCGACTACAAACGCTGGAAAGTCTGCGGCATGCCGCCGCCGTCGTCGGGCGGGATCGCCATTGCGCAGATCCTCGGCACGTTGCAGGCCCTGGAAACCCGCGACCCGCGTATGACGCTTGGGCTGTTGAAGCCGGTGAAGAACGACTCCCCGGCCGGCCTGGAACCGGTGCATGAAGCGGTGCATCTGATCGCCGAGGCCGACCGCCTGGCCTATGCCGACCGCGCCCAGTACGTGGCGGATTCCGACTATGTGCCGGTGCCGGTGGCCGGGCTGGTCGCGCCGGACTATCTGGCCGGACGGGCCGCATTGATCGGTGAGCGCAGCATGGGCGTCGCCAAGCCGGGCAAGCCTGCGGGAATTGAAGTGGCCTACGCGCCGGATCGCTCGCCGTTGCGCATTTCCACCTCGCAAGTGGTGGCGGTGGATGACGTGGGTGGCGCGGTGTCGATGACCACCACGGTGGAGTCCGCATTCGGTTCCCATGTAATGGTCCAGGGCTTTTTGCTGAATAACCAGATGACCGACTTCTCCTTCATCCCCGAAGAGAACGGCCAGCCGGTGGCCAACCGGATCGAGCCGGGCAAGCGCCCCCGTTCGTCGATGGCACCGACCCTGGTGTTTGATCGCCAGAGCGGTGAGTGGGTGGCCACGGTGGGTTCGCCGGGCGGTTCGCAGATCATCGAATATGTGAGCAAATCCCTGGTGGCCATGCTCGACTGGAACCTCGACCCGCAAGCGGCCGTCGGCCTGCCCAACTTCGGCAGCCGCAACGGCGCGACCGAGCTGGAAGCCGGGTTGTTCAGTGCTCAGCTGAAACAGGCGCTCAAGGACAAGGGCCACGCCCTGAGCGAAATCGACATGACCAGCGGCGCCCAGGCGATCGTCCGAGTGCGCGATGCGCAAGGCAAGGCGTCGTTGATCGGCGGGGCTGATCCACGCCGTGAAGGCGAAGCGTTGGGGGATTGAATTGACTCACTGGAGAGCTGCGCGTGCACAAGGCAAATAACCTCGACGCCCTGGCTGGCGTCGACCATGGGTTTTGTACGATTGACGATCCATTGCGGCCCGACGAGGTGTTCATCTGCAAGCAGGTGCACAGCGCCACGACCATTGAATGGCACCCGGAGCTTACGCCCAACACGGTGGAGGCTGACGGGGTTTTCAGCCGGGATGTGCAGCCGATTGCGGTGATCACCGCCGATTGCCTACCGTTGCTGATGGCCTCGGAGAGCGGGGATTTTGTCGCGGCGATTCATGGCGGCTGGAAGGGGCTGCAAGGCGGGATCATCGCCAATGCCATGCAACGGTTTGCCGCCGAGGGAGTGGCGTTGGACCAGTTGCGGATTGCGATCGGGCCGTCGATCAAGCCGTGTTGTTATGAGGTGAGTGGCGAGTTTGTGGCGCAGTTGCAGGCGAGTCAGGGGCATTTGTGGCGGGATGGAAATGCGCCGTGGACGTTTGAGCAGCCGGCGCCGTTGTTGGCACCGGAGATTCAGCCGCCAGAACCCAGGCAGGCGTTGAGTGCGTGGTTTGATTTGGGCCGGTATGCGCTGATCTTGCTGGAGGCGGCAGGGATAAAACCTGAGCAGGTTGAGGTGAGCGAGGTGTGTACGTATTGCACCTCGCCGGCGTTTGCGAGTTACCGCCGAAGGACCCATGACAGTACGGAGCGCAAGACGTTGTTGTATTCGTGGATCTCGCGAAAAACGCAACGATAAAGCGGCCGAATACAACCTCCCCGGCAACACCATATTTGTGGCGAGGGAGCTTGCTCCCGCTGGGGTGCGAAGCGCCCCCAGAATGAGCTGATGCGTTTTTTCAGCAAGCGCACCAAACTCAGTTTCAGGGCTGCTGCGCAGCCCAACGGGAGCAAGCTCCCTCGCCACAATGGAGTCGCTCATGAAAAAGTAATCGGCGCTCCCAAGTCTAACGCCGTAAAAATCACCAGCTGATCTTCAACCCCTTACGCCCCGCATGCCGCTCCAGCGCCAGCTCGATCAACCGGCTCACCAGCTCGCTGTAGCTCATGCCAGCCGCCTGCCACAGCTTCGGATACATGCTGATGCGCGTAAAGCCCGGCAACGAGTTGATCTCGTTGATCAGCACCTCCCCCTCATCCGTCAGAAACACATCCACCCGCGCCAGCCCGGCACAGCCCAGGGTTTCAAACGCTTCGATAGCCAACGCACGAATACGCTCGCTGTCTTCAACACTGATGTCCGCCGGCACCACCACCTGGGCTGCCTGGTCATCGATGTATTTGCTGTCGTAGGAATAGAACCCGTCCCGCACCACGATCTCGCCACAGCCGCTGGCGATGGGATTCTCGTTACCCAACACGGCGCATTCGATTTCCCGGCCTTTTACCGCCGACTCCACCAGCACCTTTTCATCAAACCCGAGGGCCAGTTCTACGGCGGCATGATATTCAGCCTCGCTGCCCACCTTGCTCACACCCACGGACGAACCCTGGTTCGCCGGTTTCACGAACATCGGCAATCCGAGTTTTTGTTGGGCGTGTTCGAAGGTGGTACGCGCCGCATTCCTGCGGTTGAGGGTAATGAACGGTGTCACGGCAATCCCGGCATCGCGCAGCAGGCGTTTGCTGATGTCCTTGTCCATGCACACGGCCGAGCCCAGCACGTCGGAGCCGACAAACGGCAAGTCGGCCATGCGCAGCAGGCCTTGCAGGCAGCCGTCTTCGCCGAGGGTGCCGTGGACGATCGGGAAGATCACATCGACATGTTCCAACGAGGCCTGGCTGGCGGTTTCCACCAGTTGCTGGCTGGCCTTGCCCGGCACCACGGCCAGTTCACGATTGGATTGATTGAGGGCGATCAGCGCCGGGTTTTCTTCGTTGAGCAGAAAGCCCGAGGTGTCGTTGAGGTGCCAGTGGCCGGCCTTGTCAATGCCGATCAGGATCGGCTCAAAGCGCGAACGGTCCAGTGCATCGACGATGTTGCGCGCCGATTGCAGCGACACTTCGTGCTCGGCCGAACGGCCACCAAAAATAATCCCTACCCGCAGCTTGCTCATGATCGGCCTCACGTTTGAAAGTAAGGCTTCTTACCATGAGCCGTCAGCGATTCGCTACCAGCGTGGCCCCGAACAGTACGTAACAACCACCGGCAAACCGGTCCAGCCACTTGCGCGAGCGGGCATAGATGTTGGCCATCCGCTCACTGGAAAACACCAGTGCCACGCAGGAGTACCAACTGAATGACAAGGTCGCCATGGTGATCACGGCCAGGGTCAGCAGCGTCGGCGACGGTGACTGCGGCATGGTGGATGCAAAGATCGTCGCGACGAACAGCGCCGCCTTGGGGTTGGACAGGTTGCCCAGCAAACCCAGGCGCCAGGCGGAGAACAGTGAACGCCGAGGTTCGTCGGGCAACAGGTTCTGGGCCATCGACGGTGCCGAGCGCCGGAACAGTTTCAACCCCAGGTAAATCAGGTAGCAGCCGCCGATGATCTTGAACGCCAGGTACAACATGGGTGCTGCGGTGAACAGCGACTTGATCCCCAAACCGCCTGCCAGACCCCACATCACGGTGCCGGTGGCCACGCCAGCCGACGCCACCACGCCATGGCGGCGTGAACAACTGGCGGCCAGTTGCGCGGTGTTGAAGAAGTTCGGGCCAGGCGTGACGACCGCGACGGTCCAGAGCAGGGCCAGCGAGACCAGAGGAGCCGCGTAGGCCGGATTGAACAATTCCATGTGGGATTCCGCCGAGGGCAGTGCAGGAATCAGGATCATATGCCCGGTACCCGCCCTGCACAATCGTACAAGACCCCGGCAGACAGCGGATTCAGACTGGGTTACCGTATTTCCATCTCTTTGCGCGACAACTCATCATGGCGACCAATATCGACTGGCTGCACCGCGCGCCCCACGCCAGTGGCCTGGAGCGCATCGAGGCGTATTTTGCCGGGTTTGGCTTCGACCCCCATCGCCACGACACCTATGCCATCGGCCGTACCCTGTTCGGTGTGCAGAGCTTTCACTATCGCGGCGGCATGACCCACAGCCTGCCGGGGCGGACCATGGTGATCCATCCCGATGAAGTGCATGACGGCTGGGCCGGCAGCGAGGAAGGTTTCAAATACCGGATGATTTACGTGGAGCCGGCGCTGATCCAGCAGGTGCTCGGCGGCAAGCCGTTACCGTTCATCCCCGGCGGATTGTCCAGCGACCCGTGGCTGTACCGCGCCAGTGAAGTGCTGCTGCAAAGCCTGGATTGCCCGATTGACCCGCTGCAGGAACAGGACGCGATGTTTGACCTGGCCCAGGCGCTAAATAACGCGTCGGGCATCACGGTCAATCGCAAGACCTTCGACTACCGGGCCGCCGAGCGCGCACGGGAATTTATCCACAGTGCCCTGGGCCGGCCGATTACCCTCGATGAAATGGCGGAATACGCCAACCGCGACCGCTGGGCGTTGTCGCGGGATTTTCGTTTGTTGTTCGGCACCAGCCCCTATCGCTACCTGACCATGCGCCGCCTGGACCTGGTGCGCAGCCTGCTGGGCCAGGGCCAGTCACTGGTGGATGCGGCACTGACCGCCGGCTTCACCGACCAGAGCCACATGACCCGCCAGTTCCGCAGCACTTTCGGCATGCCGCCGTCGCGCTGGGTGAAGATGCTCGGGCGCTGAAATCCCGCCTTGAAACGCGATCAACCTGTAGGAGCTGGCTTGCCTGCGATAGCGGTGGATCAGTTAATAAATTGTTGGCTGACACTCCGCCATCGCAGGCAAGCCAGCTCCTACAGCTGAACTATGTCGCTGCCGAAATCGTATTCGACGCTGGAGCTCGTTCTTTAAGGGCCAACGCCAGCACCGCACCCGCCAGGGCAATCGCCGCGCTCCACCACAACGCCAGCTCAATCCCGCCCGCCTGCGCCGCGCCCGTCGACCCACCGGCGTTCGCCAACGACACCAGCAACGCCAGTCCCAACGCACCGCCAATCTGCTGGCTGGTGGACGCCATGCCTGCCGCCACGCCCTGCTCGCCCGGCCGGATGCCCAGCCCGGCGGCCACCCACATCGCCGTCCAGGTCATGCCCTGGCCAATACTCAGGATGAAAATCCCCGGCAGCAACGACCAGAACCCCGCCCCCGTCGGCAACGCCACACATACCAAAGCGATACCCACCGCGCCCGCCAACTGGCCGCTGACCAGGGTGTTGCGCAACCCCAGCCGCGCCAATGAACGCTCCGCCAGCCAGATACCCGCGGTGCACACCAGCGTCGCCGGCAAAAACGCCAACCCCGCCTGCAACACGCTGTAGCCGTAGACCTGCTGGTAGTACACCGCCAGAAAGTAGTACTGCACGCCAAAGCTGCTCATGAACACCGCCGTCAACACCATGGCCATGCGCAACTCGCGATAGCCCAACAAGCGAAGCGGCATCAACGGATCACGGCCCCGGTGTTCGATCCACCCAAACAACCCGAGCAGCACCAGCGCCAGGACCATGCAGCCCAGGGTCGACGGCGCCGCCCAGCCCCACTCCGGCCCCTGCACCAGGGAGAACACCAGCAAGGTGCCGCCCAGCGTCACGGTCAACGCACCGCTGATATCAAAGTTGCGCCCGCGGGCCCGTTCGCCATCGGCGGGAATCCAGTAGCGCGCCGCCAGGGCGCAGGCGCCGGCCAACGGCACGTTCACCAGGAACACCGCTTCCCAGCCCCAGGCCTGGGTCAGCACGCCGCCGAGCAACGCGCCCAATGCCAGGCCCGCCGCAGACGCCGCGCTCCACACGGCAAACGCCCGATGACGCGCGGGCCCTTCGGCGTAGTGGGTGTTGATCAACGCCAGCGTGGCCGGGAACAACAGCGCCCCGCCCACACCCTGCACCGCCCGCGCCAGCACCAGCAGCAAGGCGCTGCCACCGAGCACCGCCGCCAGGGAAGACAGCGCATACAGCGACTGGCCAAGCATGTACAAGCGCCGCTTGCCCAACAGGTCCGCCGCCCGACCGCCCAGCAACAGGAAGCCACCAAACGCCACGCTGTAGGCACTGACCACCCACTGCAATTGCTGGGCAGAAAACCCCAGGTGGCTGCCGATTTGCGGCAGCGCGACAAACACAATGGTCGCGTCGAGGGCGATGATCAGTTGCGCGGTTGCCAGCAGCAACAGCATCCAGCCAGAGGGTCGAGAAGAAGACATCACAGCGTCCTGCCTGAAAATGAGAGGCGCCAGTTTCTTTCATGCCCAACAGATGATAAATACCCCTATCACTCTTTCAGCAATGACTTTAATCATGGATCTGAATGCTGTTCGCCTGCTGGTGCGCGTCGCCGAAACCCGCAGTTTCACTCGCGCCGCCGGAGACCTGGGGCTGACCCAATCGGGCTTGTCCCGGGCCATTTCCCGACTGGAAAACCAGCTGGGTGTGCGCCTGCTGCAACGCAACACCCGCAGCGTCAGCCTCACGCCCGACGGGCAGATGCTGTATGAACGCAGCGCGCCGCTGCTGGCGGAACTGGCCGAAGCCGAGCGGCAAATGCTCGACCGCCGTGCCTCACCGTCCGGTTTGCTGAAGATCAGCACGCCCTCGTTGTTTGGCCGCAAGGTGGTGATGCCGGTGATCGGCGAGCTGACCCTGCAATACCCCGATCTGCGCATTGAAGCGGTAATGACCGACCGCCTGGTGGACATCGTCGACGAAGGCTTTGACGCCTTGCTGCGCACCGGCGATATCCAGGACCAACGCCTGATCGCCCGGGCACTGCCACCGCTGCGCTGGGTCACCGTCGCCGCCCCGGCTTATCTCGCGCGTTTTGGTACGCCGCAGACCGTCGATGAACTCCAGGACCACAATTGCCTGACCGTACGTAACCTGCGTACCAGCCGGCTGGTGGACTGGCAGTTCATGCTCGATGGCAGGGTGCAGGACGTGAGTGTCGAGGGGCGGTTGATCTTTGATATCGGCGATGCGCTGGTGGACGGCGCGCTGGGCGGATTCGGCATCGCCCAGGTGATGGACTTTGCGGTGCGGGAAGATCTGGCGGCCGGGCGCCTTGTGCCCTTGCTGGAGGAATTTGCCGGGCGCAGTCGGGCGATATCGCTGGTGTATCCGCCATCGCGGCAGTACTCGCCGAAGTTGATGGCGTTTGCCGAGGCACTCAGCAAAGCCCAGTGGTAACACAACCTTTGTGGCGAGGGAGCTTGCTCCCGCTCGGCTGCGCAGCAGTCGTATATCTACCGACCAAGTGTATTGGCAGGAAACAATGGGACCGCTTCGCGCTCCAGCGGGAGCAAGCTCCCTCGCCACAAAACCAGGCTGTACCGGAAGAATTGGCACTGGGCTTAAAGCTGTCGCCCATCAATCGGCTCACCAATCGTCAGGAAATGCCCGCCCGCCACATGGTGCAAGGTACGCAGCGCATCCTGCCCTTCGAAATGCCAGCGACCGTCGCTGAATACGCGCTCATCAGCCTGGGCGGCCACCACTTCGGCGAGGAACAGATCGTAGGTCTGCTGGTTATGCGGTTCCGGCAGCAAGCGGCATTCCAGCCACGCCACGCAGCCTTCAAGCATCGGCGCTTCGGTGTGTTCGCCGCTGAACGTCTGCAAGTCATATGCGGCGAACTTGTCGGTCTCGCTGCCGGTGGTGTTGCCCACGGTCTGCACGATATCGGCCTGGGCCGCACACGGTACGTTGAGCACGAAAGTGCCGGCGCCTTCGAGCAGTTGCCGGGTCCAGGTGGCCTTATCCAGCACGACGGCGACTTTGGGCGGCTCGAAATCCAGCGGCATCGCCCATGCCGCGGCCATGATGTTGCGCTGGCCGTTGTGCGCGGCGCTGACCAGTACGGTCGGGCCGTGGTTGAGCAAGCGGTAGGCCTTGGACAGCGGGACGGGACGGCGATGGTTAGGGCTCATGGACGAAAGGCTCGGAAAAAAACCTACGATACCTCAAGCATGAGCCCGGGTGACTAGCTGCTCAGTTGATTGGCGAATTGCCCTACGGCGCTGACCACCTTCTGGGCGCCGTCCTGGATCTCGACGATCACCGTGCCCGCCTCGGCCGCAAGGGCCAGCCCTTGCTCGGCCTGCAGGCGGCCATCGGTCATCAACGCCACCGCATCGCGGGCCATGTCCTGGTTCTGGCGCACCACGCCGACGATTTCCTCGGTGGCCTTGCTGGTACGCGACGCCAGTTGCCGAACCTCATCGGCCACCACCGCAAAACCACGGCCTTGCTCACCGGCACGGGCGGCTTCGATGGCGGCGTTGAGCGCCAGCAGGTTGGTCTGCTCGGCGATGCCGCTGATGGTCTTGACGATGCTGCCAATCACCTGGGACTGGGCGTTCAGCGCTTCAATGCCCTCACCCGCCTGCTCCATGTGCTTGGCCAGGTCGCGCATCACCTCCACCGCCTGGGTGACCACGGTGGTGCCGCGCTGGGCGCTGCTGTCGGTGTGCAGCGAGGTGCTGTAGGCGATGTTGGCCGCGTCGGCCACGGCCTGTTCCTGGTTGACCTGGTCGGTGATCACCGTGGCGAACTTGACCACTTTGTACAGCCGCTCGTTGGCGTCGAGCACCGGGTTATACGAAGCCTCCAGCCACACCACCCGCCCGTGGCTGTCCACTCGCTTGAAGCGGCCCGCGACGAATTCACCGGCGTTCAGGCGCTTCCAGAACTGCTGGTACTCGACGCTGCCGGCATCCTGCGGCTCACAGAATATCCGGTGATGTTTGCCCTGGATCTGCGCCAGGCTGTAACCCATGCCGTTGAGGAAACGGTCGTTGGCCGTCAGTACATTACCGTTGAGGTCGAACTCGATCACTGCCGTGGAGCGCACCAGCGCGGTGATCAGGTTTTCGTGCTCGCGGGACGCCTCGATAGTGCGGGTCAGGTCGCTGGAGTACATCGAAATATGCTTGATACGCCCGTCACTGCCACGCACCGGTTGCACGATGGAGCGCAGCCACGCCTCATTGCCGTTGCCGCGCATCAGGCGTACG
Source organism: Pseudomonas sp. C6002 (assembly GCF_013385805.1). Classification (NCBI taxonomy): domain Bacteria; kingdom Pseudomonadati; phylum Pseudomonadota; class Gammaproteobacteria; order Pseudomonadales; family Pseudomonadaceae; genus Pseudomonas; species Pseudomonas sp. C6002. The sequence continues at coordinate 32,848 of NZ_JACAPH010000001.1, read as the reverse complement.
GAACCGGCGAAGTGTTCGCCACGCACCAGGGCGTTCGTGAAGCGCAGTTGAAAGGTGTCGTGCTTGACGTGCGCCGGCACCAGATCCTCGATCAGGCGGCCTTGCAGCTGGCTTGCCTGGTAAGCCATCTCTTGAAGGAAGATGGCATTGACGGACTCGATGCGCCCTTCGGGATCCAGGGTCAGGGCCATCATTTCGCTTTCCAGGCTCTCCTTGACCTGCTGCAAACTGGATAATTCTTCGCGAAGAGCAGACAGCTCCTGCTTGAGACGGGTGTTGAACATGGAGGCACCGGTGGGCAAATGAGGGCGGGATCTGACCTGCATCGGCGCTGCCGGCATTTTCTTAAGAGAGCTTTAGCCCATTGCCCAACTATATTTTTTCAGCCCCTCAACTGCCGTTGTTACGGCAGATGCCCATCACTTGGTAGTGGAGCGTGTTGAGCTTGCCGGTGGAGTCTTCGTAGGTCATGCGTGACGGCACCGCGCTGCACGAGCGGATCGGCGGCGTGACATTCACCACCTTGGCAATGTCCAGCTTCATGCCGTAGCGATACACCATCACCTCGGGCGCAGGCTTGCCCTTTCTGGCGGCGTAGGCGGCCATGGCTTGCTCATTGTTTTGCATCAATTGGGCGAAGGTGCGGTCGCCTCCACCTTCGGCCATCGCGCCGGCGGAAACGATCAGGGCCAATGCAGCGACAGTGTTTTTCAGGGTATTCATGAGGGCGTCCTCGTCTGACTTATTGAATTAAAAGTTCAGAGCAAGAATAACTAACCAAGCCTGTCGCAAAGTTCACCGACAGATTACTTATCCGTTATGTTTTATTGAAATTCCAAAATTGTAATCTGTGCGCCACCTCGCCGTTATCTCGTGTTTGCAACTATCTGCCCGGGCGCCATCACAACAAGAATGCCCCATCGATAAGAAGCTGATAGCTGCCACTACCGAGGAGCGCTACATGAGCACTAACCGCACATTTTCACTCTCCATGATTGCCGCCCTGGCGGGGCTCACCCCGCTGTCAGGCATGGCCGTGGAAGAAAAACCCGAAGGGTTTATCGAAGGCAGCACCTTGAACGTGCTGGCCCGCAACTTCTACTTCAACCGCGATGACCGCAAGGGCCAGTCGAGCCCCACCGGCAATGGCTATTCCGAAGCCTGGGCCGAGGGTTTTATCGGCAAGTTCGAATCCGGATTCACTCAGGGTCCGGTGGGTTTCGGCCTCGATGCGTTTGCGATGTATGGCCTGAAACTCGACTCCGGCACCGGTCGCAGCGGCGGCAAGGGCTCGTTCGGCGTACTGCCGGTAGACAGCGACAACCACCCCGAGGACGGCTACAGCAAGCTCGGCGGCGCGGTAAAAGTGCGCCTGCTGGATACCGTGATCAAGGCCGGTGACGTGTTCCCGCTGACCCCGGTGGTGGCCTACGGCGACTCGCGGGTGTTGCCGGAAAGCTTCCGTGGCGTCACCGCGCAAAACACCAGCATTGACGGCTTGAGCTTGCACGCCGGGCACTTGAGCGGCATGAGCCAGCCCACCCAGAGCGGCATGGATAAAGGCTTCGCGACGTTTTATGCGGGCAAGGTGGATTCCCCCTGGATCGGCTATGCCGGCGGCGACTACCAGGTGAACAAACACCTCAGCGTCAGCCTGTACACCAGCCGCCTGAAGGATGCCTGGGACCAGTACTACTTCGGCAGCGCCGCCAGCTACCCGCTGAACGATGACGTGTCGCTGTTTGGCGACTTCAACTACTACAAGGCCGTGGACGAGGGCAAGAAACGCCTTGGCGAGTTCGATAACAACATCTGGAGCGCCAGGCTCGGGGTCAAGGTCGGCGCCCACAGCCTGGCCCTGTCGCACCAGCGCAACAACGGCGATGACGACTTTGACTACCTGCGCATGTCGGACTCGATCTTCCTCAACAACTCGATCCAGTACAGCGACTTCAACTCGCCCAGGGAACGCTCGTGGATGCTCGCCTATAACCTCGACATGCAGGCCTTCGGCATTCCTGGCCTGACCTTCATGACCCGCTATGGCAAAGGTACCGGCGCCGACTACAGCAACGCCAACAGCGTGTACATGCGCCGTGACGCGGCCGGCGACCCGCTGACCGATCAACGCCGCTGGGAGCGGGATATCGAGGCGAAGTACGTGGTGCAGGGCGGTAACTTGAAAGACCTGTCGCTGCGTTTGCGCCAGGCGACCGTTCGCTCAAGTGCCTTTGAGTCGGACTTGGAAGAAGTTCGGTTGATTGTCGAATACCCATTGGCAATTCTGTAAATGAATACAACGGCAAATGCTTACATTCATTTGCCGTTGACTAACATCTGTTCACAAATTGAAGCCTGTCAGAACTGTAATATGCGCCTCACCTTCTCGTTAAGTTGCGCTTCATATACTGGCCACAACTAACGGCACACGCCTTATTTGGAGACACGTCATGAAGACATCCCACCTGTTATTGATCAGTTTTCTCGGCGCCACTTCCACCCTCGCATTCGCCGACGACGGCGCCGACCGTTCCCGGCAGTTCCTCGCCGAGTTCCGCCAGCAACAGCAGCAGGTCCACGGTGAACAGTCCGTGGCCGAGACCGCGCCCGCCGACGCACAGAAGCAGTCGATCTGAACGGCGCACACCGAGCACATTCATCTCTGAAGCTTTTGTGTAGCTCCTTTGGAAAGAGATGAATTTTTAACGCCCCGGATGGGGCGTTTTTTTTGCCCGCCCGTTCTGCAACGCAACAACCAGTCACAAACTGGCTGATTGACCCTGTAGCTACTTCAGCCTTCAGGCTTCGGAAAATTCGAATTTCAGTCTCTCTCTATCAGTAAAAGGTAAACCCCCATGCGTATCCTTGTGGTTGAGGACGAGCAAAAAACCGCCGCCTACCTGCAGCAGGGCCTGACCGAAAGCGGTTACGTGGTCGACTGCGCCGCCAGCGGCGTGGACGGCCTGCACCTGGCCGGGCAACACGCTTATGAACTGGTGATTCTCGATGTAAACCTGCCGGCCAAGGACGGCTGGGAAGTGCTTGAGCAACTGCGCCGCGACAGCAACCAGCGGGTGATGATGCTCACAGCCCGTGGCCGGCTGACTGACAAGATCAAGGGCCTGGACATGGGCGCCGATGATTACCTGGTCAAACCCTTCGAATTCCCCGAATTGCTGGCCCGGGTGCGCACGCTGTTGCGCCGCAGCGAGCACATACCGGTGCCGGAAGTCTTCCGCGTGTCGGACCTTGAACTGGACCCGCGCCGCCACCGCGCCTATCGCGGCACCCGGCGCATTGACCTGACCACCAAGGAGTTCGCGCTGCTGCATGTGCTGATGCGTCAGTCCGGCGAAGTGCTGACCCGCACGCAGATTATTTCCCTGGTGTGGGACATGAATTTCGACTGCGACACCAACGTGGTGGAGGTCTCCATCAGCCGCCTGCGGGCCAAGGTCGATGACCAGAGTGACGTCAAGCTGATCCATACCATTCGCGGCGTGGGCTATGTGCTGGAGGCCCGCCAATGAAAGCCAGCAGCCTGTCGATGCGCCTCGGGCTGACGGTGAGCCTGATGGGCGCGGGCCTGGTGGTGCTGCTCGCGACACTGGCCTACCTGGCGCTGACCCACGAGCTTGAGAAACTGGCGCGCAAGGGCCTGGAAAGCAAGATGGAGCAGATCCAGCACAGCCTCGCCCTCGGCCTGGACACCCGCGACATAAAGGCCCGCCCGCATTCGCTGATGGACCTGGTGATGGGGCATGACAATTTCTACCTGACCATCGTCGGCACCGCACCCGATGAAGCGGTGCTGCTGAGCGTCGGTGCCAAGCCACAGGAACCGTTGCTGACCGACTTCGCACCACGCCAGACCCTCGGTTACCTGAACTGGGACGACAGCAACGGCAACCAGGTGCTCAGCGCCTCCAGCCTGATGCGCCTGTCCAGCGGCGAACGCGTGCGGGTGCTGCTGTCCCTGGACCGCAGGGACGATCAGGCATTGCTCAGTGCTTACCTGCGTTCCACGGTGATCGCCCTGCCGCTGCTGTTGCTGCTGATCGGCATCGGCGCGTGGTGGGTGGTGCAACGCGGGCTCGCACCGCTGCAACAGTTCAGCCGCGTCGCGGCCAAGGTCACCACACAGGATCTGACCCACCGCCTGGCTGTGGATAACTTGCCCAACGAGTTGGGCGAGTTGGCGCAGGGCATCAATTTCATGCTGCAACGCCTGGATGGCGGTGTGCAGCAGCTGTCGCAGTTCTCCGATGACCTGGCCCATGAACTGCGCGCGCCACTGACCAACTTGATGGGCAAGGCCCAGGTGACGTTGTCCCGAGAGCGCCCGCCCGAGGAGTACAAGGCGGTGCTGGAATCCAGCACCGAAGAAATGGAGCGGCTGGCGCGGATCGTTTCCGACATGCTGTTCCTGGCACAGGTCAGCCACCCGGCGGCGCGGGTTTCGTTTGCACCCGTGTCCCTGGCCGATGAAGCGCGCCGGGTGATGGAACTGTTTGCGTTGAGTGCCGAAGACAAGCAACTGAGCCTGAGCCTTCACGGTGATGCCTCGGTGCATGGCGATCGCCTGATGATTCAGCGGGCGATTTCCAACTTGTTGTCCAATGCCATCCGTCATACGCCACACGCTTCCACGGTGTCGTTGCAGGTGGAAACCCACGGGCAGCAGGTGTCGCTCTCGGTGGGCAACCCGGGTCCGGGGATTGAAGCGCACCACCTGCCGAACCTGTTCGAGCGTTTCTACCGCGTCGACAGCAGCCGCGCCCGCTCCGAAGGGGGGACCGGGCTGGGGCTGGCCATCGTGCGGTCAATCATGACCCTGCATCAAGGCCTGGCAGAAGTCAGCAGCGAGCCCGGAGATTTCACTGTGTTTCGGTTGGTGTTTCCCCTTCATACCAACGCTATCTGCCAATAAACCATTGTGGTGAGGGAGCTTGCTCCCTCACCACAGGTTATTGGCCAGGCATCGGGCGGTCTTCCTGTTCTTCACGCCGGTGCGCCCAGTGATACAGCGCCGGCAATACCAGCAGGGTCAGCAGCGTCGACGAGATAATCCCGCCAATCACCACCGTCGCCAACGGGCGCTGCACTTCGGCGCCGGTGCCGGTGGCCAGGGCCATGGGGATAAACCCCAGCGACGCCACCAACGCCGTCATCAACACCGGGCGCAAGCGCGTCAGGGCGCCTTCGTTGATGGCCACCGACAATGAGCGCCCCTCTTCCCGCAGGTTGCGAATGAACGCAATCATCACCAACCCGTTCAGCACCGCCACCCCCGACAGCGCGATAAAACCCACGCCCGCCGAGATCGACAACGGAATGTCCCGCAGCCACAGCGCCATGATCCCGCCGGTCAACGCGAAGGGAATCCCGGTGAACACCAGCAGCCCGTCCTTGAGGTTGTTGAACATCATGAACAGCAACCCGAACACCAGCAGCAGCGCCACCGGCACCACGATGCGCAAGCGCTCGGAAGCTTCCTTCAACTGCTCGAACTGGCCGCCCCAGGTGGTCCAGTAGCCCGCGGGGATTTTCACCTGAGTGTCGATGGCCGTCCCGGCTTCCTCGACAAACGAGCCGATATCCCGCCCACGCACGTTGGCGCTGACGATCACCAGGCGCTTGCCGTTTTCACGGCTGATCTGGTTGGGGCCGAGCACCAGGTCCAGGCTGGCGACTTCCGACAGCGCGATAAAACCCAACTGCCCCGCCGCGTTATTCGCCAGCGCCGGGATCGGAATCAACAGCCGCGACAGGCCTTCGATATCGGTGCGCAGCGCGTCCGACAAACGCACGACCATGTCAAAACGCCGGTCGCCTTCGTACATCGTCCCGGCCTGGCGCCCACCCACGGCAACGGCGATCGTGTCTTGCACATCGCCCACGTTCAGGCCGAAACGCGCGGCCTTGTCGCGGTCGATATTGATGGTCAGCACCGGCAGGCCGGAGGTCTGTTCCACCTTCACTTCCGAGGCGCCCTTGAGGGTTTGCAAGGTCTCGGCGATTTCCCCGGCGGTCTTGTTGAGCACCGCCATGTCGTCACCAAACACCTTCACCGCCACGTCACTGCGCACGCCGGAAATCAGTTCGTTGAAGCGCAGCTGGATCGGTTGCGACAGTTCATACACGCTGCCCGGCACAATCGCACTGGCGCGCTGGATGTCGGCGATGATTGCCTCGCGGGACTTCTTCGGGTCGGGCCACTGGTCCTTGGGCTTGAGCATCACGTAGCTGTCGGAGATGTTCGGCGGCATCGGGTCGGAGGCGATTTCCGCGGTGCCGGTGCGGGCGAATACCCGCTCGATTTCCGGCACCTCGGCCATCAAGGTCTTTTCCAGTTGCTGCTGCATCTGTACCGACTGCGTCAGGCTGGTGCCCGGCACCCGCAACGCTTGTTGGGCGAAATCACCCTCGCTGAGGCTGGGGATAAATTCGCTGCCCATGCGACTGGCCACCAGGCCCGACGCAACGATGGCCAGCACCGCCAGGCCGAACACCAGCGGCCGGCGCGCCATCACCCAATCCAGCACCGGCGCGTAGACACGGCGTGCGCTGCGCATCACCAGGTTTTCCTCTTCCTTGACCTTGCCGGTGACGAACAGCGCAATGGCCGCCGGCACGAAGGTCACGGACAGAATCATTGCCCCCAGCAGCGCGATCACCACGGTGAACGCCATCGGGTGGAACATCTTCCCGGCGACCCCGGTGAGGGCGAAGATCGGCAGGTACACCACTATGATGATCAGTTGCCCGAAGATCAGCGCGCGCCGCGCTTCCTTGGCCGCAGCGAACACTTCATGCAGGCGCTCGCTGCGGGTCAGCAATCGCCCGTGGCGCTGCTGGGCGTGGGCCAGGCGGCGGATGGCGTTTTCGACGATCACCACCGCGCCATCCACGATAATCCCGAAATCCAGCGCGCCGAGGCTCATCAGGTTGGCGCTGACCTTGTTGGTAAACATCCCGGTAAAGGTGAACAACATGGCCAGGGGAATCACCATCGCGGTGATCAGCGCAGCGCGGATATTGCCGAGGAACAGGAACAGCACCGCCACCACCAGCAGCGCCCCTTCGAAGAGGTTTTTCTTCACGGTACTGATGGCTTTTTCCACCAGGTTGGTGCGGTCGTAGACGGTGACGGCCACCACACCTTCAGGCAGCGAACGGTTGATCTCTTCGAGTTTTTTCGCGACCGCCTGGGACACCGTGCGGCTGTTTTCGCCGATCAACATGAACACCGTGCCCAGCACCACTTCGCGGCCATTTTCCGTGGCGGCACCGGTACGCAGCTCGCGGCCAATGTCGACCTGGGCGACGTTGCGCACCCGAATCGGCGTACCGTCGGAAGTGGTGATGACGATGTTGGCAATGTCGTCGATGGACGCGACTTGCCCCGGCGCACGGATCAGCAATTGCTCGCCACTGCGCTCGATGTAGCCGGCGCCGACGTTGGCGTTGTTGCGCTCCAGCGCCGTGACCAGGTCGCCCAAGGTCAGGTTGTAGGCCGCCAGGCGCTTGGGGTCCGGGGCGATCTGGTATTCCTTGGCAAAGCCGCCGATGGTGTTGATCTCGGCCACCCCCGGCACGTTGCGCAGTTGCGGCTTGATGATCCAGTCCTGGATCACCCGCAGGTCGGTCGGCGTATAGGCTGAGCCGTCCTCCTTGCGCGCGCCGTCTTTCGCCTCCACGGTCCACAGGAAGATTTCCCCGAGCCCGGTGGAGATCGGCCCCATCATGCTTTCGATGCCATCGGGCAGTTGCTCGCGAGCCACCTGCAAGCGTTCGTTGACCAGCTGGCGGGCGAAGAACAGGTCGGTGCCGTCCTTGAAAATCACCGTGACCTGGGACAAGCCCGAGCGCGACAGCGAGCGGGTCTGCTGCAAGCCCGGCAGCCCGGCCATGGCGGTCTCGATGGGAAAGGTGATGCGCTGCTCGGTTTCCAGCGGCGAAAAACCCGCCGCCGCCGAGTTGATCTGCACCTGGACGTTGGTGATATCCGGCACGGCGTCGATGGGCAATTTCTGATAGCTGGCGATACCGACACCGGCCATCAACAGCACCGCCAGCAGCACGATGATGCGCTGCTCGATGGCGAATTGGATAAGGCGCTCAAACATGGGAAATCACTCGCAGGATCAATGGGCGTGCTCGGCCGAGGCCTTGCCCAACTCGGACTTGAGGATGAAGCTGCCGACGGTGGCCACCTGCGCGCCGGCGTCGAGGCCCTGGCGCACTTCGACGAAACCGTTTTCGCTGACGCCCAGTTCGATATGCCGGGTCATGAAGCCGTCGCTGGTGCGCACGAACACCGAGGGTTTGTCCTCGACGGTCTGGATCGCCTCCTGGGGGACGGTGACCTTGGCCGGGTAGGTGTCGGTGGCGACCTGCACGGAAACGAACAGCCCTGGACGCCACGAAGCGTCGGGGTTCGGCACCGTGACGCGCACGGTGGCCGTGCGGGTCTGCTCCCCCAGCAAGTTGCCGACATAGGCAACGGTGCCGAGCACTTCGGTGCCCATTTCCGAGGAGGTGACCTTCACCGGCTTGCCGACCCGGACCTTGTTCAAATCCTTGGGGAACACGCCGAAGGTGACCCACACCAGGGACAGGTCCGACAGGGTGAAGGCGTTGCTGGTCTCGCTCACCACCTCGCCGACACCCAGGTGTTTTTCCACTACTACGCCGTCAAACGGCGCCCGCAGTTCGTAGCGATTGCCGCCGACCAATACGGCGCTGCCGCTCAGGGCGTTCATCTTTTGCCGGGCATTGTTCAGGGCGATTTCGGCCTCTTGCAGCGCCTGGCGCGCCAGCAGGTAATCCTGTTCGGCGGAGATCCTGTCCTGCCACAGCTGGCGCTCGCGCTGGAAGGTGGTGCGGGCCAGTACCACCCGGCGCTCACTGGCCGCCAGTTCACTGCGCTGATCGGAAATCTGCTGGCTGGCGATCACTGCCAGCAGCTCGCCCTTCTTCACCGATTGGCCGAGGTTGACCTGCACCGACTCCACCACGCCGGCAGCACGCGGCACGATGTGGGAGGTGCGGTCTTCGTCGAAACGCACCTCGCCCGGCAGCGAAAGCACAGTGCTGATCTGCCGGGATTGCGCCGGGGCCAGTTGAATACCGGCGGCCTGGACCTGCTGTTCGGTCAGCTCGATCTTGCCTTCCTCTTCCGCCTCTGCCGCACCGCTGATGGCCGGCCACGCCAGCATCAGCGCAACGGCCAGCGCCATCCTGTGTTTGTTGTTCATGGAACGCTCCTGAAAAAATCAAAACCGGGCGAGGTCGCCGTAAATCCGTTCGATGCGCACCCAGGCTTCGGTGGCCTGGGCGGTCGCCGCGAGGTATTGGGTGCGGGCCGCAATCAAGGTGCGCTGGGCGTCGAGTACGTCGAGGAAGTTGAACTTGCCCATCTCGAAACCGCGGGTGGCGCTGTCCACCGCGCTTTGGGCGGCGGGCAGGATCTGTTGGTTGAACGAGCGCACTTCGGTATTCGCGGTTTGCCAAAGGTCCAGGGCCTGGCGGGTTTCGGTGCGCAGGCGCAGTTCGGCGGCGTTGCGCAGGTCGCGGGCCTGGTCGGCGCGGCGACTCGCGGCGAGCACGTTGCCCTGGTTGCGGTTGAACAGCGGGATCGGCATCGACACGCCCACCACGTTGACCCGCTCGCGCACGCTGGCGTCGTATTGGCTGCCGATGGACACGTCGAGGTCGGGAATGCGCTGGGCTTTTTCCAGGCCCAGGGCCGCTTCGCCCTGGACGATTTGCAGCTCGGCCAGGCGCAGTTCGGCGGTCTGTTCCAGGCGCGCCAGCAGCTCCGCGGGCGACGGTAATGCCGGGGCGGCCTGGGCTTGGGTGGCGACGGCCTGGAAATCGGTGCTGGCCGCGCCAGTACTGGCCGCGAGGCGCCGGTAGGCATCGCTCAGGCCCATCTGCGCGCGGTTGAATTCCAGGCGGATTTCCGAGAGTTGCACCTGGGCGCGGGTGGCTTCCACCGGGGACGTTTTGCCGGCGGTGACGCGACCATTGGCCACCACCAGGCCGCGCTCGGCCAATGCCAATGAGCGCTGGGCCAGGTCGAGGCGTTCCTGGGCGCGAAGTGCACCGTAGTAACCGTCGATGACCTCCGCTCGCAGACCGTTGCGGCGCTGTTCCAGGGTGAGTGCGGCCGCCTCCTGGGCACGGGTGGCGACATCAATCCGGGCGCCGCGCTTGCCACCCAGTTCCAGGGTTTGGCTCAGTTTCACGGTGGTGGTGCGCGAGTTGCGGCGGGTGTCTTCGGCATCCCAGGAGGCCACCGGATTCGGGATCAAACCGGCCTGCTGGCGACCGCCTTGGGCGATGTCGATTTCCCACTGCGCAGCGGCCATGTCGGGGTTGTTGGCGAAGGCGGTTTGCAGGGCCGATTCGAGGGTCAGGGTTTGCGCGTTTGCGCCCTGGACCGTCATCAGCAACAGCACCGAAGCGCCGATAAACGTGCGGACAAAAGTTGGCATAACAAGAGTTCCATGCCCATGAATTAACAGGTGGGCAATGTAACTTTCGGTACTTATCAGAGGAGTGGCCAGAACATTACAAATCCGTTAGCAACGGCTCTGGCGCGGGCTTTTGCTTTAAGCTCCGGGCATCTTTTCCACTGCCCAGCGGGATCCTCGACATGCGTATTCTGGTCATCGAAGACGAACCTAAAACCGCCGATTATCTCCATCAGGGATTGAGCGAAAGTGGCTATATCGTCGACTGTGCCGCCACTGGCGCCGACGGCCTGCATTTGTCTCGCCAGCACGCCTACGACCTGGTGATGCTCGACGTGAATTTGCCGTTGATGGATGGCTGGGACGTGCTGCAACGCATCCGCCAGAACAGCAGCACCCGCATCATGATGCTGACCGCCCAGGGCCGCCTCGCCGACCGGATCAAGGGCCTGGACCTGGGCGCCGATGATTACCTGGTCAAGCCGTTTGAGTTCCCCGAATTACTCGCGCGGGTGCGCACCTTGATGCGCCGCAGCGTGCATTCGCCGGTGCCGGATGTGTTGCGGGTGGCCGACCTGGAATTGGATCAGGGCCGCCACCGGGCGTTTCGCGGTTTGCAGCGCATCGACCTGACCACCAAGGAGTTCGCCCTGCTGCACCTGCTGATGCGCCAGAGCGGCGTGGTGCTGTCGCGCACGCAAATTATCTCGTTCGTGTGGGACATGAACTTTGATTGCGACACCAATGTGGTGGAAGTGTCGATCCGCCGCCTGCGGGCGAAGATCGATGACCCGTTCGAGCGCAAGTTGATCCATACCTTGCGCGGCGTGGGTTATGTGCTGGAAGACCGTGAGTGACGGTCAGGCATGCACCTCGTCGTGCTCGTCATGCTGAAAACCTTCGCCTTCGATCTGGATCGTGGCGTGGGAAATATCGAATTGTTCATGCAGTAACTCCGTCACCTGGCTGAGGATCTGTTGCTCGCTGCCTTGCGCCGAATCCGCCACCAGATGAGTACTCAGCACATTTTTGCCGCTGGTGAGGGCCCAGATATGCAGGTCGTGCACGTCCTTGACCCCGGGAGCGCCGCGAATCGCCTGCTCCACCTTGTCGATATCAATGCCATCCGGCACGCCTTGCAGCAGCACGTTCATGCTTTCCTTGAGCAGCGTCCAGGTGCGGGGCAATACCCAGAAGCCAATCGCCGCCGCCACCACCGAATCCACCCAGCCCCAGCCGGTGTACATGATCACCAGCGCCGCGATGATCACGCCGATGGAGCCGAGCATGTCGCTCCAGACCTCCAGGTAAGCGCCCTTCACATTCAGGCTTTCGCCGCTGGCCGCACTCAGCAATCGCATGGAAATCAGATTGACCACCAGCCCCAGCACCGCGATCACCAGCATGCCGCTGGACTGGATCTCGGCGGGCGCCTGCAAGCGTTGATACGCCTCATACAGGATGTAGAACGCCACGCCGAACAGCAGCAGCGCATTAAACGCTGCCGCCAGGATCTCGAAACGCGCATAGCCGAAGGTGCGCTTGCGGTCGGCGGCGCGCTTGGCGACCTGGATCGCCACCAGGGAAATCCCTAGCGCCAGGGCGTCGGTCATCATGTGCGCGGCATCGGACAACAGCGCCAGGCTGCCGGTGATAAAGGCGCCGATCACCTCGGCGATCATAAAGCTGCCGGTCAGTGCCAATGCGATCCATAACAGCCGTTCGTGGCCGGCGCGTACCTGGGCGTGGCTGTGTCCTGCACTCATGAAATATCCTCGTGGGTGGTCGTCCGGTTGATCATAGAGCTATAGGCCAAAACCACCGGCACGAGTTGCAAAATTGTCATCTCGCCGTCAGCTGGGCGTTAAGCCATGCGCACCAAAATTGAACACGAACGCTCTGGAACCGTTGTATCAGGTATGCTTTTCGAGCAGGAAACAAAAAGAAACACATTAGCCAACCTGTTCGATAAGGAGTCCCGTTTTGGAGTTATCGACTGCCGCGTGGATGGTTCACGACACCCGCCTCATGTTCTGCGTATTACTGGCCATCGCCAGCATCATTGTGTTGATCAGCGCGACCAAGCTGCCGCCCTTCCTGTCGATCCTGATCGGTACGTTTATCGCCGGTGTCGGCGCGGGCTTGCCGCCGGAAGAAGTGGCCAAGGCCTTCAGCAAAGGCGCCGGGGCGATTCTCGGTGAAGCCGGGATCATCATTGCCCTGGGCTCGATGCTCGGCGCGTTGATGGCCGAATCCGGGGCTGCCGACCGTATCGCCACCACCCTGCTGGGGTTGGGTAAAGGCAAGTCATTGCCGTGGGTGATGGCGCTGGTGGCGATGGTGATTGGCCTGCCGCTGTTCTTCGAAGTGGGCCTGGTGATGATGGTGCCGATCATCTTCGTGATGGCCAAGCGTTCGAACCAGCCGCTGCTGAAAATCGCAATTCCGGCGCTGGCGGGGATGACCACCCTGCACGCCTTGATGCCACCGCATCCGGGGCCGCTGATTGCGGTCAGCGCGTTGCACGCCGACCTGGGCCTGACCATGTTGCTGGGCTTTTGCCTGGCAGTGCCGGCCGTGATTCTGGCCGGTCCGTTGTACGGCAACTGGCTGTCCAAGCGCATGCACGTGGATGAGCCGGCCGACATTGGCGCGCTGTTCAGTGCTCCGCCCAAGGCGCCGCGCCAGCCGAGTTTTGCTGTGTCGCTGCTGATCATCCTGTTGCCGGTGATCCTGATGCTCGGCAGCACCCTGGCCAAGGTTGCCATGTCGCCGGAAAGCCCGGTGGCACTGACCTTGAAGTTCCTCGGTGAGCCGTTGATCGCGCTGGGCCTGGCGGTGATTGCCGCGGTGATTTGCCTGGGCTGGGCCAGCGGCATGCCGCGGGCCGATGTCGGCAACACCCTGCGCAAGGCGCTGGCGCCGATCGCGGTGCTGCTGCTGACCATCGGCGCCGGTGGCGGGTTGAAGCAAACCCTGCTGGATGCCGGCGTGAGCCAGACCATCAGCAAGGTGGCCGAAGGCGCGCACATGCCTTACCTGTTGCTGGCCTGGTTGATTGCGGTGGCGCTGCGTCAGGCCACGGGGTCGGCGACCGTCGCCACCACGACAACGGCGGGCATCCTGGCGCCGATGATGGCGGGATTGGCGGCGACGCAAAGCTCACTGGTCGCCCTGGCGATTGGTGCCGGCTCGGTGTTCTTCTGCCACGTCAACGATGCGGGCTTCTGGATGGTGCGCGAGTACTTCGGCTTGCAGCTGAAGCAGACGATCTGGGTGTGGTCGGTGTTGCAGACCATTGTGTCGGTGGTGGGCCTGGTGGGCACATTGCTGATGTGGCACTTCCTGACGTAATGATCGTTCCCACGCTCCGCGTGGGAATGCATCCGTGACGCTCCGCGTCACACGAGCGGACGCGGAGCGTCCAGTGAGGCGTTCCCACGCAGAGCGTGGGAACGATCAGGTGGGTAGGCGCTTGCCAAAATGCGCCGCACTCACTGCGCCCACCGCGCCCATCACCACGCAATACCCCACGCAGATCCACGGGCTGGTCGGCATCAACGCGATCAACATCAGCGGCGTGGTACTCGCCCACAGCGCATAGGCAATGTTGTAGGTGAAGGAAATCCCCGACACCCGCACCTGCGCCGGGAACAGGTTGACCATCACCGACGGCACCGCGCCCACCACCCCGCAACTCAAGCCGGCAATTGCATACGCTGCGCCCAGCCACACGCCACCGGCAATCAGGCTCGCATAGAGCACGGCAATCCCCACCGGCAGCAGCAGGCTATAGACCAACACCGCACGCCAGGCGCCGATGCGGTCCACCAGCAGCCCGGCCAACACGCAACCGATATTCAGGAACACGATGCCCAACGCGCTCAGGGCGAAGGTGTGGCTGGGGCTCATGCCGAAGGTTTTCTGCATCATGGTCGGGGTGATCACCACCAGTACGACGACGGCCGAGGTGAGCACGCAGGTGAGGATCATCGCCGGCAGCAGCGCGCTGCGATGTTCCCGCAGGACGGTACGCAGCGGCAGTTCGGCGCCGGCCTGGCGACGGGCCTGCATTTGCAGGAACACCGGGGTTTCGCTGAGCCAGCGCCGCAGCCAGACACCGATCACGCCGAACACGCCGCCGAGCAGGAACGGGAAGCGCCAGGCGTAGTCGAGGATTTCGGCCGGGGTGAAGACTTGCGCCAGCAGCGTCGCGGTCAGCGCGCCGAGCAGGTAGCCGAAGGTCAGCCCGGCCTGGAGGAAGCCCAGGGCATAACCACGATGGTTGTCCGGAGCGTGTTCGGCGACAAACACCCAGGCGCTGGGCACTTCCCCGCCCACTGCCGCACCCTGGAGGATGCGCAGCGCCAGCAGGATCAACGGTGCGAAATAACCGATTTGTGCGTAGGTGGGCATGATGCCGATCAGCAGGCACGGCAGCGCCATCATCAGGATGCTCAGGCTGAACACCCGTTTGCGCCCCAGGTGATCGGCGAAGTGCGCCATCAGGATTCCGCCCAGCGGGCGCGCGAGGTAGCCGGTGACAAAGATGCCGAAGCTTTGCAGCAGACGCAGCCACTCGGGCATTTCCGGCGGGAAGAACAACTGGCTGAGGGTCAGCGCGAAAAATACGAAGATGATGAAGTCGTAGATTTCCAGGGCCCCGCCCAGGGCAGCCAGGCCCAGGGTTTTGTAGTCGGAGCGGGAGAAACGCTGCGCCTGTGGATAAGAGGTGGCAGTCATGGAAAAGCTCGGCAGACAAACAAAATGGCCTGCAGGTTATGAGCTGGGCCCGGTGATGGCAATCTCGCCGGATATATTTGCTTTACTCATTGATCAATGAAGATAACTACATTCCCAAATGAATAGCCGTAGAGGAACATGCAGCAAAACTGCCGCCCCCATAATAAATACAAATAGAGGTACTGAACGTGGCCGATGCTATCGAAGACAGCCGCTACGCCCGATTCGCCCTGCGTTGTTCAAACTTCGCCGAGCGCTGGTTCCCTGACTCCTGGGTGTTTGCCGCCCTCGCCGTGATCATTGTCGCCGTGGCGACCCTGGGCATGGGCGCCGCGCCGACCGAGGCCGCCAAGGCGTTTGGTGACGGTTTCTGGAGTTTGATCCCGTTCACCATGCAAATGGCCTTTGTGGTGATTGGCGGTTACGTGGTCGCCAGCTCCCCGCCCGCCGTGAAGTTGATCGACCGCCTGGCGCGCATCCCGAAGAACGGCCGTTCTGCCGTGGCCTGGGTGGCGCTGATTTCGATGGTCGCCTCGTTGCTCAACTGGGGCCTGTCCCTGGTGTTCGGTGGTTTGCTGGTGCGTGCGCTGGCCCGGCGTACGGATTTGCGCATGGATTACCGCGCGGCCGGTGCTGCGGCCTACCTCGGCCTGGGTGCCGTTTGGGCGCTGGGGCTGTCGTCGTCGGCGGCGCAGTTGCAGGCCAACCCGGCCAGTTTGCCGCCGTCGATCCTGTCGATCACCGGGATGATCCCGTTCACCGACACCATCTTTCTGTGGCAGTCCGGCGTGCTGTTGCTGGCGCTGATCGTGGTGTCGCTGATCATCGCCTACGCCACCGCGCCCGGGCCGAACTCCGCCCGTGACGCCAAGGCTTGCGGTATCGACCCGGCCTTCAACATGCCCAAGCCGCAACCGCCGACCCGTCCGGGCGAGTGGCTGGAGCACAGCCCGTTGCTGACCATCCTGCTGGCGTTGCTGGCCGCCGGTTGGTTGTTCCATGAATTCTCGACCAAGCCGGCGATCAGCGCGATCTCGGGGCTGAACACCTATAACTTCCTGTTCCTGATGGTCGGTGCCCTACTGCACTGGCGTCCGCGCAGTTTTCTCGATGCGGTGGCCCGTGCGGTACCCACCACCACCGGGGTGCTGATCCAGTTCCCGCTGTATGGCTCGATTGCCGCGCTGATGACCGTGGTGAAAGGCAGTGACGGCGCGACCCTGGCGCACCATATCTCGACCTTCTTCACCTCGATCGCGTCCCACGACACCTACGCGCTGTTGATGGGTGTGTACTCGGCGGTGCTGGGCTTCTTCATCCCGTCGGGCGGCGGCAAGTGGATCATCGAGGCGCCGTACGTGATGCAGGTCGCCAACGACCTGGAATATCACCTGGGCTGGGCGGTGCAGATCTACAACGCCGCCGAAGCGCTGCCGAACCTGATCAACCCGTTCTATATGCTGCCGCTGCTGGGCGTGCTGGGGTTGAAGGCGCGGGACTTGATCGGCTTTTCGTTTGTGCAGTTGCTGGTGCATACGCCGCTGGTGTTGTTCCTGCTGTGGGCGTTGGGCACGACGCTTAAATATTTGCCGCCGGTGATGCCATAGGGCAGCTGCCAGTAACCTTTCTGATCAAACGCGTCGGGGTTGTCCCACTCACTACGGTGGCAACCCCTGATTTCTGCCGCCAACGCCTTTGATTAACCTGATTCGGATAACGCCTCACACCCCCCAAGGAAAATCCGATGACGCCCCTATCCAAATCGCTGGAAGAGTTGATCAATGCTATTTACAAGGACGGCAACGTGTCGTTCGTTGAGTACCAGGGCCTGCGCGACAATGCCGATTGCCGCATGGCCACTGTTATCAAGGAGTTTGGCCTGCACAACAACGTGACGGCGTTCCAGAAAGCCATGGATGTGGCCATGCAACTGCTGCAGTCCTGCGTCATCGATGCCAAGAAAGCCAAGCTGACTGACACGGGCGAAGCCATCGTCAAGGATGCGCTGGCGTCCCAGGTAGAGTACTTGCGCGCCGGCAGCCAATTGGCACTGCGCTTGTTATGAGTGGCCTGTAGCGTTCAAGGCACTGTCTTCGTTCCGTCACATTGCATTGCTACCGTCCTGCGAAATATCTTGCAACATTCAACCAGCAGGAACTCCCAGCAATGAGCGACGAGCACGAAGACCGCCCTTCCCAAGACATTGAAGCCAAACCGCCAGTCGACACCAGCCGGCGGCGCTTCCTGGGAGGCGCGGCCGTGCTGGGCGTGGGTGCGACCCTGAGTGCCTGCGGCAATACCAGCGAGGCACCCGGCAAGCCGGTGGAGCGTCCGCTGACGCCGCAAGAGCTGGACAAGGCTCTGCACGAACAGGTTAAAACCGTGGTGGTGATCTACGCCGAAAACCGCAGTTTCAACAACCTGTTTGCTGATTTCCCCGGCGTCGAGAAACCCCTGTCGGCCCTGACCGCCGCTGAGTATCAACAACGCGACCGCGACGGCAGCCTGCTGAGCACGCTGCCCCCGACCTGGGGCGGCGTGTTGCAAATCGGCCCGCAGACCGTCGATGGCGTGACCTACCCCAGCGAAGTGCAATACCAGGAAAACCTGCCCAACGCCCCCTACGCCCTGAAGGGCCCGAACGGCGAAGACCAGCCCCTGAGCCTGGTCACCCGGGATTTGTGGCACGTGTTCTATCAGAACCAGATGCAGATCAATGGCGGTAAAAACGATGCGTTCGTCGCCTGGGGCGACTCCGGCGGCCTGCTGATGGGCCATTACGCCCAGAGCCGTTACGCCCTGCGCTTGTGGGACGTGGCGAAGGAGTTTGTGATCTGCGATAACTTCTTCCAGGGCGCGTTTGGCGGCTCGTTCCTCAACCACCAATACCTGATCAGTGCCACCCCGCCGGTGTACCCAAACGCTGCGCAATCGGTGGCCAAGGCACAGATCGCCACGCTGCAAAGCGACGACCCGACCGACCCGCGCCTCAAGCCTCTGGACAAGTCCCCGGCCAGCGCCATGACCGGCCCGCCGCAATTCGGCCCCAGCGCACTGACCCCGGACGGTTTCGGCGTGAACACCCTGGCCCCGCCTTACTGGCCTACCTGGATTCGCGACCCCGAGCGCCCGGATTACTCCAAGCCCGACTTGCCTAACGTGCTGGTGCCACAAACCCACGAGCACATCGGCGACAAACTGTCGAAAAAGAACGTCGACTGGGCCTGGTACGCCGGTGCGTGGCAAGCAACGCTGGATCAGTTCAAGGACTCGGGCGGCATTCCGAAGATTCCGAACTTCCAGTACCACCACCAGCCCTTCAACTACTTCAAGCAGCAAGGCCCGGAAAACCCGGCTGAGCGCAATAAACGCCTGCGCGATGGCGGCCTGGGGGATGACGCCAGCACCAACAAGTTCTTCGCCGATGCCCAGGCCGGCAAGCTGCCTGCGGTGACCTTCTACAAACCCCAGGGCAACCTGAATATGCACGCCGGTTACGCCGACGTCGCTTCGGGCGACCGGCATATCACCCGCGCCTTGAAGGTGCTGCAGGAAAGCCCGCAGTGGAAGAACATGGTGGTGATCGTCACCGTCGATGAAAACGGCGGCTGGTGGGACCACGTTGCACCGCCAAAAGGCGATCGTTGGGGCCCGGGCACGCGGATTCCGGCACTGGTGGTCTCGCCGTTCGCGCGCAAGGGCACGGTGGACCATACCGTCTACGACACCGCGTCGATCCTGCGTCTGATCACCCGGGTGTTCCAGCTGGAAACCCTCGACGGGCTCAAGCAGCGTGACGACGCCATGACCGCGCGCGGCCAAAAGCCCATGGGGGATTTGAGCAATGCCCTGCACTTCCCGGTGTAGACGCATTTGCTTAAAAGCGACAAGCGCGCAGTTTTTCTACGCGCTTTTCCCGGTCAACCGCTACTGTGTGAGGGTGGGCATTCACCCCGCGCAGACGGGCTTTCGCTGACAGGGAACCATCCATGTTCAAACTCTCCAGGTTGTCCTTCACCCTGGCCGCACTGACCTTGAGTGCGGTCGTACAGGCTGATATCACCGTACCGCTGGGTACCCCGCAACGGGTCACCCAGTTGTTCGCGTACCCGAACAATTGCAGCGTCATCTGTTTTCGTCCCTGGACGCTGGAACAGACCGTCGAGCACTACCTGAACCAGAGCCTGCAACGCGACGGTTACAGCCGGGGCAAAGTCAGCGTCAAAACCGAGCATGACCAGGTGCTGGCCACGTTCAGCGGCGTGCCAGACGGTTATGGCCAGCCGTTGACCACCTTGCTCGATACCGCCGACCTGGCTTACCAGGGCGCCAGCAAACTCAATGGTGATGGCAAATGGCAGTTCAACTGGTACCTGTTCCTGCCGCTGGGCATGGCCCTGGAAAACCGCAAGAGCATCGAGCTGCTGCACTTCCCGCCGGATTATTCCCTGACCCACTTCCAGGACTACCTGGAGTCGGCCACCACCGACCGCTGGGCGACCTTGCTCACGGCCAACGGCATCCCGGCGACCCAGACGCCGGAATACCAGACCATCATCGACATCGCCCCGATCGCCGCCCCTGCCACGGCGGGCAAGGACCTGGAAGGCGTCTACGGTTACTTCACCGACTACCAGACCCGGATGGTCAAGGAGCTGAGCCAGCACGCGGGCGGCGCGTTGCCGATGGTGGCCTTCGGCGCGCCGGTGCGCAGCTGGATCAAGCAGCAATACGGGCAAACCGTTGCCGTACTGGGCCTGGCGCAAATCAGCCCGGCCGTCGGGAGCCAGGTCGCCGTACTGGGTGCCAATCACCCGAGCTACATCTGGTATGCCGCCAACCCCGACACCTACGACGGTGACGAGCAAAAGGCCGACGAGGCCGGTTTGAAGGTGATGGGCCAGGACTTGAGCGCCGCCTGCTGGCAGGCCTCGATGGGCCAGAAGCCCGCCAGCGATCCGAATGTGCAGCTCAAAGGCTGCATGAACACCTGGCAGGTAACGCGCAAGGAGCAGACCTGCGAACTGTTCTACACCTCTATCCGCGAGCTGACGCCCGATCAAGCGAACGCCAAGTGTGCCCAGCCGGCGATCAAAACCCAGCTGAGGCAATTGAAAAGCGCAGTGCCAGAACCGGCGATTGAAGCACCGGCGCTCTGAAGCAGGCTGCAAGAAGGGCGTTTTCCTACATAAAAGATAGCCAATTTCTACTGTCAGATTTGACAGTAGAAATTGGTTCCCACTTAAGCGAGTCTTGAGCCGCGCCCATCCGCTGCAAGACTGGCAGTCAAGACACCACCGGCAGGTCGATGCAGCCCCTCCTGGAGAGTCATGAAAACTCAAGCCATGGACAAGGCTAAAACCGCTGTGAGCAAGTGTCTTTACCCGTTCGCGACCGCCCTCGCCGAACACGGCTACCCCCGCGCTCGCGACTATGAAGTGGTGCGTACCCGAGACGGTTCAGGCGACGGAGTCAAGACCCGCGTCACCTTTGACAGCCGTATGTGCATCGCCAGGGTGTCCGGCTACGCACTGAATGAGCGGCGCCTGCATACGGTGCAGATGTCCTCGCGTATCCACTTGTACGACCCGTGGTTCAGCGGCCTGATTTCGCACTCGTGCAACCCGAACGCGTTTCTCGACATGACGTACCTGGAACTGTGGTCCGTTCAGCCCATTCCCGCTGGTGCCCTGCTGACCATGGATTACGCCCACACCGAGGACGTATTGTTCCGACAGTTTCGCTGCCAGTGCGGCGAGCTCAACTGCCGGGGCTGGATCACCGGCATGAAGGAGCCGTTGAATCCCGAGGGTCAGCAATTCATGGAGCAGTGGCGCGAACGCAAAAGCCCTTAGACCGCACCCAGCGGGCGCAGGCGGTATTGCGGCGGCAGTTGCTCGAAGCCACTGATGGTGGTGTTCAGGCTTTTCCAGCGGCCGTCCTTGATCCCGTAAATGCAGCCATGAACCGACAGGCTCTGCCCGCGGTGCCAAGCGTTCTGCACGATGCTGGTGTGGCCGACGTTGGCCACCTGCTGGATCACGTTCAGTTCGCACAGGCGGTCTACGCGTTCCTCTTCCGTGGGCAACTGGGCCAGTACGTCGCGGTTTTCGTAGTACAGGTCACGGATGGTGCGCAGCCAGCCGTCGATCAGGCCCAACTGGTTGTCCTGCATCGAGGCGCGTACGCCACCGCAGCCATAGTGGCCGGTCACCAGGATGTGTTTGACCTTGAGCACGTCGACTGCGTACTGGATCACCGACAGGCAATTGAGGTCGGTGTGCAATACCACGTTGGCCACGTTGCGGTGCACAAACAGGTCGCCAGGCAGCATGCCGACGATCTCGTTGGCCGGCACGCGGGCGTCGGAACAGCCGATCCACAGGTATTCCGGGGTTTGCTGGCGGGCGAGCTTGGCGAAGAATTCGGGATCTTCCTGTTTGATCGCATCCGCCCAGCGTTCGTTGTTATCAAGCAAGTCTTGTAGTTCGTTCATCAGGGAAAGCCTCAGGAATGATGCGCAGTTTTGACACTCGACCGCCCGTCCGGGTCACGCCAACAATAAAGATAGCCGGCGGCAATTTCTTGAATCTTGGGGAGCCATGCCTGTCCACACACTATAAGCCCCACAGTATGAGGAATCGCCATGACTGAATCACGACGTCCCTACGGCGCTACACAGCCGGAACCGATTGATGACAACGAAGATCGCATGGGCGAAATGCGCGAGCTGGATTTTGACAAGGAGGAACCGACTGCGGAAATCGGCGACGAGATTCCGCCTCGGGAGCGTGAGCACCTGATGCCCGACGAACGGGTGCGCGAAGCCGGGATGACCGGTGCTTCCACTGACGATCATGACTCAACCGATGATGACATGAGCCCGGAAACGCTGATCCATGAGGATGGCGCGCGGGATGCACAGGAAGCAGGTGAAGACCATCCGGCGGATTACGATTTGAGTATCGTCGATGAAGACGAGATCGGCGGCGGCAATGGCCTGGATGAGGCCGAGTTGGCCGATATCGATCCAGTAGACGGCAACCGCTGACACCCTGCCGAACTGAATGTGGGAGCGGGCTTGCTCGCGAAGGCGGTGTGTCAGTCATTACATCTGGCGACTGGACCATCGCCTTCGCGAGCAAGCCCGCTCCCACCAAGCCCGCTCCCACATTGGGCCCTGTGTTTAGTCGACCAGGGTGCAGGCCATCACCACCGCATCTTCGCGGCCACCGACGGCGGGGTAATAATCCCGCCGACGGCCAATTTCGTTGAAACCATAACGCTCGTACAGCCGGAACGCGCCGGTGTTGCTGTCGCGCACTTCCAGGAAACATTCCCGCGCCTTGGCCTCGTAGGCCCGGGACATCAGGTGCTCCAGCAAGCTCAAGCCCAGGCCACGGCCCTGGTTTTCCGGCTTGACGGTGATGTTCAGCAAATGCGCTTCATCGAGGATGATCTGCACCACCCCGTGGCCCACCTGCTGCTCGCCTTCGAACATCAGCCAGATCTGGTATTTGCCCAGCCCGTCGAGAAAAATCCCGCGGGTCCAGGGGTGGCTGAACGCTGCGTATTCGATCTTCAGTACAGCGTCGAGGTCCGCCTCGGTCATCGGGCGGAAGGATAAAGCTTCACTCATCGGTACTTTTCCAGCGCGCCATCAGCCGGCGCATGGCTTGCCAGACATCAGCCTTACGCTGTGGCTCTTCCATTAATAGTTCCAGGCCCGGCAGGGCCCAGACGGAGCCCAGGCCTTCGACCTGCAGTTCGCGGTACCAGGCCTCGGCATTCGCTTCGCCGGCAAAACGCACGGCGGGCAGGCCGATCAGCCACAGGCACACGCAGGGGTCGTCTTCCAGGCGCGCCGAGACAAAACCTTGCACAAAATCCCGTGCAGCTTCCGGGCCCTGGTCCATGGTGCCCCGGGCCAGCAGCGGCCAGCGCACCGGCTCGCCAACGATTTGCGGACTGTCGGGCAGGCCGGCGGCGCGCAACATGTCCTTGAGCAGCAGATAGGCCGGGTCGCGGGCCTGGAAGCGCTCGCCTGTGGGTAACTCCACCAGCAGCAGGCATCGCCCGGCCCGCAGCAGTTGCAGGGCAAAGCGTGGCGGCGGTACGACCGGAGCCTTGACCACGGCAGGCGCCTCTTCGGCGACGACCGGCTTGGCCACCGGCGACGGGCGCGGCACTTCGACCTTTGGCCGGACCACCGGGGTTTCTGCCACGGGCTTGACCAGCGGCACCGGAGCAGCCGCCTCCTCACCCGAAGGCTCGAAAGCCTCGAACGGTTCCGGGGCCTCCAGCAGCTCGGGCCGCGAAGGGGCGGCGAACGGTAATTCAGTGCGCGGCAGCCAGTTGACCACCTGCATGGCGGTCAAGTAAGCGCGACGTCGGGACTCGATAAGCAAAGGTCGGCCACTTGTGGATAACTAAAGAACAGGGATTCTACCGCCCTTCGACGAAGATCGCCCGCAGTTGATCGTTCCGGTGAGCGCCTCACGACCGGCTGTGGATAAATCCCGGCACCGATGCAGTACAATCGCTGCTTTTAATCGCTAACCAGCCGGCCATTCCGATGATCGAACCCAAGCGCGTCTTGCGCGCCCTCGCCGAACACTGGGCCCTGCTTGAGCCACTGTGCGAACACTTCGACCAAGGCACCCTGAGCCTCAGCGAACTGCGCGCCCAGTTGGCCGCCCAACAACTGGACAGCACGCCACAGGACATCACCAGCCTGCTGGACGTGTGGATTCGCCTGGATATCCTGGTGCCTGTCGCCAAGAGCCCGAACCGTTTCGAGCTCAACGCACAGATCCACGACTTCCTGGCGTATCTTCGCAAGGAGCACCGGCTAGGCCTGTGCCTGGAAATCGAAGCCTACCTGCGCCACCTTGAGCGCCTGGCGGGTTATATCCAGGACGCCTTCGACATCCGCGACGGCCATGACCTGGCGCGCCAATTGCGCCTGCTGGACATGCGCGTGCGCGACGTGCTGAAAAAACTCGCCAACGACGAACAGGCCCTCGCTGCCGTGGCCGATCGCGCCAAGACCAGCGACCGGCAGATCCCGTTGCGCCAGCGCTACGCCGAAGTACTGGCGACCTGGGACGAATACGTCGAGCCGATGATTCAACTGGTGAACGCCGACGGCGCCTTCGAACAAGGCGTGCGCAAGGTGGAAAACGTACTGTTGCGCATGCTCACCGAGCAGCAGCGCCTCGGCCACCTGGTGGACGACGACATGCTGCTGCGCACCCACGCGCGCATCCTCGAAATGCAGACCAGCGCCCAACTGACCTTGCGTCACGCCCGGGAACTGCTGCTGCCGTTGCGGGAAGAAGCGCGCCGGCACAATGCCGTGACCCGGGGCGCGGCGCTGGCCTTGTCGGCGATTCGCCGCAAGGGCCTGGACGCGGTGCCGCAAGCGGCGATGCCGATGTTCACCCGGCCGCAAAGCACCTTTCTTGGCAGTGCCAGCCAGGTCGAAGCCTACGTGTACGCCCTGGCCAACTTCGAACCAAAGCCGGCGCGTTTCCCCAAGGCGCATAAATCCCACAAGGGCGAAGCCCCTCGCGCACCGCGCACGGTCAAGGAAATGCTCGAACGCTGTGAAGACGCGCTGCCGATGCCGGACCTGATGACCTGGCTGCTGGAGCAGGAACCGGACGGCGCAACCGACGAGTTGCTGTACTGGTTCTCACGCCTGTCGCGGGAAAAACGCTTCAAGCGTGAACGTCTGGAACGACGGGATTACCACACTCACGAGCACCAGGTCAGCCTGCGCTCATTCGCCCTGCTTCCAGCCAGTATTGATACGGCCGGGAATTCTGCGAGCACCCCTCATGCATCTTGATCTATCCGAACTGTCCCAGCTGGCGCCGATCTTTCGCGAGCTGTTCAAGGGTTACCACGTCAGCCGCCGCGACCCGGAGCTGTACGCCCAACTGTCGAACTTCCAGGACCAGTACCGCACGTTGTTCAAGGCCCTGGGCTTTGAGTTGGTGTGCGACACGCGGGGTTTCTACTACTTCGTGCCGGACTCGGCCGTGGCCGCCGCGCAGGTCAACAAGACCGCCCAGCGCCTGGCGTTGTTCACCTTCATCATCGTCGAGCACCTGGCCGACCAGGGCCGCGACCCGATCGCCGTGCTCGACGGTGGCAGCCTGGGCCGTGACGAACTGCCGTCGTTGCTGGAAAAGTACCGCGACCTGTTTATCCAGGCCGAAGTACAGACCGTCGAGGAACTGGAAGAAAAAATCATGCGCCGCATGACCCAGCTGGGTTTTGCCGGTGAAGAGAACGGCATCTACCGCTTCCTGCCGCCGATGCACCGCTTCCTCGATGTGTGCCTCTCGGTCCAGCAAGACCGCGACTTGGCCGCGAGCATCCACAGCGTATTGCCGTTGCCGGCCCCGGTGATCATCGACGAAGACAGCGATGAAAAACTGCTGAAGACCGATGACCCGCTGGACTTGAGTGACTTTGCAGAAGAAAGCGAAGAAGACGCCCTGGCCCGCGCCATTGCCGAAGAACAGGAGACCGACGCATGAGCAAGGAACGCTACGGCATTCGCCGCTTCGCCCTTTTGAACACCGCCGGTTACAGCCTGGGCCTGTTCCCGCTGGAAGAACCGCTGTCGGTGTACGGCGCGAACAACCTTGGCAAATCGGCGTCGATCAACGCCTTGCAGTTCCCGATTCTGGCGCGCATGTCGGACATGAGTTTCGGCAAGTACACCCTGGAGCAATCCCGGCGTTTCTACTTTGCCACCGACACCAGCTACATCCTCGTGGAAGTCTCGCTTCCCCATGGCCCGCACGTGATCGGCGTGGTCGGTCGCGGCCCGGGCGGTGGTTTCGGTCACCAGTTCTTTGCCTACGCCGGCAAGCTGGACCTGGCGCACTACCAGAAGAACGACACCTGCCTGCGCCAGAAAGAGCTGTTCACCAACCTTGAGCGCGAAGGCCTGAAAGCCTATGAGCTCAAGCCCGATGAGCTGCGGCGTTTGCTGGTGGGCGGCCATACGTCGATCCCGCTGGACCTGACCCTGATTCCGCTGCGCTCCACCAGCGAGCAGAGCCTGAAGACCTTCCGCGCGCTGTTTATCAATTTGCTGCACATGCGGGAAATCACCGCGGCCAAGTTGAAGCAGCTGTTTCTGGATGCGTTCGAACACAGCCTGCGTTCCGGCAGTGTCGATTACATCGCGGCGTGCGAAGAAGCCTTCCGCGATGTACGACGCATGGAGCAGGACTACAACTCGCTGGTGGCTGCCGGCCCTCTGGTAGAAGCCTTGGCCAACGGCGTGAAGCAGCGGGACATTCTGCGGGGCAAGCTGCATCGCCTCTCACCGCTGCTGGATTCGTTGCTGGGCACCTGGTCGGACTACGCCAGTGCGCGCAAGGAAGAGCTGACGATCCAGGCCGAGCATTACCGCAACGAGCAGGATTCGCTGCAGAACGACCAGCGCGGCGGCACTCAGGAGCTGATGCGCCTGGAGCGGGAAATCAGCGGGATTCAGCGCTGGCTGGGTGAGCTGTCGGTGCTCAAGCACCGCTTCGCGCTGGTGGATGACGTCAAGGTGCTGGAGCAGCAACTGCTGGCCGCCAAGGATGCTCACGATGAACTGGCCGGGGCCTTGGCGCAGTCGCGCCAGTTCAGCGCCGAGGATCTGGACGAACGTCTGCGGGACCTGGAAAAACGCCTGAAGTCGGTGAAGCAGCAACTCGATCACGCCGACAACAACAGCTACGCCAAGCTGCGGGAAGAATTCTCGCAGCAGGATGTCGAGCGTCTGATGCGCCTGTTCAACAGTTCGCTGTTCAGCTTGCCGCTGGGTGAGCATGGCATCACGCTGGACGAGGACGGCCTGTGGGTGAAATCCCTGGAGCAGATCCTTGATGGCTTCAAGGGCGAGCGTTTTGAAGTGCCGGGGCTGGCCATCGACATCTCGCACATTGAACCACCAGCGTTGCAGGCACTGGCTGACCGCGCCGCGTTGCGCGACCAGAAAGAGCGTCTGGAAAAAGAACTCAAGCAACTGAAAACCCAGCAAGCCGTGGCGGCCGACCGCGCGGCGAGCAAGACCCAGACTGAAGCGCTGTACCAACAGGTACTGGACGCGCAGAAGGCGCTGGAAGATTTCCGCCGTGCACAAACCCTGAGCGCCGAGGAAGGCGAGAAGCTGGAAAGCCTGGCGCAGATGGAAGCGGCCCAGGACGAATTGAAACGCTCCAGCGATGCGTTTACCGAGCGCGTCCAGCAACTGTCGGCCAAGCTGCAATTGGTAGGCCGGCAGATTGGTGATATGGAAGCCAAGCAGCGCACCCTGGATGACGCATTGCGTCGTCGCCAGTTGCTGCCGGCAGACTTGCCGTTTGGTACGCCGTTCATGGACCCGGTCGACGATTCCATGGACAACCTGCTGCCGCTGCTCAATGACTACCAGGACAGCTGGCAAGGCCTGCTGCGCGCTGATGGCCAGATCGACGCGCTGTACGCACAGGTGCGCCTCAAGGGCGTGGCCAAGTTCGACAGTGAAGACGATATGGAGCGCCGCCTGCACCTGCTGATCAACGCTTACGCGCACCGTACCGATGAAGCACTGACCCTGGGCAAGGCCCGGCGTGCGGCCGTCACCGATATCGCACGCACCTTGCGCAATATCCGCAGCGACTACGACAGCCTTGAGCACCAGTTGGCGTTGTTCAACCGTGAGATCAACAAGCGCCAGGTGTCCAACCTGCAGAGCTTCCGCATCGTGCTCGCGCCGAACAAGGAAGCCCTCAAGCATATCGACCAGATCATCCAGAGTGCCGGCCAGTATGAAGAAGGCGAAACCCTCTCGGTGTTCGATCTGAGCCAGAGCGCCGAGCAGGACAACAAGAACGAGGAAGCCAAGGAATACCTGGCGCGCCTGGTTGCGGCCAACCATAACCAGTTGGGCCTCAAGGACTTGTTCGAACTGGCGTTCGAGATCACCAAGGTCAACGGCCAGCCGATCATTCACACCGACATCGATGGCGCCGCCTCCAACGGCACCACCATGACCATCAAGGCGCTGACCAACATGTATTTGTTGCTGCACTTGATGGACCGCGACCAGGCCGGTCGCGTGCGCCTGCCGTACTACCTCGATGAGGCCGCGGACATCGATGAGAAGAATCAGGCAGCATTGCTGGAGACCAGCTTGCAGCTGGGCTTCGTGCCGATTCTGGCGAGTGTGAAGCCGCAGGTTTCCGCCCAGGTGGCAATCGACCTGGAAGGCGGCAGCGGGCCGAACGGGATCTACATTGATGAGGCGGACTGGAAGTACATCCGTCGTCACGATGTGGTGAAGGCAACGGTGAATGTGCAGGCGGATGAGCCGGAGCTGGATGAGGTTTAATTAGTTGCGCTGAAATGCAAAAAGGCCGCGATCTTCTGGATCGCGGCCTTTTTTTTGTGTTCTTGAGGGTCTCTTCGCGAGCAAGCCCGCTCCCACATTCAATCGGGTTCCTTCAATGGGAACTGGGTCAAATGTGGGAGCGGGCTTGCTCGCGAAGGCCGCGCCTCGGTCTATTTGCCGAGTGGGATTTTAGGCGCCCAGGTCAGCCATTCATCTTCAAATTTGTCGAACAGCGGGAAGGTCTGCTGGGGCCGTGCAGCGTTGCCCATACGCTCGCCGTCCGGCGTGGCAAAGGCGATGCCGCCGGCGACCAGGGTCTCCAGGGACTCAGTGCGAACAGTCGCGCCCTTGAACAAGCCGAAGTCGAGCCCGAAGCCGCTGGTGTTCCAGAACCGGCTGCCACTGCGCACCAGAGGCGCGTACTTGGGCTCGATCAGGATGTGAACCAGCACACGGTCGGCGGTCTGGCCCAACTCGTAGCCGGTAACTTTGCCTACGGTGACTTCGCGGTAAGTGACCGGAACGCCTTCCTTCAACGAGCCACGGCGTGCGGCGCTGAGTACCAGGCTCAGGCCCTCCTCCTGATGAACGGCTTCTGGCGGCTTGTCCAGCGCGACGAAACTCTTCTGTGGGCCGATGCTTTTGGTCGCTGGCTGTACTTCGATGTACTGGCCGGTCACCAGGGTTTCCAGGTTCGACGTTTTCATCAGGCCCAGTTCAGGCTTGACCACCCAGAACTGACTGCCGGCCCGTGCGATGCGGTCGGCCACTTGGGTGATACGCGCGCTGAGCAGCACCGATTGCATGTCGGCGCTCAGGTCGACACTTTCGATCTTGCCTACGTCCAGGCCCTTGAAGCGCACTGGCGTACCCGGGCGCAGGCCATCGGCGCGGTCGACCTTGATGGTCACCAACGTACCGTGCTGGTTGGCGGCTTCGCGATCCGGGAACAGACGGAAACGCGGGATGCGCTTTTTCAGCGGCACATTCGGCTCCGGGGTTTCGAAGGCGATACCGCCCGCCATCAGGCTGGCCAGGGATTCGCTTTTCACCTGGATGCCGCCGGTAAGCCCACCGGTCAGGGTCACGCCGCTGGCATTCCAGAAACGGGTCGAACCATTGACCAGGCCTTCGTATTCTTTCTCGATATGGACGCCGATCACCAGTTGCTTGTTCTTGCGGGAGAACTGGTAGCTCTGCACGGAACCGACCTTGACCTGCTTGTAGAGGATCGGGCTGCCGACATCCAGGGAACCGAGGTTGTCGGTGAAGAGCACCATGTGCAGGCCGGGGGAACGCAGGTCCAGTGGCGGCGCCTTGGCGCGGGCGACGTACTCCCGTTGTGGCGCGGTGCCCTTGTCGCCGGGACGGATGGCGATGTAGTTACCTTTGACCAACGCTTCCAACCCGGTGATGCCGGCCAGTGAGATGGACGGCTTGACTACCCAGAATTGGGTGTCCTGGACGAGGTAGTCTTCGGCCAGTGGGTCGAGGGTCAACTCGGCATTGGCGCTGGACAGGTCCGGATCGATCTTCAGGGTCTTCAGGCTGCCGACCTGGATGCCTTTGTACATCACCGGGGTGCGGCCCGCCTGGAGGCCTTCGAAGTCGGTGAGTTTGACTTTGACCTTGATGCCCGCCGCGGCTGCATCGAAATCTTCGTACAGGCGGAACGGCAGGCTCGGGTCCGTCGGTGGGCTGTCCTTGCGGTTCTCCGGCGTGGCGAAGGCGATACCGCCGGCAACGATGCTGGCCAGGGATTCACTGCGGACTTTTACGCCGGAAAGGTTGGCGTCGATGCTGATGCCGCTGGCGTTCCAGAAACGCGTGTGTTTGCGCACCAGGCTGGCGTAGGTCGGCTCGATGTAGACCTTGATTTCAACGGTGGTCTGGTCTTCGGAGAGCAGGTAGCTTTTGACCTGGCCGACCTGGATCTGCTTGTAGAACACCGGGCTGCCACGGTTCAGCGAGCCGAGGCGATCAGCTTTGATCGTCAGGTGCAGGCCGGGCTTGGCGTCGGATAAAGGCGGTTCTTCGGACAGGGCCTTGAACTTGCGCGTCGGCTCACCATCGCCTGGGCTGGCGGCGATGTAGTTACCCGAGACCAGGGTTTCCAGGCCGGTGATCCCGGCCAGGCTGACACTTGGCTTGACCAGCCAGAAGCGGGTGTTGGTCTTGAGGTATTGCTCCACATCCTTGTTCATCTCGATGGTAGCAATCACCCCGCGATTGTTACCTTCGTCATCCAGGGCCAGGGTTTTGACCTTACCCACGGACATGCCTTTGTAGACCACTTCGGTCTTGTTGGCCTGGATGCCTTCGCCGCTTTCAAAGCGTACCTGAATCTCGATACCTTGCTGGTTGTACGCACGCCATCCCAACCAGCCACCGATGATCAGGGCAATCAGGGGCAGCACCCAAATGGCCGACCAGTTGGAAGCTGGGCGGGTTTTAGCCTTAGGCAAATCACTCATGGTCGTCGTCCGACTCCGTGTTATCCCAAATCAGTCGGGGATCAAAAGTTACTGCGGCAAGCATCGTCAAGATCACCACACTGGCGAACGCTACGGCACCGAGATTGGCCTCGACACTGGCAAGTCGCCCAAAGTTTACGACTGCCACCAGGATGGCAATCACGAAGATATCCAGCATGGACCAGCGGCCAATGAACTCGATAAAGCGGTACATGATAATGCGTTGTTGCGCGGAAAGTGGCTGGTGACGCTGCACCGAGAACAGCAGCAGCCCGATACCAACCAGCTTGAAGGTGGGCACCAGGATGCTGGCGATAAACACTACAGCGGCGATGGGGAACATACCGTGCTGCATCAATTGGATCACGCCAGACATGATGGTGCTCGGATCGCCCTGCCCCAGGGAACTGACGGTCATGATCGGCAACAGATTAGCCGGGATGTACAGGATGGCCGCGGTGATCAGCAGCGCCCAGGTGCGTGTCAGGCTGTTCGGCCGGCGAGCATGGACCAGCGCACCGCAACGGGTGCAGGTTTGCTCGTCGGTGTCCGGGTCTTGTTTGTTTAATTCATGGCATTCGGTACAGATCAGAATGCCCGCATCAATCGCCCGCATGAGCATCCTCTCCTGACAGCGCTTCCCAGATCTGGTGAGGTGACATCACCACCTCCAACAATATCTGGACCATTAACAGACTGACGAAGCAGGCCAGACCGAGCCCTACGGTGATAGTGGCCATGTCAGCCAGTTTTACGATCGCCACCAGCACGCCCATCAGGTACACCTCGAGCATTCCCCAGTCCTTGAGGTGGTGGTAAATGCGATAAAACAGCAGGCCGTAGCTGCGACCGATGTTCCAGCGAATGCTCAGCAATACCGCCAGTTGGCACAGGAGCTTGAGCAACGGAATGCCCATGCTGCAGAGGAACACCACCACGGCGACGCCCTGCATGCCGGTGTCGAACAGGCCGACGACGCCGGTCCATACGGTGTCCTGCGAGGACTGCCCGAGTAGATTGAGCTGCATGATGGGTAAAAAGTTCGCGGGGACGTACAACAATAGCGCCGCAAGCACTAACGCCAGGCTTCGTTCAACGACGTTGTGGCGGTGAGCGTACAGCTCGTAGCCGCAGCGTGGGCATTGGGCCTTTTCACCGCGGGCAAGCTCCGGCTTGCGCATCAGCAGGTCGCACTCATGGCATGCCACCAGTTCGTCCAGCGGTAAGTCTGACACCTCAAGGGTATCAACCGGGTCGGGCATATAGGGCTCGGACTCTAAAAAAGATTAGGTGCCTATTCTAGTGTTCTGGTTCAGAAATAACTGTGCAAATTTGTCGGGGGATTCAGTAGCGTTTGTGCGCGCGAGGGGGGATTGGGACGAGGGGATTTAGACCAATGCGTGGCATCAGGTAGCCCGCGTTACCGTTGGAGTTTTTCGCCAGCAAGCTCGCCATACTTTCCGACCGCGCAAAACAAAACCCCTGACTGCATAAGCAATCAGGGGTTCTGGAATTTAATCTTGACGATGACCTACTCTCACATGGGGAAACCCCACACTACCATCGGCGATGCATCGTTTCACTGCTGAGTTCGGGATGGGATCAGGTGGTTCCAATGCTCTATGGTCGTCAAGAAATTCGGGTACTGAGTCGTGGCCAGTTGGCCTCGCTTCAGCAAATTGGGTATGTGATAGCTTTCGGTGTTTTGCAAGATCTCGAACTTTCGGTTCGTTTCGTCTTTACACACCGCAATCTGGTCTCTT